>NZ_CP012898.1:655500-983250 GCF_001310225.1 Pseudalgibacter alginicilyticus | reverse complement strand
CAGATGCAAAAATTCTAATAATAGATAATCTTACTTACCTAAAAAATGAAACTGAAAAGTCTAAAGATGCTTTGCCATTAATGAAGCATTTAAAAGCTTTAAAAAGTAAATACGGACTTTCAATTTTAGCATTAGCACATACGCCCAAAAGAGATTTAACTAAGCCTATAACTAGGAATGATTTAGCTGGTAGTAAAATGCTTATAAACTTTGTAGTTATTTGTTTTTCTATAGGTGAAAGTAATACAGATAAACAGCTTAGATATATTAAACAAATTAAAGCACGTAACACAGAAATTATATACGATACTGAAAATGTTGCAGTCTGTCAAATAGATAAGCCTCATAACTTTTTAGAATTTGAATTTGTTGATTATGGTAATGAGAATGAACATTTAAGACAGGTATCAAAAGAAGATAAAGAAATGTTAGAATCAAATATTATTGAGTTGAAAAGTAGTAATCCGAATATAAGTTTTGGAGATATAGCCAAGCAACTAGGAACTAACAAAATGAAGGTTAAAAGAACTTTAGATAAATATAGTAAATCGTAACAGTCGTAACAGTCGTAACACCTGTTACACTTGTTACGGGTGTTACGCTTATAAAGGATGAAAGATTATAGATACATATTAGAACCATATAAAGGAATAAAAACTCGTTACCGTTGCCCAGCGTGTAATAAATCAGGGGTGTTTACTAAGTATATTGATACCTATACAAATGAACATTTAAGCGATGTTGTAGGTGCTTGTAATAGGCTTTTAAAATGTGGTTATCACTATACACCAAAACAATATTTAAGTGATAATAATATACAGAATGTTACACCTGTTACACGAGTTACACCAGTTACAAAGTGTTACGAAAAGCCAAGTTATATTGATAATAATATAGTGGTTAAAAGTATATCTAGTAAAGCACCTAATTACTTTTTAGATTTTTTAACCAATCATTGGAATAAAGAGGTATCAAATGAATTAGCAGATGTTTATAAAATAGGTACTTCAAAACATTGGAACGGTGCAAATGTTTTCTATCAAATTGATAGTAACAACAAAGTTAGAACGGGTAAAATAATGCTTTATAATGCTATTAATGGTAAGAGAGTAAAAGAACCTTATAGTCATATTACTTGGGTTCACAAGGTTTTAAAGCATGATAATTTCAATCTTAAACAATGTTTGTTTGGTGAACATTTAATTAATACAGATATATCAAAACCAATTGCCATTTGTGAATCCGAAAAAACTGCAATAATAGCAAGTGTTTATTTACCTGAATTTATATGGCTTGCTTGTGGAGGTTTAAACAATCTTAATAAGACTAATACAAAGGTTTTAAAAGGTCGTAATGTAGTATTATTTCCTGATGCTGGATGTTATGATATATGGAATAATAAGATGCCACAATTAAGCCATTTAGCAACGTTTAAGATGTCAACATTAATAAGAGATAAAGCAACAAAAGAAGATAAAAAACAAGGCTTAGATATAGCAGATTATCTATTGAAAATACGTTAAAGTAGCATTAATAACATGAAAATATGAGTTTTAAGAATAATAAAGAATTAGCAAGACAGGCTGGAAAATTAAGCAGCCGAAAAGGACAGAGTAATAAAATGAGTGTAGAAACACGAGAAGCTTTTAAAGTTTTAGTTGAAAGTAATTTAACACGTCTTCAGGATGATATAAATCAACTCGAACCTAAAGACAGATTAAAAGTAATAATGGAGTTAGCGACCTTTGTTTTACCAAAACTAAACGCTATCGATATAACGAGTGGAGGCGAACAACTTGAGAGGTTTGTAACAATAAATATTGAAGATTATGAATAAGCAAATAAAATTAAACAATGCAAAAGAAATTTTAGAATTGTTTGAAGCACATCCGAAATTGAGTTTTGACCAGATGCAAGATATTATCAATGCTTACACAGGCAATAAAATAAAACCAATTGTATTTGTGCCAGCAGATAAGAGTAAGCCGCAAGACTTAGACAGACCTAAGCGGGAATTGCTTCAATGGGTGAAAAATAATTTAAAGGTTTTAGATGATGAAAAAGCTTTAGTTCCAGTTCTTTTTTTTACCACATTCAAACACGTATAATTTTAAATTTTAATATAATGATAGTAGAACAAAAAAAACAGGTTTTAATTAGAGTAAATAAAACCGCAATTGAAAACACTAAAAAAGGAATTGTTGACAAATTAGATTTGTTAAATGATTTTGTGAAATTTACAGAAACCATTTTAAAAACATCTTTTACGGATAATGAAAAGAGTAATTTAAAGGATGAAGGAATAATTTTTGTGAAACAATGGATTAAACCAAAGTTTAAATTTCCTGATGCAGATGAAGTTTTTAATTTACAAGCTTTGGGAATTGATTTAAAGACAATCGAAACATATTGGAAAAAGAACAATAGAAGCTGGATAGGTTTAAGTCCTGAATTAGATAAAGGAAAATTTGCTATTAAGGATTTGGATAAATTACCCGAAGTAAGAAGACATTATTATTACGCTTCAAATGATAAGCAAATAGACGCTTTTAACGAAGCAAAAGAAGTATGTAAGCACTTAAATACTTTATTAGGCTTAAACTTAATAACACATGGACAAAGTGAAATAATCAATTATTTTAAAAATATTAGATACGGAACTGAAAATAATATTCATAGCACAAAGGGAGAGTCTAAGTTTTATCCTAATGAATTAGGTGTTTTGAAACAATAGATTTTTTTTTAGACAGGAAAAGGGGGGATTGATGCTCTCCTTTTTTATTTATAATGAGTTTAAAATAAAACAATTGATGAAAACAGTAAGATTTTTCAATTAAAAAGAATTATCTTACATTTTAATTTAACCATAAAACACTAACTAAATGAGAAAAAGTTTTATTTTATTGACCGTAGCAATGCTTTTGTTTTCTTGTGGTAAAAGTAAAGGCGAACAGATGCTTTATGATTACCAACAGAAAAACGTTAAATCTTTAAATTTTGATTTAGCAGATATGAATTTTAGTATTAATAAAATTGAAAAAATGTCAGATATTAATGCTTCAGATAGTTTGCCTATTATAAAAAAAGAGTTTGCAGAGTATTGGAATAAAAACCCAGAGCAAAGTTTAATTGATACGTTAAGCTTTGATTATGTTAAAAAAGTTCTAACAAAATCAATAGCCCACCAAGATACAATGCAAAAACTTTACCAAGAAGCTGTGCTGACTGCCATACGAATTAGTGATTATAGTTATAAATATGAGTCTGAAGATAAAAGAGATAAGGCTTTGGAAAAATTGACAGATTATAAAATTGTACTAAACAGGGTCAATAAACTTGAAAAATATTATACAGCACTTTCGGAAAAACCCGATTCAATTTTAACATCAAAATATATTGCTAATTATTCTATAAATAATCCGATGTTAAGTAATGTAAGGCAAACTTTTGATAAAGTGCTTTATACTAACCCTGAACAAACAGAATTTGTAAAAGAAGAAATAATTGAATAAAAGAAGGTGTGTAAATAAAATTAAAGATGTTTTACGTACTTTTATTTTTCAGCTATGTAATTGTAGTGAGAATATTTGAACAATTATAGGGGGTTTTATAGCCCTCTTTTTTTTTGTGTTCAATTTGTGTGCAAATATAAAGAAGGTTTATTTGTAATAGGTTGATTGTTAATGTGTTGTGTTTTTTTAAAGTGCGCACGAGAAGATTCGAACTTCCACATTCTAAGCGAATACCAGCCCCTCAAGCTGGCGCGTCTACCAATTCCGCCACGTGCGCATTAAAGAAGTATGTAAAAATAAAAAAAGTTAAGCATAATGCTTAACTTTTTTTTGTGACCCGGCTGGGGCTCGAACCCAGGACCCCAACATTAAAAGTGTTATGCTCTACCAACTGAGCTACCGAGTCTTTACTTTTGTTATGCTAACCCTATTACCGTTAGCGGGTGCAAATATATATTCTTTAATTAAAAAAACAATACTTTTTTTGAATATTTTTTTGTTTTTTTGCTTAGCAATAACGTATGTTTTTAATAATCAATTCAAAAGGGTAAAATGATTTTAGTTTTAATTGGGTATATGGCTTCTGGAAAATCTACAATAGGTAGAATTTTAGCTAAGAAATTAGATTATGATTTTATTGATTTAGATGATTTTATTGAAGAGAAAGAAAAAATGGCTGTTTCAAGCGTTTTTAAAACTAAAGGCGAAATATATTTTAGAAAAATAGAATCTCAATATTTAAAAGAAATTATTTCTGAAAAAGCTAACATTGTTTTATCACTTGGAGGAGGTACACCCTGTTATAATAGCAATATGGATGTTATTTTAAACGCTAATAATGTTAAAAGTGTTTACTTAAAGGCGTCAATAAAAACATTAATAGATAGATTGAAGAATGAAAAAAGTAAGCGTCCATTAGTAGCGCATATAGAAACAGATGAAGTATTGACTGAATTTATAGGAAAACACCTGTTTGAACGCGGACAATATTATAATCAAGCTTCAAAAGTAGTTTCTACGGATGATAAAGCAGAAACAGTTATAATAGATGAGTTGCTTTTTGAATTATTCTAAATAGACTTCAAATTGATCTCCTTTTAAAACAACTTCTATGTGTTCGTGTAAAGAGGTTGATAAAGAAATACCTTTAAAGTCAGCTTTAACAGGGTATTTTTTATGATTTCTATTTACCAAAACTGCGGTTTTAAATTGTTTCAAAGGAACATTTAAAAAATGTTTGACACCATAAATTAAGGTGGTTCCTGAATTTAAAACATCATCAACTAATACAACCGATTTGTTTTTGTAATCAGACTCTGGAATAGATGTTTTAACTTCTGATAGCGGATTTTTTTTATCAATACTAACTTTACAAAGTATTGGGTCTATTTCAGAAACTTTTTTTAGTACAGCTTTTAATTTTTTTGCAAAAATGTAGCCATTGCTATCAATACCAGCTAAAATAACTTCTTTTTCATTGGCATTATTTTCGTATATCTGAAAGGCGATACGTCTTATTTTATGATTAATCTCGTTATGATTCAGTATGTTATTCTTAACAGTCATAATTTTGTGCTGTATTTAATTTAAAATATAAAATTACTCATTTTCATCAGCATAATCATCTATATCTCTTCTATCTTTTTTCGTAGGTCTTCCAGTTCCTTTTTTTCTGTAATAATCTTTAGCGAATTTTAATAATTCTTGAGCTTTAAATTGTTCTTTAGGCGTGTTATCTGTTCTATAAATATCCACTAATTTTGCGCCAACTCTACTGTCAGGTAGGTCGTTTACAGTAATTTTATAATTAATTTGGTCTTTCCTGATGTCTATTTTATCTTGAGGATAAACTTCTCTACTGGGTTTAACAACATCATTATTTACTTTTACATGTCCTTTTTTACATGCCGTTGTAGCAATAGTTCGGGTTTTGTAATATCTAATACACCATAAATACTTATCAATTCGCATACAATTATTGTAAAAACTACGTTAATCTTGTTGTGCAAGAAAATATTAAAATTGTATCTTGCGCTCCAAAAATAAGCAATTTAGTAATATTCATTTCTTAAAATTAAATTACTTAAATAATAAAGAAGGTTGAATATAATTTAAGACACTTGAAATTTTAATGTGTCGTTTTTACAAAAAAAAATTCAAATGAAATTAAAAAAAATAATAGTAGCTTTTGTATGTGTTGCCATGGGATTTATTGCTTGTAAAAAAGATGATGAAGATGAATATATAGAAGTAGAACTCAGAGACAGAACTGAACAACAAATTACTGACAATGATTCTATTGTTACATATTTAAAATCGCATTATTACAACGCGGGTACATTTGAAAACACAAATGGAAGTATTGCAGATTTAATTATAACTGAAGTAGATGGAGAAATTCCTGACCCAGAAAATAACAAATTATTGTTTGGATCAGCTGCTTTAGATAGTATACAAGTTACCTATGCTGAAACACTATATAATGTTTATTATCTTACGTTAAATGAAGGTGCCGGAGAAACCCCAACCTTTGCAGACAATGTGCGAGTAAATTATGAAGGATATACATTGGATGAAAATGTGTTTGATAGTTCAGTTAATCCCGTAGAGTTTGATTTAACAGGAGCTATTGCAGGATGGCGAAAAATATTGCCATTATTTAAAACTGCAGAGGGATTTGTGGAAAATGGAGATGGTACGGTTAGTTATTCAAATCATGGTGCAGGTGTTATGTTTGTACCTTCAGGGTTAGGTTATTTTGCCAGTGGTTCAACTAATATTTCATCATACTCTCCATTAGTTTTTAAGTTTGATTTATTTGAAATGCAAGAGAATGATCATGACAATGATGGTGTACCATCTTGGAAAGAAGACTTAAATGGTGATGGCGAATTTTTCACAACAGATGATGATGAATTAGATGATACTGATGGCGATGGTACCCTTAATATAATTGATACTGACGACGATGGCGATGGTGTACCAACCATTAGGGAGGATATTGATGGCGATGGTGACCCAACTAACGACATTGGTAAAAATGGTATTCCCAGGTATTTAGATCCTGAAGAAACAGAAGCAAATATTTTATAAAACAAAAAATCTCGCTAATTGCGAGATTTTTTGTTTTTAATACTCTCAAAGTATAAGAGATAAACTTAAAATCAATTGATCAGGGCGTGTGTCTATTCGACTACCAGTACTAACAATATTGTCATTTATAAAAGTAGCTTCATTGTCGCTAAATCCTCGCTCGTATCTTAAATCAATACCAAATTTGTTAATGTTAAGCCCAATACCAAAATTAAGGCCTACACTAAAATCATTTTCAACGTCATTAATAGCAATGCCATCAAATTCAGTATCTAATATGTATTGGAATGATGGTCCAGCAAAAACGCTAACAGGACCTAACACTTTAATACCAACCAATAGAGGTGCATCTAATTTTTGCATTTTGAAACTGTCATCATTGTAATCACTTTTAGTGGCGGTATAAACTACTTCTGGTCTAAAATATACTTTGTTTCCTATCTTACCAAAAAGTCCTAAATGGTAGCCAACACTTCTATCAGGGTGTTGCGCGTTATCTCCAATAGATTCAAAATAATCACCATTGCCATTATAATTTAAGCCTCCTTTAAAACCAACGCCATTAACTGTTTGTGCATAACCAGTAAAGGATAATAATGTAAGGGTTAATCCTAATAGAATAAGTTTACCTGTTGAAAAATGATTTTTTAAATTTTTGTGTAGATTATCCGTTTTTTTCATAATACTCTTTTTTTTAGATTCGACTTAGTCATAGTATCAAAAACGCTGCCAAAAGAGAATTATTTTATAGGTTTAATCTTTGCAGCTGAAATTATTTGCTAATTCTGTATTTTGTCGATTAAAAAATTAGCAAACTTTCATTTAATCATATTTTGTAGCATATTAGTGTTCTTTTTAGATTTTAAATAAAATAAGGGTGTGGTATTTGTTGAAACTTCATTTTAATTCTATTCAAAATAGAATCTGTTATTGAAGAAAAATAATGATACATCTTTTCATAATTTTATATACTTATACCATATCTAAATACATTATAATTAAAAAAATATGTAGGTTTGCCAACTGATTAATGTATCGCATGAAATTTGAATTAAAAGCAAAAGATTTACAAAGTAAAGCAAGGGCAGCAACTATAAAAACAGACCACGGTGTTATAGAAACTCCCATTTTTATGCCAGTAGGTACGGTGGCTTCTGTAAAAGGGGTGCACCAAAGAGAATTAAAGCAGGATATTAATCCAGATATTATTCTTGGTAATACATATCATTTATACCTGCGACCTCAAACACCTATTTTGGAACAAGCAGGAGGGATTCATAAATTCATGAATTGGGACAGAAATATTTTAACAGATTCTGGTGGGTATCAAGTGTATTCATTGTCTTCAAACAGAAAGATAAAAGAAGAAGGTGTTAAGTTTAAATCACATATTGATGGTAGTTACCATACATTTACACCAGAAAATGTTATGGAAATTCAACGTTCTATTGGAGCAGATATTATCATGGCTTTTGATGAATGTACGCCCTATCCATGTGAATATAATTATGCCAAACGTTCTATGCATATGACGCATCGCTGGTTGGATAGGTGTATCAGTCATTTAAAAAAAACACCACTTAAATATGATTATAATCAGGCTTTCTTTCCTATAGTTCAAGGAAGTACCTATAAAGATTTACGAAAACAATCAGCTGAATATATAGCTAATACTGGGGCGGTTGGGAATGCTATAGGTGGTTTATCTGTTGGTGAGCCTGCAGAAGAGATGTATGCGATGACAGAGGTGGTTTGTGAAGTTTTGCCAGAAGATAAACCCCGATATTTGATGGGAGTAGGAACTCCTATCAACATTTTAGAAAATATTGCCCTAGGTATTGATATGTTTGACTGCGTTATGCCCACAAGAAATGCTAGAAATGGGATGTTGTTTACAGCACACGGTACAGTTAATATTAAAAACCTAAAATGGGCCAATGACTTTTCACCAGTTGATGCTATGGGGATAACTTTTGTAGATACAGATTATTCAAAAGCATATTTACGTCATTTGTTTTCTGTAAATGAAAGGTTAGGAGCTCAAATAGCTACAATTCATAATTTAGGATTTTATTTGTGGTTGGTTAGAGAGGCAAGAAAACATATCTTAGCAGGAGATTTTAGAGTATGGAAAGATATGATGGTAAAACAAATGGATAAGCGATTATAGTTTAAATGAAAATACTTGATTGGTACATATTAAAACGTTATTTACTTACATTTTTAATGATGTTATTACTGTTTATTCCAATTGGAATAACAGTACACTTAGCTGAAAAAATTGGGAAAATACTTGAAAACGAAGTACCATTAGGAGAAGTGCTTATATATCTTTATGATTTTACTATTTATTTTGCAAACATACTTTTTCCCTTGTTTTTGTTTCTGTCTGTTATTTGGTTTACTTCAAAATTAGCAAACAATACAGAAATTATAGCATTTTTAAGTTCGGGGGTCTCGTTTTCAAGATTTTTAAGGCCATATTTAATAGGAGCAAGTATTATTGCCTTTATGGCACTTATGTTAGGGCTGTTTTTAGCCCCTGATGCGAGTAAAGGTTTTAATGAATTTGATTTTAAATATTTCCATCCTACCCGAAAGGATAGTCAAGATCAAAATGTTTATAGGCAAATTAATGACAACGATTTTATTTATGTAAGTAGTTTTAATACGAAATCAAAATTGGGTTATAATTTCACATTAGAACATTTTGAAGACAATGTTTTAACCTATAAAATAGATGCTAAATCTATTAAATATGTAGAAGAGGATACTGTTTATGTATTAACAGATTATGTAAAACGCCATGTGGGTGAATTTGAGGATGTAATAGAAAGGGCAAAAAGGAAAGATACTTTATTTGATTTTGAAGTTAAAGATTTGGTGCCTGTAATTTATGAAGCTGAAATTCTTCCTTATGACGAATTGGTGGAATTTATTGATAAAGAAGAAAAAAGAGGGTCTTCAAATATTGGTAGGTATCAACTTGTAAAATACAGAAAGTGGAGTTTGCCTGTTGCCATATTTATATTAACTATAATCGCGGTATCAGTATCTGCTATGAAGCGCCGAGGCGGTATGGGAGTTAACTTAGCGGTGGGTATTTGTATAGCTATGGTGTTTGTGTTTTTTGATAAAATTTTTGGTGTTATGGCAGAGCAATCTAATTTTTCTCCCATGATAGCCGTATGGTTTCCAAATGTTATTTTTGGTGTGTTAGCAGCTTATCTTCTGTACAATGCTAAACGCTAAAATAAAAAATCATCTTCATTTACATTTTTTAGTTTTAATAGCTGGTTTTACGGCTATTTTAGGAGAATTAATTTCTATTGATGCCATTCCTTTGGTTTGGTTTAGAATGCTTTTTACGGTTGTTTTAATGTTTTTATATATTAAAATAACTAAAATTAATATAAAAATAAGCTCCAAATCCTTAGCTAAATTAGCAATAGCAGGAATTGTTATAGCGCTACATTGGATGGCATTTTTTGGATCGATAAAAGTATCTAATATTTCCATAGCATTAGGGATGTTTTCTACAGGCGCTTTTTTTGCTTCAATTATAGAGCCTATTGTTTACAAGCGAAAAATTATTTGGTATGAAATTATAATAGGGCTTTTTGTTGTTTTTGGTGTTTTTATTATCACCCAAAATGAATTTGAATATATATATGGTATTTTTTTAGGATTAATTTCAGCTTTTTTGTCGTCTTTATTTGCAGTACTTAATGGCAAGTTTTTAGAAAAACATAGTGCTACAGTTATTTCATTTTATGAGTTTTTAAGTGGTGTTTTATTTATTTCAATTTTTATATTTTTTTTAGAAAAACCTTTTTCTATTGAATTCTTTAATTTAGATTTCTTAGATTATGGATATCTATTTGTTTTGGCATCAGTTTGTTCGGCTTATGCTTTTATAGCTTCTGTCCATGTCATGAAAGTTATCAGCCCATATACCGTTGTTTTAAGTTATAATTTAGAACCTATTTATGGTATTCTGATTGCTATGTATCTTTTTCCAGAGCAAGAAAAAATGAGTACTTCTTTTTATTACGGTGCAGCCATTATTATTATCATGGTTATACTAAATGTAATATTGAAAAATTTAAGATTTCTAAAAAGAAAACGTTCATAATGTTCTATGAAGATTAAAGTTTTTATATTTGTAGGCTGACCAAAAAGAACCCTAACTAAATTTAATTTTCATTTTGTATGAAAATTAATTCTTAGTTGTTTCAGCTTTTGTGAAAATTAATATTTTAAACTGATTAATGATAAATTCTTATGGAATATTTAGAATTTGAACTCCCAATAAAAGAACTTGAAGATCAATTACTAAAATGTAAGCTTATTGGAGAAGAGAGTGAAGTGGATGTTACAGAAACCTGTTCTCAAATAGAAACAAAATTAAAAGAAACTCAAAAGGAAATATATAAAAATTTAACGCCGTGGCAGCGTGTACAAATGTCTCGTCATCCTAACAGACCTTATACTTTAGATTATATTAAGGCTATTTGTGGAGATTCCTTTTTAGAACTTCATGGTGATAGAGGTTTTAAAGATGATAAAGCCATGATTGGAGGTTTAGGTAAAATTGGCAATCAAAGTTTTATGTTTATAGGGCAACAAAAAGGATTCAATACTAAAACACGTCAGTATAGAAATTTTGGAATGGCTAACCCTGAAGGTTATCGCAAAGCTTTACGCTTGATGAAATCTGCTGAAAAATTTGGTATTCCTGTTGTTACTATTTTAGATACACCTGGGGCATATCCTGGTCTGGAGGCTGAAGAACGTGGACAGGGAGAAGCGATTGCTCGTAATATTTTGGAAATGACCCGTTTAAAAGTGCCTATCATAACTATTATTATTGGAGAAGGAGCCTCTGGTGGAGCATTAGGAATTGGCGTAGGAGATACCGTTTTAATGTTAGAAAATACTTGGTATTCAGTAATTTCACCTGAATCTTGTTCTTCAATTCTTTGGAGAAGTTGGGAATTTAAGGAACAAGCAGCAGAAGCTTTAAAATTAACAGCTTCTGATATGAAAAAGCTTAAAATGGTAGATGAAATTATCAAAGAACCACTTGGAGGCGCTCATAGAAACAGAGAAAAAACATTTGAAATTGTTAGCAATGCTATTGTGAAATCTTTTGAGAATCTTAAAAACTTATCACCAACCGAATTGGTGAAAAATCGTATGGATAAATATGCTAATATGGGTGTGTTTAAAGGCTAAACCTTTTAAAATGCTATAATAAAAAAAACTGGAGTTTTATACTTCGGTTTTTTTTATGGTTATTCACAATATTTTTGAGTTATCAACAGTTAGATTGTTAACTAAAGGTTAATAATCACAGTAGAAAAAAGGAGCAATAACCTCTTATTTTTAATTACTTTCGCAGTTATGGAACAGCCCAATCAATTAAAAGGATATAAAGTAGATAGAAGTACCTTAATCAGTCTTGAAAAAGGAAAGATACCTCCACAAGCTATTGATTTAGAAGAGGTTGTGCTTGGTGCTATGATGATTGATAAGAAAGGGGTAGATGAAGTTATAGACATTTTAAGTCCCGATGCTTTTTATAAAGAAGCGCATCAACACATATTTGCTGCTATTTTTCAGCTGTTTGAAAATAGTGAACCTGTAGACTTATTAACCGTATCAACACAATTAAAGAAAAATGCTAAGTTAGAATTATCTGGAGGTGATTTTTATCTTATTTCACTCACTCAAAAAGTATCCTCTTCAGCACATATTGAGTTTCATGCACGTATCATTTTACAGAAATTTATTCAACGTAGTTTGATTAAAATTTCAAACGAAATTATAGAAGAAGCTTACGATGAAACGAAAGATGTTTTTGATTTATTAGATACAGCTGAATCAAAATTATACGAAGTTACTCAAGGTAATATTAAAAAATCGAGTGAAACGGCTCAAGATTTAGTAATTCAAGCTAAAAAGAAGATTGAAGAAATTTCTAATAAAGAGGGATTAAGTGGGATTCCAACAGGTTTTAATAAGCTTGATAAATTAACTTCTGGTTGGCAACCATCTGATTTAATTATTATTGCAGCACGTCCTGGTATGGGTAAAACAGCATTAACGCTGTCTATGGCAAGAAATATTGCTGTAGATCAAAATATTCCTGTAGCATTTTTCTCTTTAGAGATGGCTTCAGTGCAATTAATTACCCGTCTAATATCCAGTGAAACAGGCTTGTCGTCTGAAAAATTAAGAACAGGAAAATTAGAAAAGCATGAATGGGAGCAGCTTAACGTAAAAGTTAAAGGCTTAGAAAAAGCACCTTTATTTATTGATGATACCCCCTCACTTTCAATATTTGATTTACGAGCCAAGGCCCGTCGTTTATCATCACAGCACGGCATTAAATTAATCATGATTGATTATTTACAATTAATGACAGGCGGTAATAATCATGGAGGGAATCGAGAGCAAGAAATATCTATGATATCAAGAAATCTTAAGGCTTTAGCAAAAGAATTAATGGTGCCAGTAATTGCTTTGTCACAGCTTTCGCGTGCAGTGGAAACACGTGGGGGGAGTAAACGACCTTTATTATCAGATTTACGTGAATCGGGAGCCATTGAGCAAGATGCTGATATTGTATCGTTTATTTATAGACCAGAGTATTATAAAATTGATGAATGGGATGATGAAGAGCGTTCACCTACCGAAGGTCAAGGTGAGTTTATTGTTGCAAAACACCGTAATGGTGGTTTAGAAAATATTCGTTTGAAATTTATTGGTCATTTAGGTAAGTTTGATAATTTAGATGATTTTGATTCACCTTTTGAGTTTCATTCTAAAATGAATTCAGCAGCAAATGATGATACATTTCAATCAGATAATTTTAAGGCCAGTCCAGACCAAGCTTTTGGTAGTTCCTTTAATGACGAAGATGATAATGAGGTGCCTTTTTAAGAATTAATCTTCTGTTAAACATATTTAGTAAAGTATTTTTTTAAGTATCTTTCAAGTAAATAATTAGTTTTTGTTATTTCTAATATAGAAATGTAGAGAAACTTCATAAAGTTTTGTTTCAAATTGAAAAAAATAGTCTTTATAATTTTATTTATGTTTTTAGGAGTAGAGGTCCATGCTTCTTATATAATTATTCCCATGGATGCAGAAAGCCAAAAAAATCATTTGAAGGCTTACGGAATAACCTATTGGGTGCTTAATAAGCAATTAAAAGTTCAGTGGTTACTTAATTATAGAGGAGGTTCTTTTTTATTGCCAGATACAAAAGATATTCAACAAGAATGTCAGATTCGAGGTGTATCTTTTGAGGTTCTTTCCAATGATAAAGCCGAAAGTATTTTGGAAGAAATAAGCAGTCCGAGCCAAAATATGGAAGCGGTTGTTTTGGAAAAAGCACCAAAAATTGCAGTATACACGCCCTCAGGGAAATTGCCTTGGGATGATGCTGTAACCATGGTTTTACAATATGCTGAAATTCCATATGAAACCATTTATGATGAAGAAGTGCTTAATGACGGACTTCTTTTATTTGATTGGCTACACTTGCATCATGAAGATTTTACAGGGCAATATGGTAAATTTTATGGTATGTACAGGGCAGCATCGTGGTATATTGAAGAAAAAAAAGCTGCTGAATCATTGGCGGAAAAACTAGGATATAATAAAGTGTCTTCAGAAAAATTAGACGTTGCTTTAAAAATAAGAGATTATGTTGTTGGTGGAGGCTTTATGTTTGCTATGTGTAGTGCTACCGATAGTTTTGATATAGCTTTGTCTGCAGAGGGTATTGATATTTGTGAGCCTATGTTTGATGGCGATGCAAGTGATCCGGGTTATCAAAACAAAATAGATTACAACAAAACTTTTGCATTTACTGATTTCACTTTAGAAAGAAATCCTTTGGTTTATGAATTTTCTTCAATAGACATGACAAGAAACCGTACAGTTTCGCAAACAACAGATTATTTTTCCTTGATGGAGTTTTCTGCAAAATGGGACCCTGTTCCAACCATGTTATGTCAGAATCACACAGTTTTGGTTAAAGGCTTTATGGGGCAAACTACCGCTTTTAATAGAGATGAAATTAAATCGAATGTACTGGTAATGGGAGAAACAAAATCCAATGGCGAAGCTAAATATATTCATGGTATTAAAGGAAAGGGTTTCTTTACATTTTATGGAGGGCATGACCCAGAAGATTATCAGCATCGGGTAGGAGATGCAAAAACGGAATTGGACTTGCATCCAACATCTCCTGGTTATCGTTTAATACTCAATAATGTGTTATTCCCAGCAGCAAAGAAAAAAAAGCAAAAAACCTGATATTTTTATTCTATATTTTCAATAACATATTCGCTTAAACATATAAATAAAACCATCTGACCCGTTTTCATTAGTTGTTGTGTTTTGGTCTATGACGAATTGTTCCTTAGAAATACCCCCACAAACGTTTATTAAATGCCAATGTTACATATATTTGTGCTTCGCTATAGGAGCTGTTTTCTGTTGAATAGTAAGTTAATGTGATATAATTTAGAAGAATTGTTACAATAATATATTTCACAGTGAATTAATTAGGTTATTATTAAAGAGTTGATAATCTTACTAAAAGGCTGTGTTTAATGTAGGAAATAAGGCAGTCTTAATTGTTTTTAAGATTAGTTTTAAACGTGTTATTAAAGTAGAAAGTGATATGATATTTTTTCAAAAGCAAATAAAATTAAAAGCTTACCCTAGAGGGTTTCATTTAATAACAAATGCTATTCTTGATGTAATTCCTGAAATTGAAGACATAAAAATGGGTCAGATGCAAGTTTTTATTAAGCATACTTCTGCAAGTTTAACTATTAATGAAAATGCTGATGATACAGTAAGAGCCGATTTTGAAAGTCATTTTAATAAAATGGTGCCTGAAAATGCTCCTTATTATCAACACACTTACGAAGGATCTGATGATATGCCTGCACATATAAAAGCATCGGTATTAGGAGCTTCGGTTCAAATACCAATAACAAACGGACAATTAAATTTAGGAGTTTGGCAAGGTATTTATTTGTGTGAACATAGAAATTATGCAGGATCGCGTAATATGGTTATTACAGCATACGGTATATAGATTTATTAATTTTTACTTTTTTCTTTTACCAGTTTTTCTAAAATATGTTCAACACCAAATTCATCATTGGTTTTTGTTTCAAAACGAGCAACTTTTTTGACATTAGGATGCGCATTTTTCATGGCATAGCTGAAATAGGCAAGTTTTAGCATTTCTAAGTCATTATTATAGTCACCAAAAACCATGGTTTCATCTGAAGAAATATTATAAGAATCTTGTAATAGTTTAATGGCATGACCTTTATTTGCTAAGTTTTCAGAAATATCTACCCAATGGTGAGCAGATGTTTTTACTTTAAAATTTGCTTCTAAGTGTTTTACATGAGGGTAGATGTATTTTTCAGAGTTTTCTTCATGGAATAAGGCTACCTTATAAATATCCTCATAAATTTCAGAAGTATTTTCAATAATGGTATAGTAAGGATAGTATTCGGTTAAAATATTCAATAATTTTTTAGAACCGCTTTTAACAAAAGCTTTGGTTTTTCCACAAAAAACAGGATGCGTATTTTCTAAAGGTTGTATTAAGTTAATAATTTCCAATAGGCTATCTGCTTCTAAAGGAGTAGATAAAAGTGTTTCTTTATTTTTAGAAATAAGTCCACCATTTTCTGAAACAATGATAATATCATTTTTTATAGTATTTAATTTTTCTGTGATACTATAATGTGGTCTGCCACTTGCTGCTACAAATAAAATATCATGAGTTGTCATTTCTTCAAATAGTTTAAAAAAATGCGAACTTACTTCATGTTTTGAATTAAGTAACGTACCATCCATGTCTGTTACCACTAACTTTACTTTAGATAAATTCATAATTGGGCAATTATTGTACAAATGTAATTCACTAAATTTAAATGGAAGGATTTACTTCGTTAATTTATAATTAAGACACCATATTTATTGCTTGTTTTTTATTTATAGCCAGGTGTAAAAACATTTATAATTGTATTTTTACTCATATTAAATTATGATTTAAATATTTTTATGAATTCCAGAGATCAGCAATTAAAAGCGTTTGACCGATTATTAACTATTATGGATGAATTGCGTGCGCAATGTCCGTGGGATAAAAAGCAAACCATGGAAACTTTAAGACATTTAACTATTGAAGAAACATATGAATTGGGTGATGCTATTTTGGATAACGATTTAGAAGAAGTAAAAAAAGAATTAGGCGATGTGTTATTGCATATTGTTTTTTACTCAAAAATAGGAAGCGAAACAAATGATTTTGATATAGCGGATGTATGTAATAGTATTTGTGAAAAATTGATTAATAGGCATCCTCATATTTATGGAGATGTAAAAGTTAAAAATGAAGATGATGTTAAGAGAAATTGGGAAAATTTGAAGCTTAAAGAAGGTAAAAAAAGTGTATTAGAAGGGGTGCCTAACAGTTTACCTGCTCTGGTTAAAGCTAACAGAATTCAAGAAAAAGTAGCAGGTGTAGGTTTTGATTGGGAAGCCCCAAATCAAGTTTGGGAAAAAGTAGAGGAGGAGTTAAATGAGTTTAAAGCAGAAGTAGAATCAGGAAATAAAGATGCTATGGAAAGTGAATTTGGTGATGTTATTTTTTCAATGGTCAACTATGCGCGTTTTTTAAACATTAATCCTGAAAATGCTTTGGAGCGTACTAATAAAAAATTCTCGAAACGGTTTCAATACCTTGAAGAAAAAGCAAGATCAATCAATAAGCCTTTAAAAGAAATGACTCTGGCCGAAATGGATGTATTTTGGGAAGAAGCAAAAAAACTTTAACTTATTTTATTAAATCTTTTATAGCTTTTGCAACACCATCATTTTTATTCGTGTCGGTAATCTTATTGGCAATTTTCATAACGGCATCATTTGCATTTGCAACAGCTACTCCCATACCTACAGATTTTAGCATTTCTACATCATTATAATTATCGCCAAAAGCAATAATATTTTCCATAGAAATTTCAGAATAACAATTTTTTATTAAAGATTCAATGGCCGTTTTTTTTGATATTGATTTTTGTGATATTTCAATATAAGTAGATTTAGAGCGATAAAGCATAATATCATCACGGCATTCCATTTCTAAATTTTTGTACAAAGTGTCTATTTCTTTTTCATCACCCATACACATAATTTTATGAGCGCCTTTTTTTTCTTTAATCCATGTTTTTAAAACCGCATTATTGGATTTTACAACAGGCATTACTTTGGTGTTGTTGTATTCTCTTTTTGCCCAATAATCCAATGCTGGTACGTACCATTCATCTGCATGGTATAAACTTAAGTGTATACTGGTGTTTTTACATTTTAAAATTATGGTTTCCAGAATTTTGTTACTTATAAAAGTTGATTCTAATACCGTATCATTATTTACTATATAGCCGCCGTTATATGCAATTAGTGGTGTGTTTAAATTTCCAATTTCAACTTGCAAATGTCGCATGGCGCTTGGCATTCTTGAAGAAATTAGTATAAACGGAATAGGGGATATGCGTTGAATTTCTGCTATGGTGACTTGCGATAATTCACGGTCCTTATTTAAAAGGGTTCCATCTATATCGCTACAAATTAATTTATACTGCATGTTGAAAAAAAATTAGTAAAAAAGACGGCTGTTGGAAAAGTGATAAACAAAATCATTCATAACAAAATAAGAATCCATATCTTTAAAATTAGAAGAATATAATTCTAAAGATGTTTTATTGTATTTAGAATACTACTTTCCAATTAGCTACATATTTGTAAATATTAATAAAGCTCCTTAATTTTACTAAGTTTAGTTTTCCAGAGTTTTAAAGTGTTTTTGTGTTCTTTTATATTGTTATGGACTTCTTTTACAAGCGGATTGTCATCTTTAACATTTGTGAAAAATTGCAAATTATTTTCTAATTGATTGATTTGCCCTTTAACCTCATCTATTTTTTTACGGATAAAACTACGTTCATTATCTAAGTTACGTTGATTGTCTTCGCTATTTAGATCTTCTAATTTACTTTCAAATTTAATAAGTTCAATGTCATTTTTATTAATCTTAGAACTAGATAAAAGTTCATCTAACATTTTATTGAATTTACCTTCTATATAACGTTTGTCATTAGGAACTCTTCCAATGCTGTTCCATTGAGAAATTAAATCTGTAATAGTTGCTAAATCTTTTTCTTTATCTCCAGTAATTTTTAAAGTTTTTAAGGAGTCTAAAAGTTCATATTTCTTATTAAAAGCATCCAGGTTTACTTTATTAGCAGCATTTTTAGCGGCGTGCAGGTTATCAAAATAATGATTACAAGCAGCTTTAAATTGTTTCCATATTTTATCACTGTCCTTACGCGGTACATGGCCTATTTTTTTCCAATCATTTTGGATTTTTTTCATTAAAGGCGTAGTGGTTTCTTTATCTTCATTATCCTTATTGTCTTCGGCAATTTTAATAAGATCTAATTTTTTTTGAAGATTGGTGTATTGTTCTTTTTTTAAATTTTTATAAAATGCATTTTTATTTTTATTAAATATTCTAACCGCAGCTTTAAATTTAGACCAAGTTTCTTCATTAACCTTAATGGGAACTTTACCAGCATTGAAAAATGCTTCTCTAAGAGCTTCAATTTCTTTTATTTTTTTCTGCCATATACCATGAGAAGCTATTTTTTCATTGTTAATAGCTTCAATGTTAGCAATAATTTCAAGTTTGTGTTCTAAGTTTTGCTCATGGATTTTATCAATATGTTGATAGTATACTTGGCGTTTATCATTGATTATTTTAGTTGCTTTTTTAAAGCGTTCCCATATTTCTTCACGATGCTCTTTGCCAACAGGTCCCAATTCTTCTTTCCACATTTTATGGAGTTCCTGCAATTCTCTGAAAGAACGCATAACGTTATCATCTTGTGCTAATTCTTCGGCACGCTCTATAATTAACAACTTTTTTTCTAAATTATGCTTAAAGTCTAAATCGCGTAAATCTCTATTTAGATGAAGAAAATCATAAAACATTTCTACATGGTGATGGTAGCTATTCCAAGCATTGTTGTATTTGTCTCTAGGAATTGGCCCAGTGTTTCTCCAACGTTCTTGTAATTCTTTGAAATGTTTATAAGTAGTATTAATATTTTCTTCTACATTAATTAAGCCCTTTAATTCTTCAATAATTTCTAATTTATCGGCTAAATTTTGTTTAAGATTATTTTCTAAGCTTTTATAATGTTCATGTATTTTGTTTCTGTATTCTTTGTAGGCTGTTTTATACCTTTTTTGAACAGGACTAGAGTAATAAAAGTCAATTTCATTACCTCCATCATTTAAAAAGTCTTCCTTTTTCTCTTCTACTAAAGCATTGAATTTTGTTTTAAACTCATTGTTTATATTATCTACATGCTTTTTAATAGCTTGTATTTTTTCGTTTTTTATGAGTTTTTCCAATTCGATAGCAAGGGCCTCTAACGACATTTTATCGTATTCTTTTTCTTCAATTTTATGACGGTCTTTATTGCCTTCATCTTCAGCATCTTCTGCATTAGAATCATCAATTTCATTCAATACGTCATCGTTTGTATCGTCCGCTTTTGAAGTCCCTACTTTTTCTTCTTGAGTAGGAGTCTTTTTTTTAGATGTTTCTACTTCATCAGAAACCTTTGAGTTTTCTGTTTCTGTATGTACAGGCTCTTTTGGAGTCACTTCGCTATTCTCGATGTGCTTCTTAATTTCTTCTTTTCCATCTGCTTTAGGCAGGTTATCTAGCTCAGACATTTTTAAAAATGTTTAGGTTCATTAAAATTCTTTAGTCTTTAAAGATACTAACTACTAAAGTAATTACAAAAAAGTGAGGATGAATTATACGTATGAAATTGATATTAATACAATTTCCAAATAGACCAAGATTTTTCAGCTTGAAATTCTAACATTTTTAATCCATTAATGGTAGTTGCTTTTTGTTGTTTTCCTAATTTTAAAAATTTAGTTTCCTCCGGGTTATAAATTAAATCAAAAAGCACATGGTTTTCTGAAATGCCTTTATATGGAATGTCTGGGCAAACATCAATATCAGGAAATGTGCCTAAAGGTGTACAGTTAATAATAATTTGGTAATCATTTATCATTTCTTCTGTAAGCATATTGTAAGTGAAATTTAGACCTTTTACAGAATTTCTAGACACATAGCGGTATTCAATTTTCAGCTCTTTTAGGGTATATGCAATGGCTTTACTAGCACCTCCAGTTCCTAAAATTAAAGCCTTTTTGTGTTCAGGTTTTAAAAATGGTTTGAGTGTTTTTTTAAAGCCATAGCAATCAGTATTGTAGCCAATAAGTTTGCCTTTTTTTGTGATTTTTATAGTATTAACGGCACCTATAGCTTTCGCTTTTTTGTTGATTTTATCTAAGTATGGCATTACTTCTTCTTTGTAAGGTATAGTAACGTTCATACCTTTCAGTCCTTTAGTATTTTTTATGATAGAAGGAAATGATAAGATGTTTTGAATATCAAAATTTTCATAAGTAATATCTGTAATATTTTCATTTTCAAATTTTTTTTTAAAATAAGATCTAGAAAATGAATAGGATATGTTTTTTCCTAATAGGCCTAATTTAAACATGCGTTTTTCTCGTTTTTTGTCCATAAATTTCAAGTGCCAAAACAATCACAATTCCTAATATTATAAATCCAATAGCTATGTAGGTGTTGGTATTTAAATCGGGTATGTAGCGGGCGTAATTTTTAATAATTTTTTCTCCAGAAGAATCTAATAAATAATTACCATCACTGGTTATTTTATAAACTGTTTTCTTCCATGGCCAAACCACACCTAATGAGCCAACAATAAAGCCAATGATAGCAGATAGCGTGATGCTTTTATAATGTTTTAAAATATAACTTAACAAATGTGAAAACGTAACTAACCCTGTTACAGAACCTAAAGTGAATACAATAAGAACTTTTAGCATTCTTAAGCGTTCAGAATTATTGATAAAACTAAAATCACCCCCAATAAGTTCATAAACAGTAGCAGAAAGTGCATTAACAGAATCAACTAAAAGTAATACATAATTACCTAAAAGGATTAAAATAAACGAACCTGAAAAGCCTGGTAGGGTCATTCCTGAAACACTAATGATTCCACAAAAAAATACAAACCAAAGATTGTCGTTTTCTTTAGCTGGATTTAAAAAACTAATGCTTACACCTAAAACAATTCCAATGATTAGCGATAGGTAAGTTTGGTAATTCCAGTCTTTAAAATTTTTATTAATGTAATAGATAGAGCCAATTATCATACCGAAAAAAACACTCCATACATAGAGTTCATAATGTTTTATTAAATAATCTAAAATTTTTGAAACACTGAAATAACTAACTATCATTCCGAAAAATAAAAGGCTTAAAAACCGACCATTGATATAATTATAAAAACTTTTAAAGCGTCCGTTAAAGAATAATTTGAAAGCTTTGCCGTTTACTTTGCGTAGCGAATAAATAAATTCTTCATAAAAACCAGCTACAAATGCAACTACACCACCAGAAACACCAGGTACTTTATTGGCAGCCCCCATTCCTAATCCTTTTAGGATAAGAAAAATTTTATCGGTTAGTGTTCTTGTACTTTGCATTAATCTTTTTTAGATCCTAATTTCTCAAGTATAAAAATAGTTAAAAAGCCAATAATCATTAATAGTAAAGCCAAAAAGAATTGATTGTCTCCATTAAAAGAAAACGGAGACACACTTTTTTCAATTAAAGGTGTTTGTAGTCCTTTGGAATCTATATGCCATGTTAAGGTTTCTTTCCAAGGCCAAACTTTATTCAATGAGCCAAAAATAAAACCTGTGAGCAGGGCTAATGTGATATTATGATAATTTTTAAACAACCATTTTAATAAGTGACTAAAACTCAAAAGGCCAACTAAGGCACCAGAAGCAAATACGGTTATTTTATTTATATCAAAATCGTGAAGAGCATCACTCAGTGTTTTGTATGCTCCTAAAATGATGAGAATAAATGAACCAGAAATTCCAGGTAAAATCATAGCACAAATAGCTATGGCTCCTGCAAAAAACAAATAAGTTGTACTATCGTTGGCTCCTAATGCAGATAGAGATGAAATGTAAAATGCTACCACAGCTCCTACGATTGTAGCTATGATGGTTGATGTACGCCATTTAGTAATTTGCTTTCCAACAAAATAAATACTTGCAATAATAAGTCCAAAAAAGAAGGACCAAATTAAAATTGGTTCGTTTTCTAACAAATACTTAGCGATTCGCATAAAAGAAATAAAACTAACAATGATGCCTAATAAGAGAGATAGAATAAAACTGCCATTTAGTTGTTTCCAAAAAGCAGGAACACCTTCTTTGAAAAGTGTTTTGAAAAGGCCAACGTTCACATTACTAATTGTAGTAATAAGCTCTTCGTATATTCCAGAAATAAAAGCAATGGTTCCACCAGAAACTCCAGGTACAGCATCAGCCGCACCCATGGCAACTCCTTTTAAGCTAATAACTACGTAGTCTATAAATCGTCTTTTCATCTGCATTTTTTTGTGATTGCTTCAAAAATATACAATTTTAATAGACCGTTTACTATAGTTTTGTTTTAAGTAAGTTTTTTACTTGAATTTTGTTAGTAACTTCAGGAAAAAGTTCATCAATTATAAAGGTGTAATCTTCATTAGAACTAAGACCATTTTTTAGATGAAAAGTACCTTTATCAATTTCATTTAACGAGAAATATAGGCCAGCTAAACGATATTCAATTTCAGCATTTTCTGGATAAAATTCTGCTGCTTGTTCAAAGTTGTATATGGCCGTTTGTGATTCTCCTAATTTGATTAATAAATCACCCCGAGTTAGCCAAGTATTTAGTTCATAATTACCTAATTCTAAAGCTTTTTTTAGCCCGTGTTCTGCTTCTTCAAAAAGGCTCAGTCTCATATTTATTTGAGCATATAGTTTCCAATAAGATATGTTTTCAGAATCAATATTAATAGCTTTATTGATATAGTATAGTGCTTTTTGGAAGTTTTTCTTTTTGTTGTAAAATTTAGTTATTGCTACCCATCCTTTATCTAATAAAGGGTCTTCATGAACTGTTTTATAATAGTATTGAACTGCTAAGTCGTCTTTTTTTAATTTTTCATAACAGTATCCTATACGCAATAAAGCAAAAGAAGTGGGATCGTCTAATTTTAGAGTAAAGGTGTAGCTTTCAATTGCAGCCTCAAAACGTTTTAATTTTTCAAGCACTTTTCCTTTTTCGAGATACGCTCCAACAAAACTATCGTCCGAAATAATAGCAAAATCGAAAGCAGACAATGCTTTTTTATAATTTTTTTTGTTATAATATTGAGTTCCTAATTGGTGCCAAGCGACTTCAGAATAAGGATTGGTATCTAAAAAGGTGTTTAAATATTTGATAGCTTCATCTGTTTGCTCTAAAAAATCAAAACAGTACATGATGTTGTAAAGGGCAGAGTAGTCTTGTTGGTCTTCTTCCAAGCATTTTATGAAAAATAACTTTGCTTCTTCATATTGATCCAAGAACAAATGCTCCATACCTATTAATGAGTAAAGATCCACAACATCATCAGTAAGCGTTAAGGCTTGTTTTAAAACATTAATGGCTAATTCGTGCTCGTCTTTTTTCGATAAAATATTGGCTTTTTGTATAAAAATCTCTTCATTATTCGGATCAATGAGATATAATTCATTGAGTAATGCATCTGCTTGAATAAGTTTGTTTTCAAACACATAAATTTCTACATTGAAAAGTTTTAAGTTGATGGAAGTAGGGTGTTGTTCTAAGCCTAATTTAATAGCTTTTTTTGCTAATGACATTTTGCCATGGTTGAGATAGTGGTGGATGATGTTTTCAAATTCTTCTGAATCAAAGAACAAAATATTGTTCGTCTTCAGCATGGATTCAAATTTTGATAGCGGTAAACTATAATTGTCATCATGACTAAACTCCATAGGCACATTTGTAAGTTTCTATTTCAATAAATTTAAGGCTATCAATCAATTTTATATAGGTATAGCCATAAATGTTTTTAACAAAGTAATGAACAGCCTCGTTTTATAAAGGTTTTGGGTGTTTATGTGTTGATTTTTAGAAAGTTGAATTGTTTTGGTTTTTATTTTATACTGTTTAAAATGTCTAAAATAATATGACAACCTTTAACAATTTCATCTTTTGTGATGGTTAGTGGCGGCGTAATTCTTACTGCTTTAGGTTCAAAAAGTAACCAAAACAAAATTAATTTGTGTTTTTTGCATTCAAGAATTAAGGTGTTTGCAATGTCTTCTGAAGTCATTATTAAGGCTAACATCAATCCCTTTCCTCTAATTTCTTCAATTAAAGGATGTACTAAAGTTTTCCTAATTAAGGTTTCTTTTTCTAATGTTTGAGCCATTAGATTTGTTTCCGAAATTTCTTTTAGTGTAGCTAAAGCTGATGCTGCAATTAATGGATGCCCTCCAAAGGTGGTAATATGCCCAAGTTTTGGTTGGCTCATTAGTAAATCCATGTGGTCACTGGACGCAGTAAAAGCTCCAATAGGCAAACCACCACCTAATGCTTTCCCTGATACCAAAATGTCTGGAGTGCAGTTGTAGTTTTCAAAACCGAAAAGTTTTCCTGTTCTACCAATACCTGTTTGGATTTCATCTAAAATCAATAAAGCCCCCACTTTATTGCAGCGTTCCCTTACTTTTTTTAGATAATTGTTGTTTGGTTCAATAAATCCAGCACCTCCTTGTATGGTTTCTAAAATAACTCCTGCCGTTTTAGTGGTAATTGCGTTTAGGTCCACTTCATTATTGAATGTAATAAAAGTGATGTTTGGCAATAATGGTCTAAATGCTTGTTTGCGTTCTTCGTAGCCCATAACACTCATGGACCCCATGGTATTTCCATGATAACCGTTTTTAGCGGCTATTATTTCAGTACGACCAGTAACCCGTTTGGCTAACTTAAGAGCCCCTTCTGTTGCTTCAGTGCCAGAATTTGTTAAGTATGTTTTCTCTAAAGGAAAAGGAAGGTGTTTAGCCAATAATTTACAAAGTTCTACTGCTGGTTTTTGAATGTATTCGCCATATACCATGACATGTAAATATTTATCAACCTGTTTTTTGATGGCGTTGGTGACTTTAGGGTGACTATGCCCGAGGGGACAAGCGGAAACACCAGCTACAAAATCTAAGTGTGCATTATTATCAGTGTCATAAATATAACATCCATTAGCGTGTGAAACCTCTATTCCTAAAGGGTGTGGAGAAGTTTGTGCTTGGTGTTTTAAGAAATTAGAAATCATAGTATTGTTTCTATTTGACTTTTATTGAATCTACTTTGCCTTTTTTGTTTTAAAATTTTGGGATAAATTTTTCTGTGTTTTTAAAGTTTGATTACTGTCATTGGTAGTTGTATCTTCATTAGGATCTAAAAGATTCTCGTTAAAAAAATCTTCTTGTGGTACATAGTCTTGTAAACCTTTAATAGTAGGCAAATTTAAAGGAGGATCGTCTTTAAATAAATCTTCTATACTTTTAGGGCGTTCATCATCACGCCAATCAAATCCTTTTAGTATTTTATCTCTTTCTGCAAATTTTGAAAGGGGGTGTCCTTTTCCATCTACTTGGTTTAAACGCCTGAATTCTACTATCTCACTTTCCTCAAAATAAATTTCAATGTATCCAGATCGTGCTTTATCTATGGCCGTTAATTCGCCTTGTTCATTTCTAGCATAAAAAATAGATTCAGCATTTTTTATAATATTAACTTGTTTAAGTTTGTTTTCATCATTAAACAGACCAACAAGCCGTTGACCTGAAATTTGGTTATATCCTGTTCCTAGTGAATCTTTACTGATAAGAAAGGCATTTTTGAATACGATGAGCGAATCTAATTTTTCAGCTTCTGGATTGGATATTAGGTGGATGGTATCTCCTGTCATTTGGTTTTCTTCATTCCAAAGGATGGGTTTGCGTTTTGTTGAAAATTGATCTCCGGTACCTAATCGAGCAATATTGATAAGTTGAGTGAGTCCTGTAGCTTGATTGGAGTGTACAGAATCTGCTTTAGCACTCATATCTGATTTGAATAGCCTCATGTTTCTGTAGGCTCTAGTGATGCGTTTTTCAGGTTTACCTGTTACTAAAAGTGTGTCTGCATGTATGTAAACAGAATCTTTTTCTTGAACCGTTATAGCTAAAGCGTGTTTTGTAATAAATAAAGAGTCTAATGCTTTATATAATTCAGCATAATGTCCTTTGATAATACTATTATTTAACGTGTCTGTGACTTTTATGTTATTGGTTGCTGAAGCAAAACTCCTGTTGTTATTAAAATATAAACTATCGCCTTCAATGATTCGATTATCATAATCAATATTAGCATTTTTCATAGCATACCCTATTTTGGTTTTTGTGTCATAAAAACCTTTTTCGCAATATGTTTTACTCTCATCGGTGGTAATGGTTGAGGGACCAAATAAATAGGCATGACCTGTATCTGAATAAAAATCAAAATAATTGGAGTTAATAGTTGCATCGGGATTTACTAAAACCACATCTTCTACAAATTGATATTTTTTTATAGGCATATAATACCTTCCAATTTTGCTTGTAATGGTGCCAGAGGTATCTTTAACAACGGTGCCACCATTTCTATAAAAAGCTTGTTGCCTTTCTCGGTCAAAATATAAGGTGTCTGATGTTATTGTGGAACTAGGGTCTTTAAGTTCTACATTACCACTAGCAAAGGCTAATTTTGTAATACCACTGTAACTAATATATTTGGATTTCATAGTAATGGTATCGTTATCAATCATTTTTACATTTCCATAAGCTTCAATAAAGTTATCTTGACTATAAAAATAGGCTTTATCGCACCACATATTAGTGCTACCATGAATAATATGCACCTGTTGCGATTCATCTCTTGTTAAAATTCTAGCACCTGGATAATTGGACTCGTCTTGATTTAAAAAACCAGAGTATTCAATTTGAATTTTCTTTTTTTCTTGACCTTGAAATTGGGCAATTGTAAAGAAGCTAAAAAGAAGGATAAGATATGTAGGTTTTAATGTTTTCAATATAGAATAAGTTTGCGACAAAAATAACGATTATTATAACGTATAATTGTATGTATATAAAAAACGCTTCAATAATTTTTGAAGCGTTTAGTTGTTATTAAAAAAAATGTTCTGATTTCTAAAAATTAATGCAGTAAGTTCATTACGCGCTCAGGATAATCGGTGATGATGGCATTCACCTTTAAATTAATCATGTTTTTTATATCTTCTTCATTATTAACTGTCCATGGAATCAATTTTATATTTAAAGATTTTAAAGAATCGACAGTTGGTTTATTATCTACTAATTTAAAATGGGGGCTATAAATTTGTGGTTTAAAGTCTAATAACTTTAAATTGTTTTTAATACTTCCTTTGGAAACTAAAAAAGCGATTTCAATTTCTGGATGTTTTTTGTGTAAAATATTAAGAGGTTTAGGGTCGAAAGATTGAATGTTAACTTTATTTTTAATTTGTTTTTCCTGAATAACTTGCATGACTAAGTCAACAAATACATCGGGATTTGGTTGATAAATACCATAAACTTCTTCATTTGATTTTATTTCTATATTATATTTTACTGAGGGTAATTCTTTTTCTTTTATTTCATTTTCAATAACATCCAAAACTTCACTTAGTAAAGGTTTATAAGTTTTCATCTTTTGCTGATAAGGGAAGTTTATATTGATTTTAGAACCACCATCAAATGTTTTAATACTATCATAAGTCATATGATATAAATTATAATTTTTTTCTTCAGATTTTGAAATGGTATCTCCTGAGGGTTTTGTCATATATAACGAAGACATATATGGTTCGTGTGAAACTACAACTTGGTGGTCTTTAGAAATAATAACATCTAATTCAAGAACATCAACACCTTTATGAAGAGCACTTAAAAAACCTTCAATAGAGTTTTCTGGCAAGTTTCCGCGTTCACCACGATGGCCTTGAATTTGTATTTTAGTTTGCGTATCAGTTTGGCTGTTTTCTGTTTTAGATTTGCAACTTACACAAACTATTAGAGCTGAAAATATCAGCGTTTTATAAATATTCATGTTACTTTTATTAAAAAAAGCTTGTTTAACATTTTTGGTTAAACAAGCTTTGTTGTTTTATTGTTTAGGAGCTTCTAAGCGGTAAGAACTAGTTTGTGTATATTCATTTCCAAACATGTCTGTAGCTTTAATTTCAATGGTATGTTCACCAATTTCTAACTTTGTAGGTATAGAGCCGTGCCACAAATGGTTGCTTATTACTGGGTTTGAAGATCGTCTTCCTGCCATTAATTCGGTTGTAGTATCCCATTCATAAACCAGAGCTACATAAGATGGATCGTAATCTTGAACATGTGTCATAGGTTGCCACTCTCCGGTATCAATTCTATATTGTACAGTATCTTTTTCACCACCCATAAAAAAATTAGCATAAATTCCAGCCTTTGTTCTTCTACCATGAGCAACAACTTTTGGTGCAAAAATTTCTATTTGATAGTCTTTTGGTTTTCCTGCTACTTTATATTCTATATTATATTTGTTATCATTAAAATGTAAAAAAGCATAACCTTTAGGTGTTCCGTCTCGCATAGTTGAAATAGGAATTCCTTTTTCGTTTAATTTACCCGAATACCAATCACCAGAGGTTGTTCCTACATTATATTCATGATGTGGTTTTTCTCTTAACCAACCTTGTGAAGCATCAAAAAATGTTTGTTTTTGAATATGTGTATGAGCTGACAGAGATAGTGTATTTGGGTAGTCTTTTAATAAATTGAATAATTGTTCTCTGCTTTCATCTTTAAAACTATCACCGTTAGGTTCGCTTAAAGGAATATGAAATGCTAAAACAATTAAATGGTCTTTTGGAACAAACTTTAAATCATTAGCTACAAACTTTAACTGATCTTCACGAAAGCCACCCCAATAACCTTTAGAATCTCTTGGATCTGGATAAAGAATATTATCTAAAACTATAAAGTGAACTTTACCAAAGTTAAAAGCATAATTTGCTGGACCAAAATGAGCTTCATATGTTTCATCGCTAATATTATCTGTTTTAGCATCATAGTTCATATCATGATTTCCCATTACATTATACCAAGGAATACCAATTTCTTTTACGGCATCAATGTATGGGTTGAATAAACTCAAATCGTCACCTACTAAATCACCTAAACTAAGTCCAAAAGGGACATTTTTTATAGCCTCAACTTCAGAAACGATTCCTTTTTTAAAGTATTCAATTTCTTCTATGGTATATGCTTGTGGATCGCCAAATACAAGGGCTGTAAATTTATTATTTTCCTCAGTTTTGATTAAACCAAAATCAACTGATTTAGGAAGTTTTCCTGTGGGCAGTACCCCTTTAAAATTTAAAACAGGAGACCCTTGTGGTTTATGGTTATAAAAGAATTGAGGTAAGTTATTAGTATTTGTAGCTACTTGGTATCCAGACGGTTTTATAACAGAAATAATATGGTCAGTACCAATCGGAAGTTCGTACTTTCCATTTTTATCTGTTAATACCACTTGTTCGCCATTTGTTACAGCTACATTGCTAATGCATTGTTCTTTTCGGTCTTTTTTATTGTTTTGATTTATGTCGTTGTAAACATAACCAGAAACTTTACTTTGTGCAGCTATCCCTAATGAAATTAGCATCGCACTTATAAAAATAAAAATTGTTTTCATCATTGTATATTGTTTTTAATTATCCCACCAAACAGTTGTATTTATATCATCTGGACCACCTAACATTTCTACAGCTTTTGTATAGTTTGATGCGTTATTAATTTGAACATCAGCAGGGTAGTAGAAACGTGCTGGCATTTTTTTATCGTTTAACATGGCTTCTGTAGTAGGTAAAACGGGTAAGCCTGTACGTCTATATTCAAACCATTGTTGATAATCAACAAAGTAGAGTGCGTAGTATTTTTGAAGCATGATTTTTTCTAAAGACCCATCGTATTTGGTATTTGGATTATCAAAATAAGTTGAGGGCATTTCAATATTAAATTGTTCAATGGCAGCTGTAACACCGTTGTTGTAGTGTGTCTCTGCATTAGAAGTATAGCCCCGTTGAGCCAATTCAGCTTTGATTAATTCCACTTCGGCATACGTTAATAGAAAAATTTGCATAGGGTTGTTTACTTGGCTTGTGTTAAGAGCAGAAGCACTATAGGTAAATTGTGATTCAGGACCATCATAAGCACTAGGGATTCCTTTGTATCCTATTTCTACGTTGTTTAAATCTCTTGCAATAGTAGATATATAAGCACGTCTTGGGTCATCAAAATCATTTAAATTGTCAATAAAGAAAGTTGTTATTTTGGTGAATAAGCTGAAATCTTGTGGTCTACCCCAAGGAGAAACATTGGGTGTAACACCTGTGACTTGTAAGATAGCAGATTCTTCATTGCTTTCAAAAACAGGGTAAATGGTTGGGTTATTAACCATAGTTGTCATTTTTTGAAATGCATTGGTTTCGGTTCTGTTTGAAATTCGAAGTAATAACCTTAAGTGTAATGAATTTGTGAATTTTTGCCATTTTTCAACATCATTAAAGAAAAGAATATCATCAGCATATGCCATGCCTTTGCTAACATCATAAATACTGTTTGCTCTTTCAAGGTCAGCAAGAATAGTTTCATAAATATGTTCTTGTGAATCGAACGCAGGATAAAAATTTCCCTCATCACCTTTTACAGCCTCAGTCATTGGTACTGGACCAAATATATCAGTAAGGTTTGCGTAAACCATGGCGTTTAATGTCAGTGCAATGGCTTCGTAATTTGCATCTTCTAATAAAATAGCTGCCGAATGCATTTCTTTGATATTATTAAGCCATATGTAGTAATTAGTCCATGATGAATTACCAGCACTTTGACTTACATCATACCTGTGTAAACCTCCAGAAACACTAGGGAATGGGAGCGATACTTGCATCAAATCGAATGTAACATTAGCGCTTCTGCCTGCATTGTGGCTTGCAAGACCATAGATAATTGGATTTATTAAGGTTCCAGGACTAATTTCGTTAATACGGTTAGGGTCTTCATTAATTTCTGCAAAATCATTTGTGCATGATACTACAATAGTGAAACTAAGTAGCGTACAGAATAAATATTTTAATGTTTTCATTTTTATAGATATTATAAATTTACTTTTAAGTTAAAACCATAGGTAGCAGGTGATGGCATTTGTCCCATTTCAATTCCGGGTAAAATAGTATCACCATTTAAAGCCGCTGTTTCAGGGTCGTAAATAGGGAAATCAGAAACAGTGGCCAAGTTTCTTCCAAAAACAGAAATACTTAAGCCTAAAATTCCTGTGTTTTTTAAAGATTTTTGTGGAAAGTTGTATTGTAAACTCATTTCTCTTAATTTTAAGAAAGATGCATCAAATGAGTTAGATTCTACATTAGCACGACGGTAATAACGATTGTACCAATCGGGTGTTATCGCAGCTGTTGTATTTGGAGAATATGTTCCATCAGTATTTAATACAACACCATCACCTGTTATAAATCCAGTTTCTCTACCTTCATAAGTAGATGTTAATTTACCTTGTTGTATAAGTTTATGATTAGACTGTGAGTATACAATGCCTCCGTATTGACCATCAATCATAACATTAAAAGTGATATTTCCAAAACTAAAGCTATTGTTTAAACCGGCTTTCCAATCTGGGCTGGCATCTCCTATGTATTGAATTTCATCTGGATAGGCTGGTAGTCCTGCATTGTCATAAACAATAGCTCCTTCTGGAGAACGAACAAAACCAAAACCGTAAATAGCAGTTGTTGTACCGCCTACCTTAGCTAATAATGTGGCATTACCACCAGAACCTATTTCTTGTTGGCCATCAATACCATCGGCAAGTTTCATCACTTCATTCCAGTTTTTAGACCAAGTAAATGTACTTTTCCAATTGAATTTTTCGTTTTTAATAATTTTCCCTCCCAAGGTTAGTTCAATACCTTGGTTTCTAACTTCACCAGAATTTAAAACACCCGAACTGTAACCCGTAGTAATATCTAACGGTACTGAAATAATTTGGTTTTTAGTGGTTGTTTCATAAATAGTAGCATCTAAGTTTATTCTGTTATTGAATAAGCGAGCTTCAATTCCTGTTTCGTAACTAGTAGTGATTTCTGGCTTAAAATTGGCATTGAATAAATTAGTAGCAACGGATGCCGAACTAGCAAATGCACTTTGGCTATAATATTTGCTTGTTTTGTAAGGGTCGGTGTCATTACCAACTTGGGCATATGAAAAACGGTATTTTAAGTAATCCATAGCAGTTGGTAAGTTAAATATTTCAGACATGATAAAACTAGCATTAGCAGAGGGGTAGAAAAAAGAATTGTTTTCTATGGGTAAGGTGCTAGACCAGTCATTTCTTCCTGTTAAGTCTAAAAATATTTTGTTACCAAAAGCAACCGAAAACAAGCCATATAAACTGTTTACTCGTTTGTTTTTGTCGTAGGTTTGAATAAGTGGATTGTTTATTCCGTTTGCTAATTTGTAAACCCCTGGTACCACTAAACCGTCAACAGAAGCATCAGTTCTTCTGTATTTATAGTCCATTGAATTACCTCCTACCGAGGCAGAAAAAGAAAACTTATCACTAATTTCATTATCATAGCTTAATAAAAAATCGGTATTAACTTCTTGTTTCCACACATCTTGTGCTTCGTAAAATCCTTGTTTGTATCGATTTATACTATATGGCCTTTTCTGTTCTCTTTCTTGATAATAAGTATTTAATGATGTTCTTAGCATTAATTTTAATTGCGGTGCTAATTGAATATTACTAAAGATATTTCCAACTATTTGATTACTAGCTAAGGCATTGGTAGCTTCATATGCTATAGCGTACGGATTGTCTATGTATGAACTAAAAGGTTGAATTTGTTGTATTTGATTCTGACCCTGTTTCCAAATATTACGATACCAATCTAAATCTACATTGGGGTTTTGAAAAATCATGAAGTAAGCAATAGAGCCATTATTGTATCCAGTACTTGGTAAGTTATCACTATTTCTATTATTGTAGTTTATAACTGATCCAATTTTTATATGCTCTGAAACTTGATAATTAGCATTTAAAGAAGCTGTTATTCTTTCAAAACCAGTATTAGGCATAATCCATTCATTTTTAGAATGTCCAACAGATAATCTCATAGACCCTTCATTATTTCCACCTTGAATAGATATGTTATTAGTTGTAGTAACTCCAGTACGCCAGTAATCTTTTCTATTATCTTCATAAGGTTTCCAGAGTTCACGTTGTAATGATTGCCCTTCTAAATTAGGGTCGTATTGGTAATAGTATTGACCGTTAAATTCAGGTCCCCAAGCACTACTTGTTCCACCAGTGCTATTGCCATCTTCAGAAGAACCATAAGAATAATAAGGGTTTCCTTCTATATCAAAGCTTTTTCCGGTTCCTTGACCGTATTTATATTGCCAATCTGGCCAGCGTTGTATAACATCCAAACTGATATTTGAATTGTAAGTAATACCTAATCCTTTAGACTTTTTACCAGATTTGGTAGTAATAATTAATGCCCCATTAGCTGCTCGACTACCATAAAGAGCTGTTGCTCCTGGACCTTTTAAAACAGTTACATTTTCAATATCATCTAAATTTAGATCTGAAATGCCGTTACCGTAATCTATAGGAGAGTCTTCTCCAATATAAGCATTGGATGATCCTGAGGTTGTCATTTCATTATTAACAGGGACACCATCCACCACAATAAGTGCATTATTACCATTAGCATTTAAAGAGTTGTTTCCCCTAAGTGTTATTTGTTGTGAATTTAATGGTCCAGAACCTGATGATACAATATTCAATCCTGCAACTTTTCCTTTCAACCCAGACGACCAATTGTTTGGAGCTGTTTGTGCCAAGCTTTCGCTTTCAACTGTAGATTGTGAAAACCCTAATTTTTTTTGTTCACGTTTAATACCTAAAGCAGTAACTACTATTTCGTTTAAACTATTTACGTTTTCTTGTAGTGTAATTTTTAATAAGGTACCAGGAATAGCTTTTACGGTTTTATTGACATATCCAATGAATGAAATTTCTAATTCTGCATTTTCTGTAGTTAATGCTAATTCGAATACTCCATTGAAGTCTGTTGAGGTGCCATTAGTAGTACCTTTTTCAATAATACTGGCACCAGGGAGGGGTAAGCCACTTTCATCTACAACATTGCCTTTAACAACTTTCTGTTTTTTTAAATTTAGAACAGTAATGGTGTTATTTAAAATTTTAAATTGAAACCCAATTTGCTTAGTTAGCTTTGATAAAACGGTTTTCAAATCTTCATTTGTAGAATTAATAGAAACTTTTTGAATTGTTTTTGTAATTGAATTATCAAAAATAAAAGTGTAATCTGTTTGGTTTTCAATTGCAGAAAAGACCTCGGTTACTAATGCATTTTTAATATTTAGGTTTACCTGTGTGTTATCTGATTTTTTTGAATTTGCAGAGGCTAAGTTTATAGTTAATAGCGTACAGATTAAATAAAAATATTTAAAGGATAAATAATTTTTAAAAAAGTGTATTTTAGTATTCATTTTAAATAATTAACGTTAATTTTTTTAATGTTATTTGTTATAGTGCCCATTTTCGTTGCCGCGGAAATGGGTTTTTTTGTTTGGTTACTCTATGTTTTTTTTCTTATAATTATCTGGTTAGGTGTTAAATATTCTATTTTTAAGTTTTTGAGTAATGCAATACTTTTTATGACGTTTTTCAATGTTTCATTATTAAATTTCCCAGAAATGGTTTCCTGCTTTATGTCTTCATCTACAACATTTATAGAAACATTGTACCAATTTTCTAAAATTTTAATAGTATTTTCTAAAGTCTCATTGTTAAGTACAATAATGTTTTTTGTCCAAGCCATTAAATCATCACTATTGTTGTAACTTAAATTTTGTCTCCCATTATTTACAAACAAGACTTGCTGATTTTTTGTTAAAACAACTTTGTTTTCAGGGTTGTTTTTAGATTTAACGGATACTTTACCAGTATTTACACTAACTATTGTTCTGTTGTTAATGTTTGAATTGATATTAAAAGAAGTTCCTAATACTTGAGTTTTTGTATTATTTGTTGTGACAGTAAAAGGTCTTTTTGTGTTTTTTACTACTTTAAAGAAGGCTTCACCTGTTAATTGTATGTTCCTTTTTTTATTAAAATTATTAGAATAACGGATACTGCTATTAGCATTTAAAAATACACTACTTCCATCTGGCAGTGTGATTTCTTTTCGTTCGCCTTTTAATGTTGTAAGTGTTGTTTGGTTTAAGTTTAAAAATGAAAATGCTAAGCCACTACCAATAAGTAATATAAAAGAAGCTGCTATTGAAATGTTTTTATAATTAATGAGATTGACCTTTTTGAATACATGAGCATCAATGGCACTCTTGATTTTATTTTTTTTATTAGAACTTAAATTGATGGGTATGGATTTATGCTTTTTTTGCATCGTTTCATAAAAAGCTTCAATTTGTTGCTGTTCTTCTTTAGTAGCTGTTTTGTTAGCATATTTTTCAGCTAAGGAAATAAATTTTTTTTCTTGCAAAATGTTCTTGTTTTAAAGCAAGTCGCAATATTGAAGTTTAACACGTAGAAGAAAATGTGACTTTAACGGTTTCTTAAAGTAAGATGTGTTTTGTTTACTCTAAAGAAACATTACAATAACAAATCCGATAATATGATTGGTTTTTAAAGTTGATTTTAATTCTTTTAAAGCATCACTTATATGCTTTTCAACTGTACGGATAGATATGTTTAATTTTTTAGAAATTTCAGTGTTTGATAATTGATCAAACCGACTAAGAATAAACACATTTTTGCATTTGGGGGTTAATTTTTCAATTTCTAAAAATACTTGTTTTTTAAATTCTTCGTATTCTATATTGTCTTCAGATGTATTTGAGTTGGCAATGTTTTGAAGTACCTCGGTATGAGTTGACGTGAATTTTAAATCTCTTATATGGGTTGCTATTTTAAATTTAATAGCTTTAAATAAGTAGCCTTCAATATTTGTTATTTCTCTAGCTTTTGCTTTTTCCCAAAGGCTAATAAAGACTTCTTGGACAATATCTTCACAAATTTTTTCTTCTGTATAGATGCGATAGGCGTATGCATACAAAGAACTCCAATATCGATTGTAAATTTCGTTAAAAGCACCTTCATCTCCTTGTTTTAAAAGGATTTGAAGTTGGTTGTTGGATAAGTTTTTGTGAATTCTTTTCATAAATACAGAATACAAACAAATGTACTTGCAAAATGAGATAGAAGAAAGGTATTGAGTTTAAGTTATAGTTAAGAATGATATAAAAAAAAGACCACTAATTAGTGGTCTTTTTTTATATAAAAGAAATATTATTTATTTATTTCTAAAAATTGTTTGCTTTCTATCAGGTCCAACAGAAACAATTGTAATAGGTATTTCTAATTCTTTTTCTAAAAAGTCTATATAATCGTTTAAAGCCTTAGGCATTTCTGATGCGTCAGACATGTTGGTTAAATCTTCTGCCCAACCTTCTACTTCCGTATAAATAGGTTCAACATTTTCTGGCTCTATGTTGTAAGGGAAATGCTGAATAATGTCTCCTTTATACTTATAGGCGGTACAGACCTTTAGGGTTTTAAAACCAGAGAGCACATCACCTTTCATCATCATTAATTGAGTTACGCCATTTACTTGGCAAGCATATCTTAAAGCAACTAAATCTAACCAACCACAACGACGAGGTCGCCCTGTAGTAGCACCAAATTCGTTACCAATACGAGCCATATCTTCACCATCTTTGTCAAATAATTCAGTAGGGAAGGGGCCAGAACCAACACGGGTAGTATAAGCTTTAAATATACCAAAAACTTCACCAATTTTATTAGGAGATACCCCCAGGCCAGTACAAGCACCAGCTGCAGTTGTATTACTAGAAGTAACAAATGGATACGTTCCAAAATCAATGTCTAATAACGAGCCCTGTGCTCCCTCAGCTAAAATAGTTTTATCAGATTTTTGAGCTTGGTATATATATTCTTCAGAATCAATGAATTGTAATGATTTTAAAACTTCAATAGCTTTGAAAAATTCCGTTTCAAGTTCTTTTAAATTATATTCAATATCCACATTGTAAAAAGATATCATGGACTCGTGTTTGTTAGCCAATGCTCTGTAGCGCTCTTTCCAATCACTTAATTCTAAATCACCAACCCGAATACCGTTTCTACCGGTTTTATCCATGTATGTTGGACCAATACCTTTTAATGTTGAACCAATTTTAGCTTTTCCTTTTGAAGCTTCACTAGCTGCATCTAACAAACGATGTGTTGGTAAAATAATATGTGCTTTACGCGAAATAACCAAAGATTTTCTGTAATCTACATTTTGATCTTCAAGTTTGTCTAATTCGCTCTTAAAAATGACAGGGTCTATTACCACACCATTTCCAACTAAATTAGTTGTGTCTTCATGAAATATTCCAGAAGGAATAGTATGTAACACATGTTTTTTGCCATTAAATACTAAAGTATGTCCTGCATTGGGACCACCTTGAAAACGTGCAATAATGTTGTAATTAGAGGTAAGTACGTCAACAATTTTTCCTTTGCCTTCATCTCCCCATTGTAATCCTAGTAGTAAATCTACTGCCATTGTAAAAAATTAGTTATTTAGTTTCTTTTCTTTTTCCGTAAAAGTAAAGTGAGTGGTTATTGATTTCAATATCAAATACCTCCTCGATAGTTTTTTTTATAGATTGAATGCGTGGATCACAAAATTCTATAACTTCACCTGTGTCTGTAAGTATAACATGGTCATGTTGTCTATCAAAATATGATTTTTCATATTGTGCTTGATTTTGACCAAATTGATGCTTTCTTACCAATTTACAATCAAGAAGTAATTCTATTGTATTATAAAGTGTTGCACGTGATACACGGTACTTTTTATTTTTCATACTAAGATATAATGATTCAATATCAAAATGCTCAGTACTATTGTAAATTTCCTGTAGTATGGCGTAACGCTCAGGTGTTTTTCTGTGTCCGTTTGTTTCTAAAAAGCTTGTAAATACGCTTTTAACAATCTCTTGATTTTTATTATCTGCTTTTGCGTTCATAATTTCGTCAGCAAATTTACACTTTTTTTACACTCTAGTAACCTTATCTATACCATTAATTTTTTTAAGTCTTTCAATAAGTTTTTTTAGCATGGTAATGTTTTTGACATTTAAATTTATTTTACCAGTAAAGAGTCCGTCATTACTTTCAAAACTGATACTTTTCATGTTAACATGCATGTTGGAAGAAATAACTTTGGTAACTTCATTAACTAAGCCAATATTGTCAATTCCAGAGACGATTATTTTTGCCAAAAACTCCTGCTGTGTGGAATCAATCCATTTGGCAGACATGATTCTATAAGCGTAATTAGATTGTAAGCTTAGCGCATTTGGACAGTTTTTTTTATGAACCTTGATACCTTCTGAAACGGTTAAAAACCCAAAAACATCATCACCAGGTATTGGGTTACAGCAATTAGATAATTTATAGTCTAATTTTTCTTCTTCTTTCCCAAATACAAGAGAATCGTAATTAGATGTAATTTCATTTTTATCTAGTTCTTCTTTTGAAATGGTTGGTTTTCGTGAAATTTTACTTTTTATATAACTCATTAAAGCATTACTTCTTGATGAAGCAAAACTTTTAAGCATCACATTATCAATAGAACCAATACCAACGCGGTAAAATAAATCTAAACTTGTTTTTAATTTAAAATAATTAACAAGTTCGTTGATACTATTTTCATTAAGTGTTATTTTGAGTTGTTTTAATTTTCGACGTAATACTTCTTTACCGTCTTCGGCAATTAGTTTTCTATCTTCTCTTAAGGCAGATTTTATTTTACTTCTTGCTCTGGCAGTAGTAGCGTAATCCAACCAATTGGCATTGGGTTTAGCACTTTCTGATGTTAATACTTCTACTTGGTCTCCAGTTTTTAAAACATGACTTAGAGGTACTAATTTTCCGTTAACCTTAGCACCTCTGGTTTTCATACCTATTTCAGTATGAATATTGAAAGCAAAATCTAAGGAGGTTGCTCCTTTTGGAAGTGATTTTAAATCACCATTTGGAGTAAAAACAAATATTTCTTGCGAATATAGGTTGAGTTTAAATTGTTCAACAAAATCTACAGCATTAACATCAGGGTTTTCAAGAGCTTCCTGTAACCTATTTATCCAGCTTTCTAGACTGTCGGGCTTTTCATTGTCTTGTTTGTATTTATAATGGGCAGCATAACCTTTTTCGGCTATTTCATTCATACGTTGGCTTCGAACTTGCACTTCAACCCACCTTCCTTTGGGACCCATGACGGTTATGTGCAAGGCTTCATAGCCCGTTGTTTTGGGAGAGGTAATCCAGTCTCTCAGACGCATGGGGTTTGGTCTAAAGTGGTCTGTAACAATGGAGTATATTTTCCAGGCTAAAAATTTTTCATTAGCCAAATCGCTTTTGTAAATGATTCTTATGGCAAATTTGTCATAAACTTCATCGAATGAGACACCTTGCTTAACCATTTTTCTTCTAATAGAAAAAATAGATTTTGGACGTCCTTTTATGGTATAATCAAAATGTTCTTTATCTAAGGCATTTTTTATTACTTCACTAAATTCTTTAATATAAAGGTCTTGTTCTTCCTTGCTTTCTTTTATTTTATATAAAATATCATTATAAACTTCGGGTTCAGTATATTTTAAAGCCAAATCCTCTAATTCATTTTTAATATTATAAAGACCGATGCGGTGAGCTAAAGGCGCGTATATATATAATGTTTCAGAAGCGATCTTTACCTGTTTATCTGCTCGCATGGAATCCATGGTTTGCATATTGTGAAGCCTGTCTGCTATTTTTATAATGATAACACGTACGTCATCATTTAAAGTAAGGAGCATTTTTCTGAAGTTTTCTGCTTGTAAGGAAATATCCATGTCCTTTTCCTTACTTAACGACGATATTTTTGTAAGCCCGTCAACAATTCTAGCTACAGTTTCTCCAAAAAGTTGTTCTATGTCTGTAATATTGTAACGATCGCAATCCTCTACCACATCATGTAGTAGGGCAGCAGCAATGGATGTAGCATCTAAGCCAATTTCTTGAGCTACTATTTTTGCAACGGCAATGGGGTGAAATATATAGGCTTCACCAGATTTTCTTCGTTGATCTTTATGTCCATCTAGTGCCACATCAAATGCATGCCTGATAAGTTTTTTATCCTCATCGGTAAGTGTTGTGTAGCTAACTTTTAAAAGCTCTTTGTAGGCTTTTGCTATAGCAATATTTTCTTGTTCTAAATATTCTTCAGTCATTTACTAAAAATAAAATAAAGAAACTTAATAACCAATGGCTTTTTTAATTATTATTGTGATATTTTATGAATTTAAAAAAGCAACCAGCTTAGAAACAGCTTTTCCTCTATGTCCTACATTGTTTTTTATATCTAAATCCATTTCTGCAAAAGTTTGAGAGTATCCTATAGGTTTAAAAATAGGGTCATAACCAAAGCCTTTTTTACCGTGTTTGAATTTTGTTATTTCTCCCTTACAAATACCAGTAAAAATTGTTTGTGTATTGTTAAGTTGTAATGCTATTACAGTTTTAAATTGAGCATTTCTATTATCAAAAGTACTTAAGTTTTTAAGTAGTAAGTTTATATTGTCTTCAGATTTGCGTTGTTCACCTGCATAACGTGCAGAATATACACCTGGCGCACCATTAAGTGCTTCTACTTCTAAACCTGTATCATCTGCAAAACAATTGTATCCGTAGTTTTCTTTTATATAATTTGCCTTTTGAACGGCGTTACCTTTAATCGTGTCTTGAGTTTCAGGAAGGTCTTCTAAACAATTAATGTCTTTTAAACTTAAAAGTTTAATGTGCTTAGGGATTAAAGCTTGTACTTCTTTTATTTTGTTTAAATTATTAGTAGCGAAAACGAGTTGCATAGGTTTAAAAGTGTTTTTTGAAATTCAAAATTACTACTATATTAACTTATATAAAAATGAAGTTTAAACGGAAATCAATTAAAAAAGGTATATGAAATTTTACAAGTATTTTATGATTTTAGTTGCCACTAGTTGTTTTTAAATCAAGTATCTTAGTAAAAGATATAAACATTAAAAAGAGAACGATTATGACAGTAAATTTCCAGTACGTAGATGTAGATGTAAGTGAAACACTTTCAGCTTTTACTGAAGAAAAATTAAAAAAATTATTTAATAGATATGAGTTTTTAATAAGTGCCACAGTGCATTTTAAGCAAGAGGAAAGTCAACCTGAAATAGGGAAAATATGTAATATAGAATTAAGTTTGCCAGGACCAAGGATTTTTGCAACGTCCAATGAACGTAATTTTGAAGTTTCTGTAAGAGAGACGATTAGCGATTTAGAACGGCAATTGAAAAAACGTAAAGAAGTTTATAAAACACACTAAAATGATTAGAGATTTTGAATTAACGATGGTGGTAAGGTTCATTTCTTAAAATGGTAAAGCCTCTATAAAGTTGTTCAATAAAAAATAAACGAATCATTTGATGGGAAAATGTCATTTTAGATAATGATAATTTCCCATTTGCTTTTGTATACATTTCTGGAGAAAAACCATATGGGCCACCAATTACAAAAACCAATTGTTTAATTCCAGAGTTCATGTATTTTTGTAAATAACTGGAAAACCCAACAGAATCAAATTGTTTGCCATTTTCATCTAAAAGAATTACAGCGTCTGTAGCGCTTAGTTTAGATAAAATAAGAAGACCTTCTTTTTGCTTTTGTTGTTCTTCGCTTAATTTTTTTACATTTTTGATATCAGGAATAATTTCAATTGAAAAATTAATATAAAAACCAAGTCGGCTTTGGTATATATTTGTCAGGTTTTCAAGGTCTTTGTTGTCCGTTTTGCCAATGGCAATCAGTTTTATATTCATAAAACAAAATTATTCAATTCAATAATAAATAGCTATTATTTTTTTAGTAAGACGTAACTACAATTGTTTCATTTCTTTAAGTTACTAAATTGTTAGTCATGGATGATTCAATTTATCAATTATGCATTTAAATTGAATAAAATTTTAAATTTCGCAAATCAATTTCTTATTTTTGCTCTAAACTAACTTTTTCATGATAACGAAAGACCAATTTTATAACGAAATAGACCTTATAATAGCAAATGCCATCCGTGAGGATGTTGGAGATGGAGATCACAGTTCATTAGCCTGTATTCCTGAAAATGCCAGAGGTAAAGCTAAACTTTTAGTAAAAGATAAAGGGGTTATTGCAGGTGTAGCTTTTGCTAAAAAAGTATTTGCTTATGTAGATAAAACATTAAGAGTAGATATTCTTATTGAAGATGGAACTCATGTTTCCTATGGAGATATTGTTTTAACTGTAGAAGGTTCATCACAATCTATTTTAAAATGCGAGCGTACAGTTTTGAATGCTATGCAGCGCATGAGTGCAGTGGCAACAAAAACTCATATGTTTGTTGATTTGCTAAAGGGAACAAAAACAACTGTTTTAGATACTAGAAAAACCACACCAGGTATTAGAGCTTTAGAAAAATGGGCTGTTAGAATTGGTGGTGGTGAAAATCACAGATTTGCTTTATATGATATGATTATGCTTAAAGACAATCATATCGATTTTGCCGGAGGTATTACTAAGGCTATTGAAATGACTAAGCAATACTTACTAGAAACAGGAAAGAATTTAAAAATTATGGTTGAGGCAAGAGATCTTATTGAAGTTGATGAAATTTTAAGAAATACTGGTGTTTATCGTATTTTATTAGATAATTTTGATTATGAAGACACTAAAAAAGCCATCAAAATGATTGGTAATAAGTGTTTAACGGAATCTTCAGGAAATATTAATGAAAAAACTATAAGGCATTATGCTGAATGTGGTGTTAATTATATTTCTTGTGGAGCCATAACGCATTCTGTACATAATATGGATTTAAGCTTAAAGGCAGCAAAATAGCTAACATTATCATAGTGTCTTTTTTTTATTATTGATTGAGGATTTGCATTCTTTTGAAATCTTAATTTAATAACTTTGTATGGAAATTTATTCCTAATAAAATTAATGACAAAACCCATTGAAGATAAGTTAGAAAAAATACCAGTAATAAAATTATTGGTTAGATTTTTTAAGCAAATCAAACTATTAGGGTTAGAAGGTTTATCTTTTTATGATTTATTGGAATTGTATATTACAGGAATTGTAAAAGGTGCTTTAACAGCAAGAGCAAGTGCTATTGCTTTTAGCTTTTTTATGGCGTTATTCCCATTTTTACTTTTTGTTTTAATTGTAATTCCATACGTGCCCATTGATGATTTTAAAATTGAATTCCTCAGATTTTTAGAATCGTTTTTACCTCCAAATACATCAGATTTTTTCTTTGAAAACATTTTTGAAAATATAGACCAACCACAGCGTGGTGGCTTGTTATCTTCGGTTTTTGTATTGTCATTGATGTTAATGGCTAATGGTGTAAATGCTGTTTTTTCAGGATTTGAAAATTCCTATCATGAGCAATTATCTCGTAATGTGTTTAAGCAATACCTCTATGCCTTAGGCATAGCGTTAATTCTTGCTTTCTTACTTATTTTTACGATTGCTGTTTTAGGGTATTTTCAAATTTTTGTAGTTCAGGAGTTGTTTCATGCTTTAGAAAATAGGGGCTATCAAGTAGATTCACAAAGTGTTTTTTGGGCAAATATAGCGCAATATACTTTTTTTGTAATTATGGTCTATTTGGCAACAGCTACCCTATATTATTTTGGAACACTTGAAGGTAAGGAATCTAAATTCTTTTCTGTTGGCGCACTTTTTACAACCATCCTTATTATTTTATCGTCATATTTATTTGGAATTTATATTGAAAATTTTGGTCAGTATAATAAACTATATGGTTCCATTGGTGCGCTTTTAATATTGATGTTTTATTTATGGCTCAATTCCAATATTTTGTTATTAGGTTATGAGCTAAATGCTTCGCTTCAATTTTTGAAAAAATATCCCAAAGAGAATGAATAGATTTTTAGCAGTCGCTTTTTTAATACAGGTTTAAATGCTTTTTGGCTAATAAAATTACTTTTTGTCGTTTCTAATTGTTGTTGAGATTGGTTTTTTTTTATTTTCAGCGTTCAATATAAATTAGCTACAAATAATGATGTATTTTTCTTCAATCAATAAAGTGCTTTTAATTTTAGGTTTATTTATATTCTTTTTAAAGCCTTTATCAGTGTATTCCCAGTCTACTAGGTTAAGCATGCCAAACCGTTCGTCTAAAATAAAAAGTACTGACGATTTTGTTAAAAACACTTTCAAACTTTACGATAAAGTATTTGTTTATGATAGTCTTACCGTAGCAGGTGTTGAAATTCCCCCAGAACTAGAAGAAGAATTATTAGAAAGTGCTGAAAGAGATATTGATAGTTTGTGGGAAGTTGTGCCAAATATTGTTGATGATATTGGTGATGCTTCATTTATGAAGCAAGCAAGGGCAACTTTAAATTTAAATAAAGCAAAAAAAGCATTGAAATATTGTGCTAATTATGTTAAAACAACAATTTTAGGGAAGAAAGAAGAGGATTAAAATGAATAATTTAAAAACAATTTTCTCTTTTTTGTTTGTGTTAGCTATCACTCAAGGCTATTCACAAAATTATCTCAATAATTTCAAATCAGATATTTGTCAGTGTCTACAAGAAAAAAATGTAACCTATAAAAATGTGGACTATGAATACAATAATTGTTTTATTAAAAATTTGGTTTCATATGCTGACATGATAGATTCGGAAATACAAATTGAAGACCAAACTAAAAAATATATTGAAGGACAAAAAATAAGAAATAACTTAAAAAAAAAGTTTAGCTATGAGCTTATGTATAGCTGTGATGCCTATTTTTATGTAGTAGAAAGAGGTGTGTTTAAAGTTAAAGAGAATGCGAGACAGAATGTTGATTCAACACAGCTTCAGAAATTTCATGAATTGGTTGCAATGAGTCCTAAATGGCAATCTTATTTATACAGGGCACAGCATTATTACAAGTTAAATGATTTACAAAATGCTGAAAAAGATATTCTTAAAGCTATAGAGTTGAGTCCTTACAAAAACAACAATAAAAGAATTAGAGCAGAGAAAATGCTTTTAGGGCAAATTTATGAAGACCAAGGGAAGTATAGTGATGCCATACAACTTTATGATAAAATAGCTATAAATGAGCTTGATACACAAGTGGAAATAATAAAGGCTATTTCAGTACGCAAAAGAGATGGTCGTTATATCCCTCCTTCAGATGTTTCGGATTTTAATACGGTAAGTGATTTAGGTAATACAAGCTTTGAATCAATAAATAAAGAAGCTAATGTAAGAAGAAGAGAGGCTAACAAAAACAATCAAAGTCAACAGAATATAACAACACCTGTAGTCAGTCGGTCAAGAGAAACGGGCGTTTTACCTTTAAGTGATTCAGAAAAACCAAAGGGAATTAAAAGCAAAGATTCTGCTAAATCTTTACGGTCACTTTTTAAATTAGAATAATAAATTTAATATTGAATTTTATTTTAAACTAGGTTTTTTATTAAATCCTAATTACCTTTGGGGATGCCTAATTTTACAGATATAATACTCCCTATTCCGTTACCTAAGTTGTTTACTTATAGTATTACGGTATTAGAATCAAAGTTTTTAAAAAAAGGTATGCGTGTCGCGGTTCCTTTTGGTAAATCTAAAGTGTATACGGGTATTGTTTTTAGTATTCATGAAGATGCACCTACAGCTTACGAGGCTAAAGAAATTCAGCAAATTTTAGACGAGCAACCAGTTGTAAATGAAAAGCAATTAGCGTTATGGCAATGGGTGGCTAGTTACTATATGTGTACTTTAGGGGATGTCATGCGTGCTGCTTTGCCAAGTGCTTTTATTTTGGAAAGTGAAACTGTTATTTCAAAAAATATTGTTAAAGCTATTGATGAATCTATCTTAAAAGATGATGAATTTTTGGTTTATGAAGCGCTAAATCACCAATCTTCTTTGAAAATTCATGATATTTCAAATATCTTAGATAAAAAGAATGTACTACCTGTAATTAAACGGCTTATAGAAAAAGAAGCTATTTCTGTTGAAGAAGAAATCTACGAAAAATATAAGCCAAAGTTAGTTAGGTATGTAAAATTACATTCTCATTTTTCTACAGAAAAAGCATTACATGGTTTGTTGGATGAATTGAGTAGAGCTCCAAAGCAACGTGAAGTAGTTTTAACACTGTTTTCAATTTCTGCCAAAACAAAAAAACCAGTTAAGGTTTCAGACTTATCGAATGAAAGCGGTGCTTCATCTGCTGTTATAAAATCATTAATTGATAAAGATGTTTTAGAAGAATATCATATTCAAACAGACCGAGTGCAATATTCTGGTGAAGAAACAGAAGATTCAAAGCAACTAAATAATTATCAAAAAACAGCATTGGTTGAAATAAAAGAATCTTTTAAAAAACAAAATATAACCCTGCTTCATGGAGTTACTTCTTCTGGAAAAACAGAGGTGTATGTAAAACTTATTGAAGATGCTATCAATCAGGGTAAACAGGTTTTGTATTTATTGCCAGAAATAGCTTTAACAACTCAATTGGTTGTTAGGCTTCAAAATTATTTTGGAGAAAAAGTTGCGGTGTTCCATTCAAAATATTCGTCGCATGAACGTGTAGAAGTTTGGAGTCATGTTTTAAACAATTCTGAAAGGGGGCAAATTGTTTTAGGCGCACGTTCTTCTGTATTATTGCCCTTTAATAATTTGGGGTTGGTTATAGTGGATGAAGAACACGAGCAATCGTTTAAGCAATTTGATCCAGCGCCACGTTATCATGCGCGAGATACAGCAGTAGTACTTGCTAATATGTATCAGGCAAAAACACTTTTGGGATCTGCTACACCCAGTTTAGAAAGCTATTTTAATGCGAAGCAAAATAAATACGGTTTTGTTGAAATTACACAACGTTATAATAATGTATTAATGCCTGAAATTGAATTGGTGGACATTAAGGATAAGCATAAACGCAAATTAATGAAAGGCCATTTTAGCGATAGGTTAATTGAAGAAATGACTGAAACATTAAAATTAGGACACCAAATTATTTTGTTTCAAAACCGAAGAGGTTTTTCTCCTATTGTAGAGTGTAATACATGCGGGCATTCACCACAGTGCCCCAATTGTGATGTTAGTTTAACGTATCATAAATACAGAAATCAATTGCGTTGTCATTATTGTGGCTATGCAACGGCTATGCAAATTAGTTGTTTAGCTTGTGGAAGTCAGGATTTGGACAGTAAAGGGTTTGGTACAGAACAAATTGAAAATGAAGTAAAGAGTTTATTTCCAAATTATAACGTTGCTAGAATGGATTTGGATACCACACGAGGAAAGTATGGTTATGAAAAAATAATTACTGCTTTAGAGCAGCAAGAAATAGATATTTTAGTTGGAACACAAATGCTAACTAAAGGGTTGGATTTTAGAAATATAAAGTTGGTGGGCATCATGAATGCGGACAACATGCTTAATTTTCCAGATTTTAGAGCTCATGAACGTAGTTTTCAATTGATGCTACAAGTATCGGGTAGGGCAGGACGAACGGACGAACGGGGTAAAGTGCTAATTCAGACTTACAATCCGTATCATAATATATTGCAACAAGTTTCTACAAATAATTATGTAGCGATGTATAATGAACAAATGAACGATCGCTACAATTATAAATATCCACCCATTTATAAACAGATAAAAATCACTTTAAAACATAAGGATTTTAATAGGGTAGAAACAGCTTCCATTTGGTTGGCAAAATCTTTAAGACAAGTATTTGGGGATTTTGTTTTAGGCCCAGAATCGCCTCCAGTTGCAAGAATAAGAAATCAGTTTCATAAAAATATTTTAATAAAAATACCAAAGAAGCAATCGTTGTTAAAAACAAAAGAAGCTATTATTAAAATAAATAATAGCTTCCAAAGTATAAAAGATTTTCGGTCGGTTAAAATAATTTTAAATGTCGATAACTTTTAATTTAGTTGGTTAAATTAAATATTATTTAAGGCATCAACTAATTGTGTTTTTTTATTCCTACTTAAAGGAATTTCATAAGCACCAACTTCAACATTTTTACTATTAAATCGGTCAATTTTGTCAAGATTCACAATGTAGGATTTGTGTATTCTTAAAAATTTACCTTCAGGTAATTCAGCTTCAAAAGATTTCATAGTAGATAGTACTACTAAGCTGTTTTCTTCTGTTACTAATTTTACGTAATCACCAAGAGCTTCAATCCACTTAATGTCTTTAATATAAACTTTACGTTTTTTAAGATTGCTCTTTACAAAAATGTGTTCACCCTCTTCTTCATTAAAGTCTAATTTCAGTCTGTGGTGCTCCAAGGCTTTTTCCACAGAAACGTTAAAGCGTTCTCTGGTAATTGGTTTGTGTAAGTAATCGGTAGCATCGTAATTAAATGCCTTAAAAGCATATTCGGTTTTACCGGTTACAAAAATAATTTGGGGTTTGTTGTTTAATACGTCTAAAAGTTCAAATCCATTTAACACAGGCATTTCTATGTCTAAAAAAATAAGATCTACTTGATGCGTATTTAAACCATTTTTAGTCTCTAGCGCACTACTGTACTCTGCTATTAAGTTTAGAGCTGGGTGGTTCTCTACTAACTTAACAATTGAGAGTCTCTGTATCGCTGAGTCGTCTACTACTACACAGTTTAAAGTCATAACATTATTAATATTTCGGTTAAGATATCGACAATAGTACGAAAAATTCGGGTAAAAACCAAAAAACATCGTTAAAGTGTCTTTTTTAACAGAATTTTAACACTTGATTTGATAGCCCAAATATACTGAGAAATAATGTATAAATTTATATTGTATTATATGGTTTATTTAACTATTTTTGCACCCAATTTTTAACAATAAAATAGATTTTTATGAATCATTATGAAACTGTTTTCATCTTAAATCCCGTTTTATCTGAAGAACAGATAAAGGAAACAGTACAGAAATACGAAGAATTTCTTGTTTCTAAAGGAGCGAAGATGGTAGCCAAAGAAGATTGGGGGCTAAAAAAATTAGCATACCCAATTCAAAACAAAAAAAGTGGTTTTTATCACTTATTTGAATACACTGTTGATGGTGAAGTTATCGAGCCGTTAGAAGTAGAATTTAGACGTGATGAGCGTTTTATGCGTTATTTAACGGTAGCTTTAGACAAGCATGCTGTGTCTTGGGCAGAAAGAAGAAGAGTTAAACTTAAAGCAAAAGCGTAATTATGTCATCTATAGAACAACAATCAAAAGGTAAAAAAGACGGCGAAATCAGATATTTAACGCCGTTGAATATTGATACCAACAAACAAAAGAAATATTGTCGTTTCAAAAAATCTGGAATTAAGTATATTGATTATAAAGATCCAGACTTTTTATTGAAATTTGTAAACGAGCAAGGTAAAATTTTACCAAGACGTTTAACAGGAACTTCTTTAAAGTATCAAAGAAAAGTGTCAGTGGCTGTGAAAAGAGCACGTCACTTAGCATTAATGCCTTACGTGGCAGATTTATTAAAATAAAATACCGATAACAATGGAACTTATATTAAAACAAGACGTTGAAAATTTAGGGTTTAAAGACGATGTTGTAACAGTTAAGAACGGTTATGGTAGAAATTTTTTAATTCCTCAAGGTCACGCTATTTTAGCCACTGTATCTGCTAAAAAAGTATTGGCTGAAAACTTAAAGCAAAGAGCTTTTAAAGAAAAGAAAATAGTTGATGATGCTAATGTTATAGCAGAAGCAATTAAGGCTTTAGAAATTAAAATACCTGCTAAAGTAGGTGCTGGAGACAAATTATTTGGATCTATAAACAATATTGATGTTGCTGAAGCATTAGAAAAAGAAGGTCAGTCTATTGATAAGAAATTTATCACGGTTACTACCATAAAACGTTTAGGTAAATATACTGCCGTAGTACGTTTACATAGATCAGTATCTGTAGATTTAGAATTTGAAGTGATTGCGCAAGCAAACTAAGATTCAAGTTACTTATATATAATATAAAACCCGATTTATATCGGGTTTTTTTATGTCCTATAGTTTTTTCTAAAAACCTTCAAAAACACCAAGTCCAAATAAAGCAAAGTCGTATTTTACGGGGTCATTGGTGTCTAATTTCCTTAGGGCAGTATCAAGTTCTACTAAAGCTTTTCTGTCATTTTGTTTTCGTGTTAAAAGCCCTAATTTTCTAGCTACATTTCCAGAATGCACATCTAATGGACAAGATAATTGGTTAGGAGAAAGACTTTTCCAAATACCAAAATCTACTCCAGTTTTATCATTTCTTACCATCCACCGTAAAAACATGTTTATTCTTTTTGCAGCCGAATTCTTTAAAGGATCGCTAACATGTTTTTGGGTACGCTGTAAATGTTCTATTTCGAAAAATGTTTTTTTAAAATTTGAAATTGAATTTTGAAGTGAATTTTTGTCAGAATGTTTATAAAAAATAGCTTCTAAACCTTTATGATTATTATAAATATGTTGAAGTGATACTATAAACTGAATAAAATCTTCGCCATTAAATGTTCGATGCACAAAAGGTAGTAACTTTCTTAAATCTGTTTCCCCATGATTCAATATAAAATCATAAGGAGCATCATCAAGCAACTGCATCATTCGTTTGGCATTGTCTATAATGCTTTTTCTATTTCCCCAAGCAATAGTTGCAGTTAAAAAGCCAGATATTTCAATATCTTCTTTTTTAAAGAATTGATGAGGAATTTGAATTGGGTCACTTTCAATAAACTTTGGGTTGTTATATTGTGCTACTTTAGTGTTTAGAAATTCTTTTAGTTCAGATGTGTTCAAATTTAAGAAGTTATAATTTTGATGTATAAAATGATTTCAAAAGTACTAATTAAAAACATATATAAGTTTTAAAAATAGTTGCTAATATTTCTTTAAATTATTTAAAATATCGACAAAATGCACAAAAACAACTTTAAAAAGCGTAAAATAATGTGATTTTATAAAATAGAAAAAAAAATTAACGTTATTTACTCCACTAAAATAATGTATTATGAAAAAAATAATAGTCCCAATTTTCGCCATTCTTTTTATGAATTGTGAAGAAAATGAATTAACACAAAGTATTGATTCAGCAAAAGCTGCTGACGCATTAACTGAATATGTTACGATAAGTAAGGTGTTTCAAGATTTAGGTAATAATAGTGGTGATGCTGTTTTGAATGCTGAAAATTCTACTACGTTATCAAAATCAAGTACAACTAAGGATGAAGGACCTGTAGTAACTATATCACCACTTGATTTCACCACATTTCCAAAAACAATCACTATCGATTATCAAACAGGTGTACTATGCCAAGATGGTATAACACGTAGAGGTGTTGCTACAATTGTATCAACAGGTTGGTATGGTGAAGTAGATAGTCAACATACAACAACTTTCTCTGATTATTATCATGAAGATTTTAAAGTAGAAGGTATCCACATTGTAAAAAATTTAGGGAAAAATGAAGAGGATAATTTAGAATATAGTGTAGTGATTCAAAATGGAAAAATCACAACAAGTACAGGTGAAACTATTAATTACACAGAAAACTCAACAAGAACTTGGGTAGTAGGTATTGACACACCATTAAATATTTGGGATGACGAATATTTATTAGATGGTGTACAGACAGGTACAAGCTCAAAAGATGTTGATTATACTTTAACAACTGAAGAACCTCTACATTTTGATTTATTGCCTAGAAGTATAAAATCAGGAATTTTAGATGTTGATGTAGCAAGCATTGAGGATATAAAAATTAATTATACTGAAGCTACAATTACTATTTTAGGAAAGACATATGAAATTGGAAATTAATAAAAAGTAAATAGTTTACTAACTTATTAAAAAAGGGTTTTGAGTTTTAATAATATAGTCTCAAAACCTTTTTTTATTCAGAATATAATTGATAATCTATTAGTGTTAAAAATAAATTCCGTTGTTTGAAATAGGATAGTTTAAGTAAATTGAGAGTGTATTAAGTAAAAACATTTAAAAAGTTGACTAAAAAACTACCATTTAAATTAAATTCGTCAACAATTAAATAATTTATGAATCGTTCCAGGCATATTTTACCTATAATTGTTTTCTCTCAATTTTGTTGTACCTCGTTATGGTTTGCAGGAAATGGCGTTATGGCAGATTTGGTTACTAGTTTCAATTTGAGAGATTCGGCCTTAGGGCATTTAACATCAGCTGTACAATTTGGTTTTATTTTTGGAACTTTTTTGTTTGCTGTATTATGTATTACAGACCGTTTTTCTCCTTCAAAAGTGTTTTTTATTAGTGCTATTTTAGGAGGATTGTTTAATTTATCTATAGTTTTTGAAGGGAATACTATAAAAAGCTTGTTATTGTTTAGGTTCTTTACCGGATTTTTTTTAGCTGGTATTTATCCTGTTGGGATGAAAATAGCATCTGATTATTATGAAAAAGGATTGGGTAAATCGCTCGGGTTTTTAGTTGGCGCTTTGGTTATAGGAACGGCATTTCCACATTTATTAAAAGGCTTTGGAGGCTTTATACTTTGGAAATGGATTGTATATATAACCACTGTTTTAGCTTTTTTGGGTGGCTTGTTTATTTTATTATTTGTGCCAAATGGTCCTTTTAGAAAAATTGTAACGAAGTTAGATCTTTCAATAACATACAAGGTTTTTAAGAAACCTAGTTTTCGTTCAGCTGCCTTTGGATATTTTGGACATATGTGGGAATTGTATGCTTTTTGGGCTTTTACGCCAGTATTATTAGCATCATATACATTTTATCATCCAGGAACTCATTTCAATATACCTGTTTTAAGTTTTATTATAATTGCCACTGGCGGATTAGCTTGTGTAGGTTCAGGTTATTTATCAGAGAGTTTTGGAACAAAAAAAATGGCTATAATTTCACTTGGATTATCTTGTTTTTGTTGTCTAGCTTCTCCTTTATTTTTTTTACAGCAATCTGAAATTCTATTTATTGGTTTTCTTATTTTTTGGGGTATGGTTGTTATTGCAGATTCTCCATTATTTTCAACTTTAATTGCTCAAAAAGTTGAAGCAGAGTATAAGGGTACTGCTTTAACGATTGTAAATTCTATAGGCTTTGCTATCACTATTGTAAGCATTCAACTTTTAAGTAGTTTAAAAAACCATATGGATTCAAAGTATTTATTTTTAATATTAGCAGTGGGTCCCATTTTTGGTTTGATAGCCTTATATGATAAGAAAAGATTAGCCAACTATTTTTCCATCAACCATCACTAATTTTCTGTCTGCTAAATTAGCTAATTCTTCATTATGAGTAACAATCACAAAAGTTTGTCCGAATTCATCACGTAATTTAAAAAATAGGCTGTGCAAATTTTCTGCGGATTCACTATCTAAATTTCCAGAAGGTTCATCTGCAAAAATCAGCTCAGGATTGTTGACAAGCGCTCTTGCTACCGCTACACGTTGTTGTTCTCCACCAGAAAGCTCACTTGGTTTGTGGTGATATCTATGGGATAAACCTAAAAAATCTAAAAGTTCTTTGGCACGTTTTTCGGCATCTACTTTTTTAGTGCCTTTTATAAAAGCGGGTAGGCATACGTTTTCTAAAGCAGAAAATTCAGGCAGTAATTGATGGAACTGAAAAATAAAACCAATATGTTCATTTCTAAACTTAGCCAAGGCCTTGTCATTTAAAGCTCCAACGTTGATGTTGTTAATGGTTAAATTATAATCTTCATCAGAGGAAGCTCTGTCAAGTGTACCTAAAATTTGAAGTAATGTTGTTTTGCCAGCTCCAGAAGCCCCAACAATAGAAACGATTTCACTTTTAGTAATTTGTAAATCAACACCTTTTAAAACGTGTAAATCATTATAGTATTTATGGATATTGCGTGCTTTAATCATCAACTTTGAACAGGTTATATTTACTTATAAATGTTGAAATTAATACTTTACTTATTACTATACAAGACTAAAATGATTTTGTGTCATGCATTATTCTTAAATTTGTAATTAATATTGATTTTGTACAATTTAAAAGTTCAAATTCTTATTTAAAAACAATAATAAGATGCCATATAAACAGTTTGAAGAATTTAACATGCAGGTAACCGATGATGTTAAAGATAGATATAAAAGCATTATTCAAGATTTAGGGGAAGACCCCAAGCGTGAAGGGTTACTAAAAACACCTGAGCGCGCTTCAAAAGCTATGCAGTTTTTAACACAAGGCTACCATCAAGACCCAGTAGAAATTCTCAAAGGAGCTATGTTTAAGGAGTCATATAATGAAATGGTTATTGTAAAAGATATAGAGTTGTATTCACTGTGTGAACATCATATTTTGCCTTTTTTTGGAAAAGCTCATATAGCTTATATACCTAATGGGCAAATTGTAGGCTTGAGCAAATTACCAAGAATTGTAGATGTTTTTTCTAGAAGATTACAAGTGCAAGAACGCTTAACAGAGCAGATATTAGATTGTATAAATAATACTTTAAAACCTCAGGGGGTAGCTGTTGTTATTGAAGCGTCTCATATGTGCATGATGATGCGTGGTGTGCAAAAACAAAATTCATTAACTACTACATCTGGATTTAGAGGTCAGTTTGAAAAAATTGAAACCAGAAACGAATTTTTAAAACTTATTGGGAAATAATTTTGGTATATTTCTTGCTCTCAATAGAAAAAAATACTGAATGAATAAATACAAAAAATTAATCTTAGGAATATTATTTGATGCCATTGGTTTTGTATCGTTTGTAATTCCGGGGATTGGCGAGTTTACAGATATTGTTTGGGCACCAATTTCAGGTTGGTTAATGACCAAACTTTATAAAGGAAAGGCGGGTAAAATAGCAGGGATTATTGCTTTTGTAGAGGAGGTATTACCTGGTTTTGATGTGATTCCAACTTTTACATTAATGTGGGTTTACACTTACCTTTTAAAAAAGAAATAGTTAATAAAAAAATCCCGATAACTTTTAGAAGCATCGGGATAAATATAAATGGTGTTTGTTTTAGTAACTATAACACATGTAAGTTATTATGCAAGTTTAGGTTTGTCATAATATTTTTTCTTCAACCAAAACGATACACGAACTAATAAAATTAATGCAGGTACTTCTACTAAAGGGCCAATCACGCCAGTAAAAGCTTGCCCTGAATTGAGCCCGAATACGGCAATTGCTACGGCAATTGCTAATTCGAAATTATTTCCTGCAGCTGTAAATGCAACAGCAGCAGTTTTGTCATATTCTGCGCCCATGGCTTTTGTAAAGAAAAAACCAATGATAAACATTAAAGTAAAATAAATTAATAGAGGTACAGCAATGATTAGAACATCCATTGGAATTTCAACAATCAATTCACCTTTTAATGAAAACATAACCACAATTGTAAATAAAAGTGCAATTAAAGTCATTGGTGAAATGGCAGGAATAAATTTTTGAATGTACCATTCTTCACCTTTTAATTTGACTAAAATTAGTCGACTTAAAATTCCCATTAAAAACGGAACTCCTAAATAAATAGCCACACTTTCAGCAATGGTTGCAATAGAGATATTCACAATGGCACCTTCAAAGCCAAAATAGGGTGGAAGTACGGTTATAAAAATCCAAGCATAAAAACTGTAGGCAAACACTTGAAAAATACTGTTTAGCGCTACTAATCCTGCACCGTATTCACTACTACCATCGGCAAGGTCGTTCCAAACTAAAACCATAGCAATGCAACGAGCTAAACCAATTAAAATTAACCCAACCATGTATTCTGGATAATCACGCAAAAAAGTGATAGCCAAAATAAACATTAAAACAGGGCCAACAATCCAATTAAGAATTAGTGAAATAGATAGTATTTTAGTGTTTTTGAAAACTTTAGGTAAAAGCGCATAATTAACCTTCGCTAAAGGAGGATACATCATTAAAATCAAACCAATAGCAATTGGAATGTTGGTTGTTCCACTGTTAAATGAGTTTATGATATTAGGAAAAGAGGGAATAAAATATCCAAGTCCTACCCCAATAGCCATAGCGACAAAAATCCAAAGTGTAAGATTTCTGTCTAAAAAACTTAATTTTTTTGTTGCCATTTTTTTAAGAATTTATTTGTGTGAAAATGTAAAATAATTCGTTTGCTATTTGCAAACTTCTTTCAATGTATTTTTCAGCTTGTTGCGGTGTATTGTCAAAAGCTTTTGGATCTTCAAAAGTTATGGGGATTCGCTTTTCTGCTCCTGCAACAAAAGGGCAGGCTTCATTAGCAGAATCGCAAGTCATGATGGCGGCAAATCCAGATTTGGGATTAAAATCATCATCTAATTTTTTTGAAAACCCAATGATTGGATGTTCGTTTTCTGAATATTTAATGCTGTAAACAGGGTTGCTACCTTCCGAAATTGTTTGAATATTAAAGCCTGAATTTTTTAATGTTTCTGCTGCCATTGGAAAAAGCGCAGTACTTTCTGTACCTCCTGAATAGCAAAAGACATTTTTTATACCAAAATGATAGGCCATGGTTTGTGCCCAAACTTGTGATAAATGACTTCGACGTGAATTATGTGTACAAATAAAATTGATTCTAATGTCTTGATTTTTTGAAGCTTTGGATTGAATAAATTCAGCAAGTGGGTTTAAAATAGCTTTTCTTTCTTCTGAAATAGTGTCAGGGTTTAAACTTGAAATAACGTTTTTAATGTTTTGAAATAACATGGTTTATTGGTTAGTATTTTAATTAATATTTATTTTTAACAACAGTTTCCATCCGGTGTACAACAGGGTTGACTGTTTAAATCGGTTAGTTTAACTCTTTGTTTTTCCACAGGAATACCACAGTTGTCTTTTGCTAAGCAATCGGTTTGTTTGTTAATTAATAAAAAGTTGGCCCCGTCAAAATCCAATCCAAATTTTCCAATGGTATCCCCTTGGTATTCAACTTCAATTTCTGAATCTGAGATGCCTAAGGTTTTTTCTGAAAGTTCTATAATTTTTAATAATTTTTCGGGATGTAATCTGTGGTCGTAATCGTTAGCATTCCATAGTTGAAAATTTACTACATCTTCATGACGTACAGTTCCTCCACAATCAATAAAGTGTTTTGTTATTTTTCCAACTTCTGTAACGTGAAAATGGTTTGGTACTAATTCACCGTTTGGTAATTGGAACGCTATGGTTTCTAATTGACTTAATTTTGATTTTACTTCTGAAAGTGTCATTTTTGTATTTGTTTATTGCAATAATGCGATTATTAATGTGAAATTTTTTTAACAGCAATCTGTTTTAGAAATATCTTGGTCTAAAAAATCAAACATAACATTTTTCATTTCGGTCCAGTTATCTTTGTCAATACAATAACATACACTTGTACCTTCAACGCTTCCTTTAATGAGTCCTAAATGTTTTAATTCTTTTAAATGTTGAGAAATTGTAGGTTGTGCTAATCCTATTTCGTTTACCAAATCACCACAAACACATGTGCTTGTGTTAAATAAGTATTCTAAAATAGCTACACGAGCAGGGTGTCCAAACACTTTGGCAAATAATGCAATTTGATTTTGTAAATCGGTATATAATTCTGTTTTGGCTAATCCCATTACTATTTATTTATTCATTGCAATATTACGATTAATATTTAAATGAGCAATATTTTTTTGAGAGTTTTAAATAAATTAATTTTTATAAAAGAGGTAAATAGTTTGAAATGCCTAATGGCTATTATTATAAAAGCAAGAATAATAATTAATATATAATTGCTAATTGTACCTATAATTTATACTGTTTGCATCATAATTTATTGACTTAACATGAGATTCTTGCTAATATTGCTGTTAATATAAAACATTATAAATATAATAAGGTATTATGGGGATTAGATTACAGGTTTTAGGTTTGCTCTTTATAACAATAATTGCAACGAGCTGTGGAAACACTAATAAAAAAGCAAATCAAGACAAGGTGTTTGATATAGATGCTCAGTTAAGATATTGTGTTGAACAAACTACCAAAGCATTAAAACTTGTGACTAAAGAAGGCGACATACCTAGAAATATTGCTCCAGATAGTAAAACGTGGAGGTTTGTTGATTATAAAGATTGGACTAGTGGATTTTGGCCGGGTGAGCTTTGGTATTTGTATGAGTTCACAGGGGATAAAAAATGGGAAGTAGCGGCAGATAAGTTTACACAATATCTTAAACCTCTTTCTGTAACTCCAGCTTTAGATCATGATTTAGGATTTCAAGTCTACAATAGTTTTGGTAATGGGTATAGATTAACAAATATACCAGAGTACAAAGAAGTTGTTCTTAAAACGGCTGATACTTTAGCAACCCTTTTTAATCCTAATGTGGGAACGATTTTATCTTGGCCTAGAGATGTACCAAATATGGAATGGCCACAACATAATACTATCATGGATAATATGATTAATTTGGAAATGATGTTTTGGGCGTCAAAAAATGGAGGAAGTAAATCATTGTATGATATAGCTGTAAGTCATGCGGATGTAACTATTGAAAATCATTTTAGACCTGATTATACTTCCTATCATGTTGTTGTATATGACAAAGATACTGGCAAAAAAATTAAGGGTGTTACACATCAAGGTTATAGTGATACAAGCATGTGGGCTCGTGGCCAAGCTTGGGCTATATATGGTTATACTTTGGTTTATAGAGAAACTAAAGACCCTAAATATTTAGATTTTGTTGAAAAAGTGACTCAAGTGTATTTAGAACGTTTGCCAGAGGATTTAATTCCGTATTGGGATTTTAATGCGCCAGGAATACCAAATGAACCAAAAGATGCTTCTGCCGCAGCAGTAGTAGCTTCGGCTATACTGGAGTTGTCTACTTTAACAAAAAATGCTCAATTAGCCGAAATGTATAGAGATAAGGCAGAAAAAATGTTGATAGAACTTTCGGAGAACTATCAAAGTAAAGATGCAAACTCTGCTATATTATTACATTCTACTGGGCATAAACCAGCAGGGTCGGAAATTGATTATTCTATAATTTATGCTGATTATTATTATGTAGAAGCTTTGTTAAGGTTGAAAAAATTGAAAGCCGGTAAAGATTTATTTACACCATTAGGTAAGTAGTTTTTTTTATCAAAACACCTGTTACTTTATGAAAGGGTAAATACATACCGCTTTGTTTTTTTGTAAGTTTATATATTTAATATAATTGTGTAGTTCTGTGTATCATAGAAAATAGGGGTGGCGAATTGTGTTTGTTTTATTTTTTAAGTTGAATGTTAAAAATGGAATTATCCACCAATTGTAATCATACTTCTATTGTTGTTATGAAGTTTTGGTTCTTGTAATTTTTCTATGGTATTCATGCCTCCACGGATTTTAAATTTTGCTCGTACTGCTTTTTGAATGATTGGTTCAATGGAGTTCCCTGATCTTAATGCGGTAAGTAAATCGGATTCGCCAGAAGAAAATAAGCAGTTTTTTAATTGGCCATTTGCTGTTAAGCGGAGTCTATTGCAAGAATCACAAAATGGATTTGTGACCGAACTGATGATGGCAAAACTACCTTTGTAACCGTTAATTTTATAGTTTTTTGAAGTATCGTTCGGAGCATCTTGTAAACGTCTAATTTGATTTACGGAAAAAGAAGTGTTTACTTGTTTTATAACATTGGCATAGGATACCATTTTGCTTATATCCCATTTGTTACCATCAAAGGGCATAAATTCTATAAACCGAATAGAAATAGGTAAATCTTTAGTGAGTTGAATAAAATCAATAATTTCATTGTCGTTAAAATCTTTTATTAAAACAACATTCATTTTTACTTTAAAACCTTCTTTTATTAAAAGTAAAATGTTTGTGTAAACCCTTTTAAATTCGTTTCTTCGAGTAATATGTTTAAATTTTTCTGCATTTAAAGAATCTAAGCTTACATTGATATTATAAACACTGTTAGCCTTTAAAATATTTATATATTTATCGATAATTACGGCATTAGAAGTTATGGATAACTCTACAGGAAGTGACGCTAATTTTTCCAAAATAGTGGGTATGTCTTTTCTAATCAAAGGTTCGCCACCTGTTAACCTTATTTTGGTAACACCATTGTTTACAAATATTTTTGCTATTTCATAAATCTCTTCATATGTCATTAAATGACTTTTTGGAGATAGTTGTACACCGGCTTCAGGCATGCAGTAATTACAGCGTAAATTGCAACGTTCAATTAACGAAATGCGCAAATAAGCATGGTCTCTACCGTGTAAATCTTGCAATATTTTGGAATGATTTGACATTTTTTAATCTTTAATTTTTAACTTAACAATTAATGTTAGTCATGTCTAGCTCCCTTTAGGATGCCAAATATGTGTAAAACGGAAGGAAAAATAGCATCCATAGATTCTTTTGCACCATTTGTTGAACCTGGTAAGGCTAATACTAAGGTTTCTTTTATGGTTCCAGCTACGCTTCTTGATAGCATGGCATAAGGCATTCTGTCTTGCCCATAGTTTCTAATGGACTCTTCAATGCCAGGAATGCGTCTGTCTAATAAAGGTATTAATGCTTCTGGAGTAACATCGCGATTAGAAAGGCCTGTGCCACCGGTATAAATTATTAAATCTATATTTTGTTTTTGATACGTTTTTGCTTTTTCTTGGATGATTGTTTTTTCATCAGGAATAATTATATAATCAGAAATTTTTACATTGCAAGTTTCTAATTTTTGAATAATGGCTTTCCCTGCTTTATCCTCTTTTTCTCCAGCAGAAATAGTATCAGAACACACAATAACAGCAGCAGTTAAATTTTGTTTATAGGCATTTTTAAAATTAGATTTTCCACCTGTTTTGTTGAGAAGTTTAATATGATGTATTTCAATGCCTTTATCAATTGGCTTCAGCATATCATACATGTTAAGAGCTACAATGCTTGCTCCGTGCATTGCTTCTACTTCCACACCTGTTTTGTAAATAGTTTTTACTGTGAAATATACGATAATTTCAAGGTTGTTTATTTCATATTCAATACCAGTAAATTCAATAGGTAAGGGGTGGCAATCGGGTAAAATATCTGGTGTGCGTTTTACACCTAATAAACCAGCTGCTTTGCTCATAGCTAAGACATTACCTTTGGGAACCGTATCGTTTTGAATAGCTAAAATGGTTTCGGGTTTGCTAACCTTAATAATAGCTTGCGCTACTGCGGTTCGTAATGTTGTGTTTTTATGTGTGATATCGACCATTTCTTTATATTGATTTTTTTTAATTGGATGTTGAGTCATGTATTTTACTAATTGGGTATTTCTTAATTTTGATTATGATGAGACGGTCATTGTTTTACTTATTTCTTGGAATCAACCCAAGTATTTAATTTTTACATGAAACAGCATGTGTTATGATTGTATTTTAAAAATTAAGCAAGAAAACCATGCAATGGAAAAAAAATACTTAGGTATTTTTTTTCCATTGATGCGTATCATCCTCAAAAATCTCTTTACCAAAAATAGGAACATTAGCTTTTATAGCTTCTACAATATATTCTAAAGCTTCAAAAACCACTTTACGCCTTGGAGAGGAAACAAAAACAAAAAGGCATATTTCTCCTGCTTTTACAGTTCCTAAACTATGGTAAATATGCATACAGCTAAGTTCAAATTTTTTAAAAGCTGATTCGCGTATGTCGTGAAATTTCTGGTTTGCCATTCCCTTATAAGCCGTGTATTCAATAGCAGAAACAATTTTACCATTTATTTCATCTGCTCGTACTTGTCCTAAAAAAATATTATGTGCACCAATGTTTGTTTTGGTTTGATGCTTATAAATAGAATTCCCTATAAATTCGGAAGTGATGGCACCTTCTTTAAATACATTTTTAGGTTTTTTATCTGTCATTTTATTATGGTTTGAGTTGTTCCTTTTTTAGAGAACTACGGTTATTTAGTATGTTATTAATTGTTGAAACTCCTTCCTTAATATTAAAACAGTTATTAATATTTAAAGTTTTTAGTATAGACAAAGCTTTTTTACTTCGTACTCCAGATTGACAAAATAGAAAAACGTCTTTTTTTAAGTCAATTTTATTTAAGTTTTTTTCCAATTCACTTAAAGGAATCTGGGTAATATTTAAATTGTTAATTTTTGGTTGTTCATACAATTCGCGAACATCAATGATTTGAATGTTTTCTTTTAAAAGGATATCGTGTATTGAAACTTCTTTTATTTCGTGTTGGCAGTTAGTGGTTATTACCTTTTTGCTAACATTGATTTTTTCTTTTAAAATAGTAGCAAAAGCAGCTTCATTTTTACTGATTTTTAAAGTTGACGTTTGCAATGTTAAAGCGTTGTAATAGAGGATTTTTTCTGAAAGAACTTTACCAATTCCTAAAATAATTTTTAAAACTTCATTGGCTTGCATACAGCCAATAATGCCTGGAAGCATGCCAAGAACACCTATTTCTGAACAATTAGGTATGGTGTCTTTTTCTGGAGGGTTAGGAAATAAACAGCGGTAACTCGGTCCGTTTTGATAATTAAAAACTGCTACTTGCCCTTCAAATTTGTAAATGGCACCAAAAACTAATGGTTTATTGGTAATTATTGAAGCATCGTTTACTAAATAGCGTGTTTCAAAATTATCGGAACCATCAACAATAATATCATATTGATTAAATAATTCAACGGCATTTTTATGAGTTAATTTATAAGGATAGGCCATAATTGTAATGTCGCTATTTAAATCCTTCAAACGTTTTTTTGCTGCTATAGCTTTGTTTTGCCCTAAGGAGGAATTGCCAAATAAAACTTGCCGTTGCAGATTAGAAATTTCAACGATATCAAAATCAATTATACCCAGCATACCGATACCTGCAGCGGCTAAATATTGCGAAATAGGACAACCTAATCCACCAGCACCAATAACTAAAACTTTAGCATTGGATAATTTATCTTGGCCTATTTGTCCAATTTCTGATAAGACTATATGTCTATTATATCGTGTCATTTTATTATTAATCAGTTAACTTATAATTGTTTATTATTTTTACAATTTTACAGTGGAACTTTTTTTAATCTTATCCGCCAGAAAAAGGAGGTAATAATGCAATTTCATTTCCTGTTAATTCAGTTTCTATAGAAACCAATTCTTGGTTTTGAGCAATTTTAAAATCTATATTCTTTAGTGAATTATATTTTGAATATAACACCTCTAAAAGTTCTGAAATTAAGCTTTTAGAGAATTCTAATGTTTCTTCTTCTAACTGCGTTATTTCTGCTATTTGTCCGAAATATTTAATTTTTATATGCATCTTCTATGGCTTTTAAGTCATTTTGTGTATTCACATTCATTGTGCATGCTGTATTATCTTCTTTTAAAATAATGTTTTTTGTTTTGCAAGTTTCAACCGCCTTCCTCAATCGCCTTTCATCTGTTGTTTGTAATAATTCATTGAATTTTTTTATAATTTGTGTTTTATACAATGCTATTAGTGGCATGCTTTTTCCAAGGCTTTCAATTTGAATTATCTCTGAAGTATCATCAATATTATCAATTAATTTTTGAAGAACTTCAGAAGTAATCAATGGAACATCACAACTTAAAATCAAGTTGTATTCTGTAGAAGATATTTCCAATCCAGAGCAAATCCCAGCTATTGGGCCTGCATTTTTTTTAATATCAGTTATTCGTTTATAACCAAAAACATCATAATTTATATTGTCAGAAACAATAATTATTTCAGAAACTAATGGTTGTAATGCTTCAATACTGTATTGCATAAATGTTTTGTTGTTTAATAATAAAAAACCCTTGTCTGTTCCCATACGGGTACTTTTTCCACCAGCTAAAATAATACCTGTTATATGTTTTTTGCTTATCATTTATGTTAGAAATAGTTTAATTGAGGCTATGGTTAATACAAAAGCTAAAATATACCGAAGCATTTGATTGTTGATTTTTTTACTTCCGTAATAAGCTCCCAAAACACCTCCTACCAATGCAATGGCTACAAATACAAATGAAGCTGCTTCTAATGTGATACCACTGCTAAATTGACCAATTAAACCAGCTGCTGAGTTTACCCAAATAAAAAGCGCTGATACGGCTGCTGCTGTTTTCATGTTTCCCCAATGCAGGAGTAAAATAACAGGTGTTAATATAATACCGCCACCTATACCAATTAATCCTGAAAAAAAACCAATAATACCACCAACAAGCAAACCTTGCCAAAGTTTAATCATCTTAATTTTATGAGGTTCTTTGCCAAAAGCATTTAGCATTTTTAGTATGGCAAAAATTAATAGAATTGCAAGCGTCTTTTTGTAAATAGAGGCATCAACTTCTAAGGTGCCACCTAAAAAAGCAAATGGAATAGAGGTAATGGCAAATGAAACAAATAGTTTCTTGTTAAAATAGCCTTCTTTGAAATAATAGTAAAAAGCTATGCCAGCAACAAATAAGTTCAATAATAATGCAGTGGGTTTCATGGTTTCGGGAGCAAATGAAAATAAGGCCATTAATGCTAAGTATCCACTAGCTCCTCCATGACCAACGCTTGCATATAAAAAAGATATGATGGGTAGCGCTAATAAAAACAAGTATATATTTTCTGTTTGCAACATGTACTATTTGTGTTTAAAAGCATTTGAATTTTTTTTAATCAACATTTGAGTGTATTTACTTCTTTTTTAGTAATTTGTTTTTCAATCTTGTTCATTTCCTGATAGTTGTTTGTTTTACTGCAAACTCTATAGTACTAAACCCAATCCAATCTATTTCAGTCATATTTATATGTTTATGTACTTAAAATTATAATTGTTTTATTTTTTCTAATTGCAAGTCTAAAAATTCCCAGCAATTTTGATTTATTTCATCAAATACAGTAACTAATGATTTTCCATATTCGGTCAGTTGAGCTCCACCGCCACCTTTACCTCCAATACTATTTTTTGTGACAGGTGTTTTAGCTGATTTATTAACGGAATCAATTAAATCCCAAGCTTTTTTGTATGAAATATTTAGTGATTTTGCAGCTTTTGATAAAGAACCTGTTTTGTCAATAGCTTTTAACAAAAGGACTCTGCCTTCGCCTAAAAGCACATGATTTTCATGTTCAATCCAAATTCGACTTTTAATTTTGTAATTCATACTATAGGGGTAATATAATAGTTTCAACAGGGTCATTTTTTTTAATTCTACTCTTTGAATCTGGAACAAATACTAGAGCATTGGAAATGGCAAATGTTTGTTGCATGGCAGAACTTTGACCTTCTAAAATGGTTACAGAGCCGTTTTTGTAAATGGCTTTTAAAAACTGTGGACGGTCACCTTTCTTTTCAAAATTTGATAAGGATATTGCTTGTATACGTGGTAATTCAATATTGTAATTATTCATCATGTTTTGCAATGCAATATAAACATAAATATAGAAGCAAGTAAGAGCTGCTGCAGGGTTTCCTGGTAAAGCAAAAATAAGTGTGTTTTCTTTTTTTCCATAGTACAAGGGTTTGCCTGGTTTTTGTTTTACTTTATAAAAATGTTCATAGACCTCTAATTGGTTAAGGGCTTTTCCAACAAAATCATAATCACCAACAGAAATTCCTCCAGTAATAATTACTAAGTCTTTATTAATTATAAGATCATTTAGTTTGGTAACAGTTTGATTATAATTGTCTTTGATTTTGTGAATAGTAACATCATAAAATTTTAAATTGTAAAGTGCGCTTTGAAGCATTTTAGAGTTACTTTCATAAATTTGACCATAGCCTAATTTATTTTTGGCTTCAATTAATTCATTTCCAGTTGTTACTATAGCGATACTTGGTTTTTTGTAAACTGATATTTCAGATATACCTAATGACGATAAATACCCAATAGCCGCAGGTGTTAATTTAGTGTCTTTTTTTAGAGCTAAGTCTCCTTTTTTAACTTGCTCACCAACTGGGCGAATGTTATGGTTTTCTAAAATGTTATGTTCGATATTAATTTGATTGCCTATATTTTTAACCTTTTCTTGCATTATGACAGCATGAGCGGTATCAGGAACTGCGGCGCCAGTAAATATGCGAACAGCCTCTCCTTTTTTTATATAAGGTTGAAAATTATCTCCTGCTTTTATTTCTCCAATAAGATTATATGTAAGGCCATCATGTAAATGAAGTGCATAGCCATCCATAGCAGCTTGCCTAAAAGGAGGCATGTCTATATCAGAATAAACATTTTTAAAAAGCTTATAACCACCAGATTTTTCAATAGGTTTTATAGTTTCACCTAAAAGTGGTTTGGTAGTTTTTTTTACTATTTGAATTGCTTCTTCAATTGAAATCATATAAATAACGTTGTATATGAGCAAATATAGCGAATAAGTTAGGCTTCAATAAAATAGAGTATTATATATTTTGAATAAAAGTGTTTTTGATTATAATTCATCATTTTTTTTTATTTATTAAAAGTTTTAATGGTGGTTTAGTATGGTTTCTTTAAAAATAAGTATTTTTACTTATTAATTAAGTATTATTACTTATTATTGTAGTGTGTTACACAGGTTTTATTAACAAAAAATAATCTTTTGATTGTAAATTAAATTACAACTAAGTAATTTATACTTGTGTTTTGAAGTGGTGTTTATAAAGTTTACATTAGAAATAGGGGGAAAATAATAAGAAACAACTATTAAAATAAAAACAATGAAAAAACAATATTTAGTAATAGGGATTTTAACTCTGGTGGTTCAATTTGTGCAAGCTCAATTTGTGTTAGATGGTGAGTTTAGACCTCGTACAGAATATAGAAACGGTTTTGGAGGTCTTATATCAGATGTTGCAGATCCGGGTTTTGGGGTTTCAACAAGAATCCGTTTAAATGCAGGATATAATGTAGATGCTTATAAATTCTATGTGAGTTTTCAAGATGTTATGGTTTGGGGTGAAAACAGACAAATTTTGCCTTATGATCAAAATAACTCATTTGCTGTTTTTCAAGCTTGGGCAGATATTAATTTAGGAGAAGGTTTTTCAACTAAATTAGGGCGTCAAGTTATTTCGTATGACGATCAAAGAATTTTTGGAGGTTTAGATTGGGCGCAACAAGGTCGTAATCATGATGCTGCTTTGTTGAAATACAGTAAAGGAAAATTTGTAGCAGATTTTGGATTGGCTTTTAATCAAGATTATTCTAATCCAACAGGGTTTCAATCGGTATCAACGGTTTATGAAACAACAGGATATTTTTCATATAAAACGATGCAATATTTATATTTAAAACATACTTGGGATAATTTTTCAGGTAGTTTGTTGGTGTTGAATAATGGTTTTCAAAAATATGAAACCGATAATGTAACGCCTGATGGTGTAAATAATTTACAAACTTTCGGGACGCATATAGAGTATAAAAAAGAAAGTTTAGGGGTGGGAGTAAATGCTTTTCTTCAAATGGGAGATAATGTAATAGGTGCTTACTTGTTAGGTTTTGATGTAACTTATAAGGTGGCTCCTAAAGTGGTCTTAGGTGCAGGTTTTGAGATTATAAGTGGAAACGATGACGAGACTTCAGATTCAGAAGCGTTCTTTCCTTTGTATGGAACTAATCATAAATTTAACGGATTTATGGATTATTTCTATGTAGGGAATCATGCGAATGATATTGGTTTGGTTGATTTGCATGTCAGTGCTAATTTTATATTAAGTGAAACATCAAATTTTACGGTGAAAGCTTTAAATTTTGGAGGAGAGCAGGCGTTGACAAGTGGTGAAAAATTATTAGGAACGGAAATAGATTTGGTGTTTTCTAAGAAATTTAAAGGATATAGTTTATTGTTGGGATATTCTCAAATGTTTCCAAGTAATGGTATGTATGAGTTGAAAAATGTAGCTGAAAATGTTGCTGCAGATATGCAAAATTGGGGGTGGGCTATGTTGGTAATAAAGCCTAAGTTTTTGAATTAAGTTTTTGGATGTAAAATCTTAATTTAGTGAGTTTTTTTATTTTATGATTGGGTTAGAGGTAAGGGAACTTACGTTTGTTTAAATTTTTAATTTGTAATTAGATTACAAGTTTTTAGAAGATTGAATCGTTCTACAGGATGACATATAAAATACATTTCTTACATTTAAGCAGTAAACTAAAAATATGCTTAAAAAAGTTTTTGCTAGTGCGGTTTTCGGTGTTGAGGCTTCAACTGTTACAGTTGAGGTAAATACAGATAAAGGTGTAGGGTATCATTTGGTGGGCTTGCCTGATAATGCTATTAAAGAAAGTAATTTTCGTATTGCAGCTGCACTTCAGAATAATGGTTATAGAATTCCTGGGAAAAAAATTATTATCAATATGTCTCCTGCTGATTTAAGAAAAGAAGGTTCGGCTTATGATTTAACTTTGGCTATCGGGATTTTGGCATCGTCTAGACAAATTCAGGCAGAAAATTTAGAGAAATATTTAATTATGGGAGAGCTGTCGCTGGATGGTAGTTTGCAGCCCTTGAAAGGAGCTTTGCCTATTGCTGTGAAAGCACGGGAAGAAGGTTTTAAAGGGTTTATTCTTCCTGTTCAAAATGCAAAAGAAGCTGCTATTGTTGATAATTTAGAGGTTTATGGAGTTGAAAATATTAAACAAGTTATAGACTATTTTGATAAAGGTGAAGCTTTAGAACAAACTATAATTAATACTAGAGAAGAGTTTGAAAAAAACTTAGATTTTCCAGAGTTTGATTTTTCAGATGTTAAGGGTCAGGAGGGCATTAAGCGCTGTATGGAGATAGCTGCAGCTGGAGGGCATAATATTATTTTAATTGGTCCTCCAGGCGCTGGGAAAACGATGTTGGCAAAACGGTTGCCTAGTATTTTGCCGCCTATGACTTTAAATGAAGCGTTGGAAACTACAAAAATACATTCGGTTGTAGGGCGTGTAAAAGACTCCGGTTTGATGGCGCAACGTCCGTTTAGAAGTCCTCATCATACTATTTCAAATGTAGCGTTAGTTGGTGGAGGAAGTTATCCGCAACCTGGAGAGATTTCTTTATCGCATAACGGGGTGTTGTTTTTGGATGAATTGCCGGAGTTTAAGCGAGAAGTTTTGGAAGTGATGCGTCAACCTCTTGAAGATCGGGAAGTAACTATCTCTCGAGCTAAATTTACTGTTACATACCCAAGTAGTTTTATGCTGGTAGCTAGCATGAATCCAAGTCCAAGTGGATATTTTAATGATCCTAATGCGCCGGTAACTTCTAGTCCTGCTGAAATGCAACGGTATTTAAGCAAGGTTTCTGGGCCTCTATTGGATAGAATAGATATTCATATAGAGGTGACGCCTGTACCTTTTGAAAAACTTTCGGATGACAGAAAAGGGGAAACTTCAGTAGATATAAGAAAACGAGTAACTAAGGCTAGGGAGTATCAAACCCAGCGTTTTACAGAAAGTGGTACTGTGCATTATAATGCGCAAATGAATACTAAGCAAATTCGTAAATATTGTGCGTTAGATGAAGGGTCTAAGCAGTTGTTAAAAACGGCTATGGAGTGTTTAAATTTATCTGCTAGAGCTTATGATAGAATTTTGAAGGTGGCTCGTACGATTGCGGATTTAGAAGGTGCTGAGCATATTGATGGTTCACATATTAGTGAGGCGATTCAATACCGAAGTTTGGATCGAGAAGGGTGGTTGGGGTAAATCTGAAGCTTTTTTAATTTGTTTTTGCTTAATATATTTATTTTCCATATTTGGGAACCCAGTATATTTTTTTAAGTTGCACTTAATTAGTGAAAAAAAAGATGAACTCATTTAAACGTCTGGGTTGTTGTTTTCAGTATGCTTGCTTTAGAGCAAATAAAGTCCTAACAATTAATAGCTATCAATTATATTTACAATATGAAAAATCTACTCGTATTTTTTGTAGCAACTTTGGTTGTTTGTTGCAACAATTTAAAAAAAGAAAATCAAGATCCTAAGCTTATTGGTTCTTCGGTTGAAATGAAATTAGAAACTATTCCTAAACTTGATTTAAAACAAGCCAATGCTTTGGTGGAACTGCCTTTGCATTGCATAAATACGGAATACCCCAATCGGTTGGGGCAAACGTTAGGTAGTGAAGAAGATTTGCAATCGCCAATCCAATTGCATCCTGCATTTTATGGCTGTTTTGATTGGCATTCTTCTGTGCATGGGCATTGGAGTCTGGTTAGTTTATTAAAACAATTTCCGAACATTGATAATGCTGAAGAAATTAAGCAACGCCTTCTTGTAAATATATCTAAAGAAAACATTGAGGCTGAGGTACGGTATTTTTATGGTAAACATAATAAATCATATGAGCGTACTTATGGCTGGGCTTGGTTGTTGAAGCTTGCAGAAGAATTATATACATGGGATGATGAAACGGCTAGGGTATTGGAGAGTAATCTGCAACCGTTAACTGATTTGATTGTTGAAAAATATGTGGAGTTTTTGCCTAAATTAAACTATTCTCAGCGCGTAGGGACACATTCCAATACAGCTTTTGGTTTGTCTTTTGCATATGATTATGCTGTAGCGGTTAATAATGAAGTCTTACAAACAGCTATTGCAAAGCGTGCAAAATATTTCTTTTTAAAAGATGAGAATTGTCCGATGTCTTGGGAGCCTAGTGGAGCAGATTTTTTATCGCCTTGCTTAGAAGAGGCTGCTTTAATGAAGCGATTATTGTCTTTAGATGAATATGAACATTGGTTGTCTGCTTTTTTGCCAGAATTAAAAAATAAAACGTTTACTTTAGAAGTCGGTATGGTTTCTGATAGAACTGATGGTCATTTAGTACATCTGGATGGTGTTAATTTTTCTCGGGCTTGGAGTTTGAATAAAATCTCTGAAGATTTACCAGAATATGCTCATCTGAAAAACATAGCCAATCAGCATATTAATTATTCATTGCCAAGTATTTTTGGAGATAGTTATGAAGGGGGGCATTGGTTGGGGAGTTTTGCTATTTATGCTTTAAATTCAGTTTCAGAAGAGTATTAATTTTAAATTAATTTGAATGCAAAGCAAACGGATTGATATTAATGTTGATATGGGGGAGGGAATAGGTAATGATGCAGAATTAATGCCTTACATTTCTGCTTGTAATATTGCTTGTGGGGGACATGCTGGTAACCTTGAAACAATGAGACAGGTTGTTAGTTTGGCTAAACATTATGAGGTTAAAGTAGGAGCACACCCGTCGTTTCCTGATAAAATCAATTTCGGACGAGTTAAAATGAATATGTCTTCTGTTGCATTATTTGATAGTTTAAAACAACAAATAGGTAGTTTGTATAAGGTTTTGCAAGATCAGCAGATTGAGCTTCATCATATAAAGCCGCATGGGGCGTTATACAATTTAGCAGCTTTAGATGAACGTATAGCTAAAATAATAATTGATGTCGTGATTAGTTTGGAGTGTTCTGTAAAGCTTTTTGTTCCATATAAATCCATAGTAGAAGACTTAGCAATTAAAAATAACATATCAATAGCTTATGAAGCATTTGCGGATAGAAATTATAATGACGATTTAAGTTTAGTTTCAAGAAGCAAAAAAGATGCTGTTATTCATAACAGTGATATGGTTTTTAATCATGTTTTTAGAATGATAGAAGCCGAAAAAGTAAAGACGATAAGTGGCAAAGAAAAGCCTATCAAAGCAGAAACGTTTTGTCTGCATGGTGATAACTCAAATGTGGTTGACATAATTAAAAATTTAAGAATGCAATTAGAAAGAAAAGGTATTCAGATAAGTTGATTTTGGTAGAATTTAAACCCGTATATAAGCCATTTGGAGAACGTGCTATTTTGGTAGAATGGCCAGAGGGTATTGATGTTGTTATTTTAAAAGATATTACAAGTTTTATACAAAAAATAGAAAATAACAATATTGAATCTTTAGTAGAGATGAAACACGGATATAATTCATTATTAATTATATACGATGTTTTTATTAAAGATTTTGCAAAGGAAATACAGTGTATAGATAAAATCTATCGTTCAAAAGAAATAATAATTAATACGGAAACGGTTTCATGGAAAATCCCTGTATGTTATGATGCAAATTTTGGTGTCGATTTAGATTTAATTTCAAAGGAGAAAAAGTTGACAAAAGAACAAATTATTCGGCTTCATTCGGAATCTGTTTACACTGTGTATTTTATTGGTTTTTTACCTGGTTTTTTATATTTAGGAGGTTTGAGTGAAAAGCTTTGGTTGCCTCGAAAATCTACGCCACGACTACAGGTGGAAAAAGGTGCGGTAGCTATTGGGGGAGGTCAAACGGGTGTGTATCCAAATGAAAGTCCTGGTGGTTGGAATATCATAGGGAATTCTCCTATTGATTTTTTTGATGTGAACAAGAAAATTCCATGTTTCGCTAAAGCAGGGGATACTATTGTTTTTTATCCCATTTCGCTTCAGGAATATAAAAAAATAAAAATTTTAGTTGACGCCAAAGTATTTCAATTAGAAAGTGAGGTGGTTAATGATTAGTGTTTTAAAATCAGGATTTTATGATTCTATTCAAGACTTTGGGCGTTTTGGGTTTCAGAAATACGGTGTGCCGTATTCAGGCGTAATGGATCAGTATGCTGCAAGTGTGGCAAATGTGTTGCTTGGTAACGATATAAACTGTGCTGTTATGGAAATGACTATGACAGGACCAATACTTCAATTTAATTTTGATACTAATATTTGTGTATCTGGTGCAGATATGTCTCCAGAGTTGAATGGTACATTTATTAAAATTAATGAATGTATTTCTGTTTCCTCTGGTGATGTGTTGTCTTTTGGAGCTTTAAAATTTGGTTTTAGGTGCTATTTGGCGGTTTTTGGAGGTTTTAAAACTGAAATTGTATTGCGTAGTCAAAGCATGTATAAAGGTATTACGGATCCCTTTGTAATTAAAAAAAATGATGTTTTATTTTTTTCGGATGCGCAAAGATTGCTGAGTAAAAAAAACGCTTCACTCAAAGTAGATCAATCTTATTTTAATTCGAAGTACATAGAAGTGTTTGAAGGTCCGGAATTTAATAGACTCACCAAATTGCAGCAAAACCTATTGTTTTCTAAATCATTTAGAATTTCAAAAGATAATAGTCGTATGGCTTATCAGTTAGAGTCCTATGTAGAAAACGATCTAAAACCAATATTAACTTCTGCCGTACTTCCAGGAACAGTGCAATTAACACCGTCAGGAAAACTTATTATTTTAATGCGTGATTGTCAAACAACAGGGGGGTATCCTAGGATTTTACAATTAAAGGCATCGGCTATAAATGTATTGGCTCAAAAATTTACGGGACAAACTGTTTGTTTTAAGTGTTTGTAATGTTTTGAACGTTATTCTAATATTTGCTTTTTTTGTTGTATTGGCATTGAATAATCTGAGTTTTGTACGGTTTCTATATATCGTCTGTATATTTTAGTATTTCTAATCTGAAGTGAATTTTCAGTTGTTTCTATGGGTAAGATGGTGCCTATTCTTTCTACGCCTGCATCAATATATTTTAAGGCGGTTTCGTAATCGTTGATGCCGTCAAAAGCAATAATTTTTATCTTATTTCTAACAGTCTTTTTTATAATTTTTACAACAGTGAGCGTAGCGCCATTTTTTGAAAATCCAGTTGAAGTTTTAATGTAATCTGCGTTAGCGTCAATACATATTTCGGAGGCTTTTATAACTTCATTTTTATTGAGTTCTGAAATTTCCAAAATCACCTTTAAGGGAGTCTTTCCTATTGCAATTTTAACATCAGTAATGTCTCTTAAGACTGATACATAATTTTTACTTTTAACAAGTCCAATATTGATAACCATTTCTATTTCGTCTGCACCATCATCAATAGCTTTTTTTGCTTCAAAAATTTTAGCGGCGGTTGATGTGGCACCTAAAGGGAAGCCAATAACGCTTGATATTTTTATGTTGGTGTTTTCTAATAGTTGTTTTGCTAATGGAACATAGGCACTATTTACGCATACAGCATAAAATTTATTTTCTTTAGCCTTGTAGCAAAAGTCAATAATATCTCGTTCAGTTGTTGTGGCATGTAATAGGGTAAAGTCAATGTAATTGGATATATCCATTGTTATAAGTAGGTGTTTTAAGGCTTATTGTAGGGGTAAGCCAAATTAATTGTTAAGTTTTTATATTGGAGTTTTGGGACTCTCTGTATGCTAATTTACGTATTTATATGGATTTTAGATTTTTAAGTTAAGTTTTTTTTATCAACAAAGAGCTGTTGATATTATTAATCAATTAGTTTTTAATTTGTTATAATCATAAATTATGTCGTGTTTTTTTGATGAAAATACATTAGTGTTTGGTTATAATGGGGTTTTGTGTTGCTGAAAAAATAATAATTGTCTTTTTGTTTTAAACAAAAAGACAATTATTAATTAACAGTAAAGTTTACTTTTTATTGCATATTAGCTTTTGTCAGTAACTAAGTCGCTTTCATTTCTGAATACTAATGTATCGTCAAAAGCGTCCAAAAGAATGATACTATCTGTTGTTACTTTTCCTGCTAATATTTCTTTACTCAATGCGTTTAAAACTTCTTTTTGAATCACTCTTTTTACAGGTCTTGCTCCATATTCTGGATTGTAGCCTTTGTTTGATAAATACTCAATTGCTTGTGGTGTGGCATCAAAAGTAATACCTTGTTGGGCAATCATTTTTGTAATACCTTTTAGTTGTAAGCCTACAATGGCTGTTATGTCTTCTTTGTTTAACGGAGTGAACATAATGGTATCGTCAATTCTGTTTAAAAATTCTGGTCGAACACTTTGTTTTAGTAAGGCAAGCACATCAACTTTAGCGGCTTCAATTGCAGAATCAATGTCTTTTGTGGCTTCAAAACGTTCTTGAATAATATGGCTTCCAATATTGGATGTCATAATTATAATGGTGTTTTTAAAATCAGCTACACGACCTTTGTTGTCGGTTAAATGGCCTTCATCTAATACTTGTAAAAGAATATTAAATGTGTCAGGGTGTGCTTTTTCTATTTCATCTAAAAGTACTACAGAATAAGGTTTTCTTCTTACAGCTTCTGTTAATTGACCACCTTCATCATAACCTACGTATCCTGGAGGCGCGCCTACCAATCTGCTAACAGCGTGACGTTCTTGGTATTCGCTCATATCAATACGTGTCATGGCATTTTCATCATCAAAAAGATATTCAGCCAATGCTTTAGCAAGTTCTGTTTTTCCAATTCCTGTGGTTCCTAAAAACAGAAAAGTTCCAATTGGTTTTTGTGGGTTTTGCAATCCAGCACGGCTTCTTCTTACGGCATCACTAACGGCTGTTATGGCTTCTTCTTGGCCTACTACACGTTTGTGCAGTTGGTCTTCCAATTTTAATAGTTTTTCACGTTCACTTTGTAGCATTTTGGTAACAGGTATGCCTGTCCACTTTGCTACAACCTCGGCAATATCATCATAAGTAACCTCTTCTTTTATTAAAGAATGCTCATCTTGATTTGATAGAATTTCTTGTTGTGCTTCCAGGGTTGTTTGCGCTTCTTTAATTTTTCCATAACGTAATTCAGCTACTTTTCCATAGTCGCCTTCTCGTTCTGCTTTTTCAGCTTCAATTTTAAGGTTTTCAATGGTTTGTTTGGTGTTTTGAATGTTGTCAACCACTTCTTTTTCGCTTTTCCATTTTGCGAATATTTCGTTTCTAGCTTCTTTTAAATTTGCTAAATCAGAACGTAAGGATTTTAATTTGTTTTCGTCTTTTTCACGTTTAATGGCTTCAATTTCGATTTCTAATTGCATAACTTTTCTATCCAAAACATCTAACTCTTCTGGTTTGGAATTGATTTCCATGCGTAGTTTTGAAGCAGCTTCGTCCATTAAATCAATTGCTTTGTCAGGTAAAAAACGGTTAGTAATGTAGCGTTGTGATAATTCCACAGCGCCAATTATAGCTTCGTCTTTGATACGTACTTTATGATGGGTTTCATATTTTTCCTTTATGCCTCGAAGTATGGATATGGCACTCTCGGTATCAGGTTCTAATACCATAACTTTTTGGAAACGACGTTCTAAGGCTTTGTCTTTTTCAAAGTATTTTTGGTACTCGTCTAAAGTGGTAGCTCCAATGGCGCGTAATTCGCCTCTTGCCAAAGCGGGTTTTAAAATATTTGCAGCATCCATAGCGCCTTGTCCGCCACCTGCTCCAACAAGGGTGTGGATTTCGTCTATAAACAATACAATATCTCCATTACTAGAAGTAACTTCTTTGATAACCGCTTTTAGACGTTCTTCAAACTCACCTTTGTATTTAGCGCCTGCAATAAGTGCTCCCATGTCTAAAGCGAAAATCTGTTTGTTTTTAAGGTTTTCTGGTATGTCTCCGTCAATGATACGGTGTGCTAGTCCTTCAGCAATAGCTGTTTTTCCAGTTCCAGGTTCGCCAACTAAAATTGGATTGTTTTTAGTACGTCGAGATAAAATTTGAAGAATTCTACGGATTTCTTCGTCACGACCAATAACAGGGTCTAACTTTCCATCTTTAGCTAATTGATTTAAGTTTTTAGCATATTTATTTAAGGCATTATAAGTCTCTTCTTGGTTTTGTGAGGTTACATTTTCACCTTTACGTAATTCATTGATAGCAGCTTGTAAGCTTTTTTCAGTTACGCTTTGGTCTTTTAACATTTGTGCTATTTTGCTTTTTGATTTAAAAACTGCAAGTATTAAATGTTCGACAGAAACAAAATCGTCATTCATTTTTTTAGCAATAATAGATGCTTCATTTATGGTTTTACTTGCTTCGCGAGATAGCATTAATTCACTTCCGGATACTTTTGATAAGCTTTCTAATTGTTTGCCTATCGCTTGTTCAAGTATGGGAATATTGACATTCAATTTTTTTAAAATAAATGGTAATACATTTTGGTCAACTTCAAAAATCCCTTTGAAAATGTGTTCGTTTTCTATTTGTTGATGTCCATAACCTTGAGCTACCTGCTGTGCTTGCTGTATAGCTTCTTGTGATTTTATTGTAAAATTATTTAAGTTCATTGTATGATGTTTTTATCATCCTTTTTTCAGGAATGTGTTTGTTAAATTTAATATCTTACTTTTATAATCTATTAAGTCAATAATCTTACCAACTCACATGTAAAGACAAAATGTCTGTTTTTAGTGTATGTCTATGTGACTTTTAGTCAGTCTGTAAGATTTGAAGTTTGTTCCGACTTATTGATGGTACGGAGAATTTCTACTAAAATTACAAAAAAAATAAACATAAAGAAATGGGATTGATAGATAAAATATTTGGATCATCTAAGGGTGTATCTGATAAAAAAGAAGAAAAAATATTGCCATGGATTGCTTTAGATGCTTTAGAGCAATTAGATATTATTCAGGAAAAGTCAAAAATAAAAACACAAGTTATTTTTAAACATTCTACCCGTTGTGGTATAAGTAGAATGGTAATGAGTCAGTTTGTTGAAAGCTATGGCTTTTCGGAACAGGATTTAGATTTGTATTATTTAGATTTATTAAATTTTCGTGAAGTTTCTAATGAAGTAGGATATAGGTTTCAGGTTGTGCATGAATCGCCTCAGATTTTGGTTATTAAAAATGGAGAGGTAGTTGAGTATGCTTCGCATGGTCAAATAAATGAAGTTGATTTAGTTAAGTTTATCTAAAATTTATACCTTATAAAACTACCTCCAAACAGTTAAATACTGTTTGGAGGTATTTTATATTTTAAAAGGGATTTTTACTTATTTAGTGAAGGTATATGAATTTATAATATTTTTAAGTTTGAGTTTTAAGTTTTCTCCAGTATCATATATCATTTGTTCTTCAGTAGGAAATGGAACAGCACGTTTTTCTAAAAAAGGGATTAAACTTGTTTCTAATGCTCTACGATCACCTTGAGATGTTGCGTAAATGTGTTCAAAAACAAACTCGCTAGTTATCGGAAACGCATCAATGAGTTGTTTGCTTTTTAGATTTACATATTCTACATTTCCAACTACTTGTGTTGATTTAAATTGTTTAAACTCATAATATTCACAGCGTACTGTTTTCATATAATCTATTTGTATGTTATTGCCAAGACTGTCTTTTACCGTGTTGCCACGCTCATCTAATAAATTAGTTTTGCCATCAGCAATTTGCTTTTCTTTTATGATTTGTCGTTCTTTAATTTGTTCAGGTGAAATGTTGATATTTCTTAAATAAACACGCATATTAAAATCATAATCAATTTTTTCTTTAGGGGTACCATGATATACTGCCCAAAAATTATTTAAACCATAACTACTAAAATTTAGTAAATCATTTTCTAAGCGAACAGGAATAATTTTATCAGAATCATTAATCATATTTACTAAAACGAAGTCGGTTCCTTTTTGATGAGCAATATCTATGAGTTCACGTACGTCTTTATAGTTAGGGTTTATGTCTTCTATGTCTCGTAAATAGTCATAGGCTATTCGATAGTCAAGTTTATTGGAGGCGTTTAATAATTTGGTAGCATTTTTGTAAATCTGTTCTGCAGCATTGTTTTTACTATTTATAATTTGATTGTCGTAGTTATTAAAATTTAAGTTTATTTCTCGGTCATTTATATATAAAGGTAATAAAGGCATAATGCGTTCTTGACGATTCTTTAGGTCAATGTAGGCATCGTATATGCGAATGTAATTTTCAGGATTGTTATCTTTTTTTAAGAAATCTATATGGCTTAAATCACGTGCTGTTGCTTTATTAAAAGCTTCTTCAAGCATGACTATAAAATCTGTTTTACTTTTTTTGTCTTTATTAGTTTTTAATTTATCAATAGAGTAGGTAATGGCTTGATCATAGTTGCCAACACGTACTGATTTTTCAATTTGTTTTCGTGTGCTACATGAAATTAGTAGAAATACTACGACTGCAAAAAGTAAAGTTTTTTTCATTTGCTATGTGTTTTTTATTTGGCTTACAATTTGAAAACGAGTGCCAAAGTAAGAAAATAATAGATTAAATGCGTAATAAATCGTTTATATGTTGTTTTGTTAGGGTTTAATCTGTCTTTTTTTTTCCTTTAGGGTATTTAAAATAAAGAATTTGATAGTGTATTTGCGGGTATGAATATTCATGAAATTTAATTCATCGTTTATAAATAGTTGAAAACTTCATGGTAAATATGTGTTTTTTAATGTGTATAACTAATCTATTTGTTATTTTTGCCGAATCTAAAACCAGAATATATATTTATGCAACGCGACGAACAAATTTTTGAACTTATAGAAGCTGAAAAAGAGCGCCAATTACATGGTATTGAATTAATTGCATCAGAGAATTTTGTAAGCAGCCAAGTTATGGAAGCTGCAGGCTCTGTATTAACAAATAAGTATGCTGAGGGCTACCCAGGAAAGCGTTATTATGGCGGTTGTGAAGTGGTGGATGAAGTGGAGCAAATAGCTATTGATAGAGCTAAAGCCTTGTTTGGAGCAGAATACGTAAACGTACAACCTCATTCTGGGAGTCAAGCTAACACAGCTGTTTATCATGCGTGTTTAACACCTGGTGATAAAATTTTAGGATTTGATTTATCTCATGGAGGACATTTAACACATGGTTCACCAGTAAATTTTTCAGGAAAACTTTACAACCCTGTTTTTTATGGAGTAGAGCAAGAAACTGGGGTTTTAAATTATGATAAAATTCAAGAAATAGCGACTAAAGAACAGCCAAAATTAATTATTGCGGGTGCTTCCGCATATTCTCGTGATATTGATTTTAAACGTTTTAGAGTGATTGCTGATAGTGTTGGTGCTATTTTACTAGCAGATATTTCGCATCCTGCAGGTCTGATTGCTAAAGGCATTTTAAACGACCCGATGCCACATTGCCATATCGTAACAACTACAACTCATAAAACCTTAAGAGGACCACGTGGAGGTATGATTATGATGGGACAAGATTTTGATAATCCATTTGGAATTAAACTTAAAAATGGAAGTTTACGTAAAATGTCGTCTTTATTGGATTCAGCTGTATTTCCTGGAAACCAAGGCGGACCATTAGAGCATATAATTGCGGCAAAAGCCATTGCTTTTGGTGAAGCATTAACCGATGATTTTTTACACTACCAATTGCAAGTAAAGAAAAACGCAGCTGCTATGGCAGAGGCTTTGGTAGCTAAAGACTATCAGATTATTTCAGGAGGTACTGACAACCATTGTATGTTATTGGATTTGCGTAACAAAAACTTATCTGGCAAGGATGCAGAACAAGCCTTGGTTAAAGCAGATATCACAGTAAATAAAAATATGGTACCTTTTGATGATAAATCACCATTTGTAACTTCTGGAATTAGATTAGGAACAGCAGCTATTACAACTAGAGGTTTAAAAGAAGTTGATATGGTGGCTATTGTAGAATTGATTGACGAAGTAATAACCAATTTTGAAGATGAAACTGTTTTAGAGACTGTAAAAGCAAAAGTAAACGCTATGATGGTTGGCAAACCATTATTTGTTTAAAATGTTGTTTTTATAATTCAATATATAAGAGACTGTTTTAAATATGTTTAAAAAGAAATCCTGCTTTATGCAGGATTTCTTTTACTTTAATTTTTATGAGTTTTTAAAAGAGAAAAGATTGTTGTAAGGGGTAAATTTATATTTACTTAACTTAGATTATTTTCTTGTCTTTTTGGTTTTGTTCTATTGCAAAAATTTGGTTAACTATACTGCCGGCCGAATATCTACGGCTACTTGCATTTTGTTTTTACCAGTACTATAAATAACGCCTTTAAGTGGTGGCACATCATAATAATCTCGACCATAGGATACAATAATATGTTGATTTTTTGGAATTTGGTTGTTGGTAGGGTCAAAATCTACCCATCCAAAAGTAGGAATATAAACAGAAAACCATGCATGTGAGGCATCAGTACCAACTAATTTTTCTTTTCCAGGTGGTGGTAGAGTTTCAATATAACCACTAACATATCTGGCAGGTAAGCCAACAGAGCGGACGCAGGCAATAGCTATTTGTGCAAAATCTTGGCATACACCTTTTTTTTCTTTCATAACCTCGTGAATAGGGGTGGCTACGTTGGTGACTTCGGTATCAAAATCAAAATCTGTATAAATACGTTGCATTAATTCAAAAGCGGCTTCAAATATTGGTCTATTAGGTTTAAATGATATTTCTGCATAGGCTTTAATATCTGGTGATATTTTAGCAATTAAAATAGATTCTAAAATAAATTGCCGCGCTTCTAAAATATCTGTATCATTACTTTTTAAAGCTAAAATGGCTTCGTTTAAAGTAATTGATTTTCCAGATTTAGACTCTTCAATATTGGGTTGTAATGTATAATCACGGTGTACTTTGCTTTTTGCTATAACTACTAATTTTTCATGATGTTTCTGAATGGAAAAACGTGTAACGGTATTTCCGAAAAAATCTAATTTTTCTGAGATTTCTGATGGTATGGGGCTAATTTCTAAAGTATACTCAAGTAAAGTTTGACCTAACATATTCATTGGTTTTATGGTAGCTATATTATGACAAAATGTAACACCACTAGAGTAATCGTAACTAGTACTATGAGATATTTGAAATGTTATCATGATAGTGGAAAATTTTGATTAACCAATTGTTTTTGTTGGTATGAATGATTAAAATAGGTATCGGAAATAGCCATAGAAGTTTCATGAAGTAAATCGCTCAACTCGGATAGTACATCGTCTAAATTTTGTCTTAAACTCTCATTTTTATTTAATTCCATTAGGAATTCTACATTTAAACTTTGAATTTTTTTATTGGCTTCATTAATAAAAATTTGACATTGTGTAGTCTTTCCAATACTTTCTGAATGAGGCAAACGATCAATGTCTTTTTGAATCCGCCTAAGTTGATAGGTTAAGGATTTAGGATATTCCTTGTCTAATAAAATAAGTTGAATGACATTTTCTACACTCAAGTAGGAGCGATAGCTATATCTGTAAATATTCAGACTTTCGTGACTGGTTAATAAGGATTCAAGTATTTCATATTGGGTTACCTTATCATGGTTAAAAACTAAAAGTGAACGGCATTTTTCAACGTTCATCATGGCCTGTTCTTGTTGTAAACCTATAAAATATAAAAGTAAACCTTGTTCAACTAAAATACTTTCTTCAATAAGACCCATGAAAGCAATTAAGCGCGTTATATTGCGGTCTAAGAGTTTGATTAATTCAGAAACAGAATAATCTTTGTTTTCATTAAATTTAGACCATAATTTTTGAATGCTATCAAATACCCGCCACATATCTTTAGACCATAAGTTTCTTAAAGAATAATAGGAGTTGTTAAAACTAGTCATGGTTTGTGCAAAACTACCAACTCTCGTTTTATCAAGCATTAAAGATTGAATTTCATTTAGTGGGTTTTTTAAAGCTTCTTTTCTTTCTTTACCTACAAAACCAGGAAATGTATAAGTTATGTTAGTTAAGGATTGGAAAAGAAAATGCAAGCTATCGGATTGTGATTTGCGGTTATTGTATTGGATGCTATTCATTTTATTTAATACCATTCTTAAAAATCGAGCGGTAACTAAAGCTCTACCTAAATAACGGCCAGACCAAAAGAGGTTTTCAGCAGTATTACTAGGTAAATCATTAATATCTGAAATAGGAATTTTACATGAAGTATCCCAAGCGTAGTTTTGAATGTTAGTTTGTGGTTCATCTGTAAGAATCCAAAAATCTTTACTAATACCACCGCGTTGATTAGAAACAAATAGATTTTCTCTTTCTGCAGCTACTCGAACTAATCCTCCAGGCATGATGCTGTATGTGTTGTTTTTAGCCACAGAAAACATTCTGCACATAACTTTTCGTGGCTCCAACTTACCATTGACAAAGTCTGGAGCTGTTGAAAATGATATTTTGTCTTGTGCTACAAAGTGGTACGGATTTGCTTGGATATCAGCTTTTAAGTTTTTTATGGCCGACTCATTTAAAAACTCACAGAAAAAAATATTTTCTCTATTGGAGCGGTCAATACGTTTAACAACTAAATTTTCAAGATTTTCTATAACGTAATTGCGTTCTTTTTCTTGTCCGCACCACCAAGACGCTATTTGTGGTAGTATCAAATCTTCTTTCAAAAAATATTTGCAAATAGCATTCATAAAAGGAATTAGCCCAGAGTTTTCTAAAATACCACTACCAATGGGGTTTATGATGCTTACATTTTGTTGACGAATAACCTCTAGAAGCCCTGCAACTCCCAAATATGAATCTTCTCTCAATTCTAATGGATCCATAAAAACATCATCCACACGTCTTAAAATAACATCTACTTGTTTGAGTTCCTTTAATGATTTCATCCAAACCTTGCCGTTTCTCACAACCAAATCATTTCCATAAACCAAGGGGTGGCCTAAGAAAGATGCTAAATATGCGTGTTCAAAATAGGTTTCGTTATGAGGTCCAGGACTTAAAATTACAATGGTAGGATTTTCCTTGTTTTGAGGAGCTGCATCCAACAACATTTGATTAAAATCTTGAAAGAAGTTGGAGGGTTGTTTGATACTTATGTCTTTAAAAATATTAGGAAGTACTCTACTAATTGAATATCTATTTTCTAATGCGTAACCCATGCCTGAGGGGGCTTGTGTGCGATCGTTTACTACCCACAATTGTCCATCAGGACCTCTAGATAAATCTACAGAATGTATTAACAGGTGTTTAGTTGTGGTATATTGAATTTGATCGCATTGTCTTAAAAAACCTCGATGTGCATAAATAACTTCTTGAGGAATAATTTCATTTTTTATAAGTTCCCGTTTTCCATAAATATCTTTTAAAATAAGATTTAATAATTCGGACCGTTGTTTAATACCTTTTTCAATGTGTTCCCATTCGTTTTGAGAAAGAATAAAAGGTACAATATTCAAATTCCATGCACGATTCATGCCTTTTGGGTCGTTGTAAACATTATAGGTTACCCCATTTTCACTCATCAACCAATCAATCTCATTCTGTTTGGATATTAAATTTTTAGATCCTATTTGATTTAGGTTATTGAGTAGTTTTTCCCAATATGGATTGATGGACATATTAGACTTTAATACTTCATCATAATTTTTTACACCAGAAAAATAATTTTTAAATAATATATTCCTATCTACAATCATACCGCATTACTATCAATTAAAATGTACTATTTTTTTCTTAAATCTAAAGTATAAGGAAACTCAAAATTTATAGGGAGTTCTTTATAGCTGAATTTTTTAGAACTACCTTGTTTTTTTACTTTTTTTGAACTTTCTCCACCTTGAACAATGGCTTCGTTTTCTATAATTTCGCCTTGGGTATGGCCAAATTCCCAAAAACGATTGATTCTTCTTGATTCTGCTTCATTACTATTTACAGGGTAGGTGTCATACGAACGTCCACCAGGATGTGCTACATAATACGTGCAACCTCCAATGGAACGTTTGTTCCAAGTATCAACAATATCAAAAACCAATGGGGTATCTACACCAATAGATGGATGTAAAGATGAGTATGGATTCCATGCTTTATAGCGAACACCAGCAACAAATTCACCATGAACACCTGTACTGTTTAATTGCACTTTTACACCATTGCAAGTAAGTACAAATCGTTCTTCAATAAAATGATTTACTTTAACTTGAATACGTTCTACAGAGGAATCTACATATCTTGAAGTTCCTCCTCCAGTCATTTCTTCACCTAAAACATTCCATGGTTCTATAGCAGCACGCAACTCTAAATGAATGTTGTTAATTTCTACCATGCCATGAAGAGGAAATCTAAATTCAAAAAATGGATCAAACCAATCTTCTTCAAATTTATAACCCGCTCTGTTTAGTTGATCTACAATATCCTTAATATCTTCTCTAACATAATGTTCAATTAAAAACTTATCATGTAATTCTGAACCCCAGCGCACTAGATCATGTTCATAAGGTTTATTCCAAAACCATGCTACTAGAGTACGTACTAAAAGGTTTTGCATTAAGCTCATTTGTGGATGTGGTGGCATATCAAATGCACGAAGTTCTAATATGCCTAACCTGCCTGATGATGAGTCTGGAGAATACAATTTATCGATACAGAATTCTGCACGGTGGGTGTTTCCTGTTAGATCAGTTAATAAATGGCGAAATAATCTATCAGTTAACCAAAAAGGAACCTCGCCATCTTTAGGAATTTGACTAAATGCTATTTCTAGTTCATATAAGTTTTCCATACGAGCTTCATCAATTCTTGGTGCTTGACTTGTAGGTCCAATAAAGGCTCCTGAAAACAAGTACGAAAGTCCAGGGTGGTGCTGCCAAAATGTGAGTAAGCTACGTAATAAACTTGGTTTACGCAATAGTGGACTATCTGCAGGAGATAGTCCTCCTAAGGTCACGTGATTTCCGCCTCCAGTTCCGGTGTGCTTGCCATCCAACATAAATTTTTCGGTACCTAAACGAGATTCTTTAGCGAGTTCATAAAGTTTTAAAGTATTTTGAGTGAGTTCTCCCCAGTTTTTAGCTGGATGTACATTTACCTCAATAACTCCAGGGTCTGGAGTTACTTTCATCGATTCTAAACGGTAGTCTTTTGGTGGATCGTATCCTTCTAAAACAACAGGTATCTCAAGCTTTTTTGCCGTAGCTTCAATAGAGGCTATTAAATCTAAAAAGATTTCTGCTGAATCTAAAGGAGGTAAAAATAAATATAGTTTACCTTCTCTAATTTCTGAACATAAAGCTGTTCTTATAAAGTATTTATTATTCTCTTTAGCTCCTTCTTTTTCAATTCTATCAAAACGTTCTGATGCAGTTTTCTTAAAACTAGGGAGTCTTCCTTTAATAGAAAAATTATCGGGGTCAAATTTAGGGAATTCGCCATGTTCTGGTTTTCTTATTAAAGAGTCTAAAGGTAAACGCAATCCAATTGGGGAGTTGCCAGGAATTAAAAATAAGTGTTTTCTTCTAAAAACCCATTCGCTGGTATACCAAGTGCCCATGGAATTATTTAGAGGTAATACATAACCTATAGCTTTTGATTTTCCATCTTTTAAAATTTCTTTTAATTTGTTTTTAACTAATAGTGCACCATCGTCTTTTGTAGGATCAATATCTATAGGAAGCTTACCCTCTTCCCACATAAAATAAAAAGCATCTTCGTAAGTTGGAATGATATTTTTATCAGTAATACCTAAATGTTTAGAAAGGGTTTTTAAAAATATTTTATCGGCATCTTTTGGAACTATCGGATTGTCTGAAAATAAGGATAATAATTTTTTATTATGCCATATGTTTCTACCATCTTTTCTCCAACAAATTTCAATTTGCCAACGTGGTAACGGTTCACCAGGATACCATTTCCCTTGGGCTTGATGTAAAACACCTCCTTTTGCAAATTCATCATATAATTTGGTAGATAAGTTTTTAGCTAATTCTCTTTTGTGAGGGCCATCAGCTTCAGTATTCCATTCAGGCGACTCCATATCGTCAATAGATACAAATGTAGGTTCACCCCCCATAGTTAAACGAACATCTCCTTTTTCTAATTGTTTTTCTACTTTAAAGCCTAATTTGTAGATAGCATTCCATTGGGCTTCGGTATAAGGTTTTGTAACTCTTGGTGATTCAAAAATCCGTTTTACAGAGTTTTCAAATTCAAATTCTGTTTCACAAATATCTGTCATGCCTGTGACAGGCGCAGCACTTTCAAAAGTAGGTGTACAAGCTAAGGGAATGTGACCTTCACTTGCTAATAAGCCTGAGGTAGCATCAAATCCAATCCAACCTGCTCCAGGTAAATAAACTTCTGCCCAAGCATGTAAGTCAGTAAAGTCTTCTTCAGGACCAGAAGGACCGTCTAATGATTTTTGGTCTGATTTTAGCTGAACTAAATAACCCGATACAAAACGTGCCCCAAAACCTAAGTGACGCAATGTTTGAACAAATAGCCATGCATAATCTCTACAGGATCCATTTTTTTGACCAAGTGTTTCTTCGCAGGTTTGTACGCCTGGATCCATACGGATATTGTAGTTTAAGTATTCATATATTTTTCGGTTAATATCAATTAAGAAATAAATGGTTTTTCTTGGTGTATAGTCAATGGTTTTTATAAACTCCTCAAGTAGCTTACCTCTTTCTGTAATTTCTAAATAAGGTAATAGTTCTTTTTTTGTTGTTTCGGAATATACAAAGGGGTATTCTTCAGCCGATTCTTCAACAAAAAAATCAAATGGATTAATGGTTTTTAAGTCGGCAATAATTTCAACATCAATGGAGAGTTCTGTAGTTTTATCTGGAAAAATTAGGCGTGCCATGTAATTTCCAAACGGGTCTTGTTGCCAATTAAAGAATTGGTTTTCTGGCTTAATTTTTATGGAATAAGCTTCAATGGGCGTTCTGCTATGTGGTGCGGGTCTTAACCTAAAAATATGAGGAGATAAAGAAACAGGTCTGTCGTATTTATATTTAGTTTTATGTGAAATTACAATTTTTAACGCCATGTATTAAATGTTAAATTAAAGTACAATTTAAGTGTTTTTTTATTGAAAAAATACTGCTTAATCTTGAAAAATTAAAAGAATATCAAATGCATATTTTTTATATGTAAAAATTAATATTATGATAATTAGGATATTCTTTTTTTATTGTATGAAAAATGCTAAGCTAAACAGTAAATACTTCTGTAGGCCTCTGATAGTAGTTTTAAGTAAAAAAACAATTTAAAATAAGTTCAAATTACCTTTTGAAAACACCTGAAACATTTCCATTTAAAATTCCCATAACTTCATCTACGGTGGCATAGTTTACATCGCCTTCGTAAGTATGTTTTAAGGCACAAGCTGCACTAGCAAATTCCATGGATTTATAGTCATCAAATTTTTGAAGTCCATAAATTAATCCCGCGGCAAAGGCATCACCGGTTCCTATTCGGTCTATAATATGAGTGATATCAAAATCGTTGGTCTCTCTAAATTCAGTACCATTCCACATTCTAGCTCGTATTTTATGCCAAGATGCATTTATAGAAGTTCTAATTTTATCAAATACTTTTTTAATGTTTGGGAACTTTTCCATCAATTTTTTACTAGCGTTAATAAAATCTTCATTAGAATATGAATAATTAGTTCCTAAAACTTCATTCATTTCATTAATACCTCCAATAAAAATTGTAGAATAAGAAAGTAAATCAGTTAATACATCTTTAGCATTTTCACCATATTTCCACAAACCACTTCTGTAAGTTGGATCTGCAGAAACCTCTATACCTTTTTCTTTTGCTAATTTTAAACCTACTTTTAAAGTTTCGTAAGCCCCTTTAGTGAGTCCAGGTGTAATACCTGTCCAATGCAACCATTTGGCTTTTGCCATAGCAAACTCCCAATCTACCATAGATGGCTGAATTTCAGAAAATGATGAATGCGATCTGTTATATGAAATGGAACTGGGGCGCATGACAGCACCAACTTCTAAAAAATACACGCCAAGCGGTCTGTTAGAACGAACAATAGCAGACGTGCTAACTCCAAATTTTTGCAAAAAAGCCATGGCAGTATCTCCTAAAAAATCATTTGGTACGCAGCTAATATGTTTAACATTGCCACCAAAATTAGAAATTGATATTCCTACATTTACTTCGGTTCCTCCAAAATAAAATTCTAATAAATTAGCTTGAATGAACTTTTTGTTTCCTTCTGGGGATAAGCGCATTAAAACTTCTCCAAAGGTGATGATTTGATCCATTTATTCGTGTTTGTTTTAGTATTTATAAATATAGGGATTTTCAACAATAAAGTTTGTTATTTGATTATTTTCTTAATTGCTAGAAAAAAATGAAGTTATAGAAACTATTTAGTATAAACCTTATTTTCTTGTTCAGCAACTCTAATAAAAGTAGTTCGTTTGGTAAGCTCTTTTAGCCTATGTGCTCCAACGTATGTGCAAGTGCTTCGTAAACCTCCTAAAATATCTTGAATAGTATTTTCTACAGGGCCTCTATAAGGGACTTCTACGGTTTTGCCTTCACTAGCTCTATATTCTGCAACACCTCCAACGTGTTTATCCATGGCCGTAGAGGAACTCATACCGTAAAATTTACGATAGGGCTTCCCATTTTTATTGATTATATCTCCACCGCTTTCTTCATGACCCGCTAACATACCTCCAAGCATAACAAAATCTGCTCCAGCTCCAAAGGCTTTGGCTATATCTCCTGAAATGGAGCAACCTCCATCACTAATAATTTGTCCGCCTAAACCATGTGCTGCATCAGCACATTCAATAATAGCAGAAAGTTGGGGGTAGCCAACACCTGTTTTTACACGAGTAGTACAAACAGATCCAGGGCCTATACCCACTTTAATAATGTCAGCTCCTGAAAGTAATAATTCTTCAACCATTTCACCTGTTACAACATTTCCAGCAATAATGACTTTTTTAGGATATTGTTTCCTGGTTTTTTTTACAAAATTCGCAAAATATTCAGAATAGCCATTTGCAACGTCAATACAAATAAATTTTAGATGAGGATGTGTTTTTAAAATAGCAGATAAATTTTCAAAATCTTTTTTGCTAATACCTGTGCTTACTGCAATATAATCTTCAATACCTTTTGGTGCTTTGTATAAAAATTGATTCCACTCATTTAACGAATAGTGTTTATGAATGGCTGTAAAAACTTTTTTTTGAAAAAGAGCTGTTGCCATATCAAAAGTACCTACGGTATCCATGTTTGCAGCCATGATAGGAATACCCTCCCATGAAAATGGACTGTGTAAAAATTTAAAATTTCGATTTAAATCAACCTCAGATCTGCTTTTTAGGGTAGAGCGTTTGGGTCTAATCATTACATCTTTAAAGCCTAATTTAATATCATATTCAATCCGCATATTATTTGTAATTTAGATGAAATCAAAAATAAGAGTTTTGACTTTTTAAAATGATTAAAAAACTAAAAAATATACTTGCTAAAAATATAATAATAGCTTTGGTATGTTATTTAATATAAATATGTTTGTTAAAATCTAATTATACATATGTCGCCTCAACAATCTATAAAATCTTTTAAAACAAGATTGGTAATGTCCTTTTGTACTATCATTTTTATGATTACGGCTATTTTTATAGGGTATTACTATGTTGATAAAATTGAAGGCAATTTATTTTTTGATAATGTGTATGTTAATTTTTCGACCATCATCTTAATAGTTATAGCTGTTTCAATTCTTATTAATTTTTTGGCAGAACAACTCATTCGTGATTTGAGAGCCATACATTTAAAAATTAAAACTCAGACAAAATATTTAGAAGAAGCTTTGGAAGCGTCTGAAAAAGATGCAGATAATAAAGCAGTGTACATTGCCAATATGAGTCATGAAATCCGCACCCCACTTACTGCCGTTATGGGGATGATTAATATGCTTAAGGATACTGAGTTAGATGTGGATCAGCGTGTGCAGTTAGAAATAGCTGAATATAGCTCAGAGCATTTAATGCAGCTTGTAAATATGATTATTGATAACTCAAAAGTTGAAAAAGGAGAGGTTGCTTTAAACATTGCGGCTATGGATTTGAAGTCTGATTTAACAAAGCTATTTAAGGTCTTTGAATATCAGGCCTGGGATAAAAGATTGGAATTTGAATTTAAATTTTTACCAGACAAAGATTATAAGTTTTTGTTATTAGGAGATATTACTCGTATTCAGCAAGTGCTTATTAATCTGATTAATAATGCTATAAAGTTTACAAATAGTGGAAAAATATCTATAACTGTTGATCAAACAGTGGCGCACAATGATGAGCAAATTGTAACTTTTTATGTAAAAGATACTGGTGTTGGTATGCGGAGAGACGAGTTAGAAAGAATTTTTAATGCTTTTAATTATGGCAAGTCATTTACAACACAGCATTATAGAGGTGCAGGTATAGGTTTGGGAATAGCCAATCAGTTAGTGAAAATGATGGGTGGTGAACTTAAAATTGAAACAAAAGAAAATGAAGGGTCAATTTTCTATTTCAGTTTACAATTGAAAAAGACCTTGAACTTAAAAGTTGAAGAAATAGTACCTAAAAACTTATTGCTAAATAAATTTGATAACAAATTCAATATACTTGTAGCTGAAGATAATCAAATGAATCAGAAAGTAATAAAATTTTTGTTAGAACAACAAGGTGCAGAATGTACGTTTGCAAAAAACGGTTTAGAAGCTGTTAAGTTATTTGATGTCTTAGATTTTGATATGGTTTTTATGGATATTTATATGCCAGAAATGACGGGCTATGAGGCTACAAAATTAATTAAAGAAAGTAAAAGGTATGCTGAAAACAAAACCCCTATCATAGCGGTGTCTGCTAGTGCTTTTGAAGAAGATATTGCTAATGCTAAATTAGTAGGTATTGATGATTTTTTAGCAAAACCTATTGAAGTTCAGAAATTAAAAGATCTATTAATTAAATACACGCCTAAAAAAATGCCAGAATAGTTCTTGGCATTTATAAAGAAGCTATTACACTAATTTCAACATTTACATCTTTTGGTAATCTTGCTACTTGTACAGTTTCTCTTGCGGGTGCAGTCTCTTCATTAAAATAGCTGCCATATACCTTATTTATTTCTGAAAAATCATTCATATCGCTTATAAAAATTGATGTTTTTATTACGTTATCAAAAGTCATTTGAGCGGCTTCAAGAATGGCTTTTATGTTTTTCATAACTTGGTGAGTTTCATCTTGGATGTTATCTAAAATAAGGGCACCTGAATCTGGGTTAATTGCAATTTGTCCTGAGGTATAAAGCATATTGCCTGTTATAATAGCTTGATTGTATGGACCAATAGGAGCTGGGGCTTTTTCTGTAGTTATGATTTTTTTCATTAGTGTTAATTATTTCTGGATTTGTATATTAAAAAATAACATGCTTGTATAATATGCTTTCTAAAGAACCATTTGGAATAGAAAACGAGTAACGGCGCTAAATATAGCGATTTTTTATAAATTAAGATGTCTTGATTTTTTTATAAATACTGCAAAAATTATTAGAGTAATACTTAACAAGATTTTGTGTTGACTGTCGTTCTGATATAGGTTGAAACCATTAAAAAAATAGTTTTAGCAGCTTTTGTCGTAGCACTTATTACGTCTACGTGTAATGTTTTTATGGTTTTGTAAATAGGAAAATATAATAGCAACAGGTTTTTATAATTGTCTGTCTGGCTGCAAGCGTTTCTCGTACTTAAGATCTTTAAGCAGGCTTGATTTGATACCTATAAAGAAATTCCATGATTGGTAAGTTCCAAATGGAATCCAGCTAAAATTCATACGCCAACTTAATAAATCACGTTCAAATGTAAATTGCGTATATGAAAAACCTTTGTTTTTAAAGTCATATCCAGAAGATGCTCCAAAAGACCATTTAGGTGATAATTCAATATCACCAGAAAACATTAAAGAATGTGAGGAAATTTCATTTTGGCGTGCAGAGTTACTGTAATTTACGGCATATGCTAAACGTAAATTCCATGGGATTTTAAAGTTATAAAATTCACTAGGAATTTCTTCTTCCTTGTTTTCATCTTGATTGGCATATCTGTCACTTGAAAAATCTTGAGACTTACCAAATAAATCATCATCTCGTCCGCCACTAGCTCTGTTATCATCTCTAGAGTTATCTTCTTTTTTGTCGCTATTTTTGCTTGATAAAGAATAACTTAAAGTCATATTAGCACTGGTAAGTCTAAACAAACTCCCGCCATTATCAAAATTAAATGTATCAATTTTGTTGTTATTATTATCTAATGCATATGGATCTAATGTTGCACCAAAATTAACACTCAATTTATTGTCAAAAAGTTGTGTACCTCCACTCATTCTAACAGGGCTCCACTGTAAGGAGTCTCCAGCAAAATTATAAGAGGTGGATAAATTGAGGCTATTAAGTAATACTACTTTTTTAGGTTCAGTGGCTGTACTGTCTTTATCTCTTACTTTGGCTTCTAAATTATTTGATAAAGATATTCCCATGGAACTCGAAAAGGTTTTTCCTGGAGACCCGAAAATACCACCTTCAAATCGTGTATAATCCACATCACTAGTGGTTAAGCCGTCTGCACTTATGACCTCATAAGTTTCATAATATTTATCGAAAGCTGGATTAATATTATAGCTTATAGAAGGACGCATAACGTGTCTTATGGCTTGTATTTTAGGTGTTTTTCCTTCTTTTTCAAAACTTTTTGTACCATAAATAGTAGTACCTAAACTGGTGCTAAAATTATACGTTCTAAATGCATCAAAGCCGTTAAGGTCTTCTGTTACAACTTCTTGTTGGTCGGCATCATAATATCTGTTAATAGTTTCTAAGGTCCATACTTCATTGTAGCTAGCACTAGCACTAGCACTTAAATATTTAAATAGTTTGAAATTGGTGCTGATTGGAATACTGTGTTGCATACCTATTTGTGCATCGTCGAACATTTCTTTTTTAAAGAAAAGGGAGTCTGTCGTCTGAATGCGGTTTTCTCCCCGTGTAGTATATTGTAAATTAATATTTTGAATGATTCCTTTTTTGCTTCCTGTTTTAGGGGCAAAAGGATAAATTCTGCCAACACTAGCTTGTAGTGTTGGTAAGGTCATATTAATTTGTTGTGTATTGGTATTTTGCGAATGGGTAGCAGTAAGACTTAAACTGACATCGGGATCTCCTAAAAAATTCTTAGAATAAGAAATAGAAGACGATAAGGTGTTATTTAATCTATTAGCATTGTTGCTTTGATTGATAGAAGTTTGATAATAATTGCTACTTCCTAAGTTTACTGAGGCAGAAAAGCTTGAGTTAGGGTTTGCTTTACCATCTTTACTATGAGACCACCTGATGTTATATAGTGTAGACTTAGCATAATCAGGAAAGCCACGTTCACTACTCACTAAATTTTCATATCGAAAAGAGGCACTCCCTCTAAACTTATAGCGCTTAACATAAGAACTTTCAGCACGTAACCCGTAACTACCATTTGTGTAATAATCTCCTGTAATAGCTAAATCAACATTATCATTTATGGCAAAATAATAACCGCCATTTTGTAAAAAATATCCTCTACTATTTTCTTCGCCGTAACTGGGTAGCAAAACACCAGATGTATGAGTTTCAGATTGTGGGAAAAAACCAAATGGTACTGCTACAGGTGTAGGAACATCATAAATAAACAAATTAGCAAAGCCAGTAACAATTTTTTTACCAGGAACCACTTTGGCTTTTCTTAGTTTGATGTAATATTCGGGGTCATCAAGGTTTTCAGCTGTAGTGTATTTGGAAGGCCCTATAAAATAAACCGAGTCATTTTCTTTTTTTGTAATAGAAGCAACCACTTTGCCTTCTCCTTGTTCTGTAATAGAATTAAAAATAAGTGCTTTTTTACTATCAGTGTTGAAAATTATAGAGTCTGGCTCTACTACTTGTTGACCCTGTGTAAAAATGGGGGGTTGCGTATATTCACCTAAAGAATCTATAATGCCTCTGGCATAAACTTGATTTTTACTATGATCAAAAACAATGTATCCTGCTTTTATATTAATATCTCCGTAGGTGATATCAGCTTCGTTGTATAAATACATTTTTTGCTCTTTTTTGTTAAAAGAGGTATAATCAGTGGCTTTGTAATTAACAATATTTTCTAAAAATTCTTTTTTAGGTTTGATGGAGTCTCTTTTGGTAGAGTCTTGTGCTTTTTCAGAAATTTCAAGAGGAGCTACAAGGCTGTCACCTAAAGTGATGAGAGGTTCCTGCTTTTCAATAGCAATGGAATCAGCTGCTTTGCTTATATCTTGTGCCGAGCTATACATGTTTATAAACACTGTAAAACTTAATGTAAAAAGTAGGTGAAAGTTGTTTGTATGCAACGCTTTTAAATGTATTTTTGTAAAAGTATGGCTCGGTTTTTGAAAAGCCAAAATTACATATATTTTTTTGTGATTATTTACTATTCAATCAAAAATTTAAAATTTAACTGAAACTCAACGAGTTTGAGTAATAAACAATATCATTTAGTCGTTAAACTACTATGCAAACGCACAAAGTATTACTTTTCGTATCATATATTATTGTATTAACATTTTCTTTATTTAAAAGAGTAGAGGCTCAATCACAATCAGAAAAATTTGTAGTGGTTTTAGATGCTGGACATGGGGGTAAGGATTCAGGGAATACCGGAAATGGATATAAAGAGAAGGATATAGCTCTAAAAATTGTTTTAGCAATAGGGGCTGAGTTAGATAAAAATCCAAATATTAAAGTGGTTTACACGCGTAAAACAGATGTGTTTGTAGAGCTTTCAGAAAGAGGTGATATAGCCAACAGGGCTCAGGCAAATTTGTTTGTTTCTGTACATTGTAATGCGCATCATTCACAAGCTTATGGTACGGAAACTTTTGTTTTGGGAGTCCATAAAAATCAAAGTAATTTTGAGGTTGCCAAAAGAGAAAATAGTGTTATTTTTTTAGAAAATGACCATGAATCAAAATATGCTGGTTTTAATCCTAATTCACCAGAATCTGTTATTAGTATCATAATAGGTCAGGAGGAATATTTAGAGCAGAGTATAACTTTAGCTAGTTTAATTCAAGATAATTTTACTAATAAATTAAAACGTCATAATAGAAATGTAAAACAGGCTGGTTTTTTCGTATTGCACCGAACGGTTATGCCAAGTGTGTTAGTAGAAGTTGGATTTTTAACTAATAAAAGTGAAGGAGCTTATTTGAATTCTTCCAAAGGTCAACGAGAAATGGCAAATTCTATTAAAGATGCTATTTTAGATTATAAAAAATTTGTAGACCAAAATGTAGGTGATAATGTTTTAATGCCTGAAGATATTATAGAAGAAAAGGAAGTTTCTCATTCAAAAACAACTTTTGAAAATATCATATTTAAAGTACAAATTGCTGCTAGTTCACGAAAATTAGCACTTAAACCGTATAATTTTAATGGCTTAGAAGATGTGTCTTCATACAAACAAGGCAATCTTTATAAGTATTATTATGGTAATACGTCAGATTATAACAACGTGCAATCTTTGGAAAAAACAGCGCAGGCTAAAGGTTATACATCTAGTTTTATAGTTGCATTTAAAGATAATAAACAAATACCTTTAAGCGAAGCATTAAAAACTCCCTCTAATTAAGGATGTTCTTTTTTAAATTTGTTTAAATTTGCTTTAACTAAATTATCGATTTTGAAATTTGCTTAATTAATTTTTTAAAATTAATTAAGCAAAGGACAGTTTTCTGATAAAAATGAACTATACTTAATAGATGAAACTATCAAAAGAAATTAAAACAGCCATATTAGTATTATTGGGAATTTTACTATTTATTTTTGGATTTAATTATTTAAAAGGAGAAAACTTACTCGATTCCTCACGTATTTTTTATACCGAATATGACAATGTAGAAGGCTTGATGCCATCTACACCTGTAACAATAAGTGGTAAGCCCGTTGGTAAAGTAAAAGATATATCCTTTAAAAATGACGGTTCCGGTAAGCTACAAGTAACATTACTTGTGGATAGCGAGTTTCAATTCTCAAAAAGCAGTACCGCTGAATTATATGAAACAGGATTAATTGGAGGAAAAGCAGTTGCAATCATTCCTGCTTTTGATGGTTCTGAAAATGCTAAAGACGGCGATGTTCTTAAAGGAACTATTAAAGCAGGTTTGACAGAATTAGTAAACAAAAGATTGACGCCGTTACAGGTTAAAATAGAGGCTGTTATGGTAAATACAGATTCTTTGTTAGGTAATTTAAACGATGTTTTTGATCAACAAACTAAAGTTCATCTTAAAGAAAGCATAGAAGGGTTAAGTGCTACACTTAATTCTTTTAAAGAAACATCCAATTCTTTAAATCAAGTAATTGCTGGCAATCAAGAAAAAATAAATAATGTTATGGAAAATGCTGATAAATCATTGGCTAATTTTTCAGAAATAACAAACACTATATCAGAAGCTGATTTAGGAAATACTATTAAAAACCTTGAGTCAACGCTTCAAAATTTTAATAGTATGTTGGCAGGGGTTGAAAAAGGAGAGGGCTCTATGGGCAAACTGCTTAAAGATGAAGCTTTGTATAATAATATTGAAGGAGCTACTTTACAATTGGAACAATTGCTTGAAGATATGAAGTTGAATCCAAAGCGTTATGTGCATTTTTCATTATTCGGAAAAAAGCCAAAACAATATGATGCAGAAGGAAACGAAGTGCAACAGTAAGATTAATTGGCTTAAATTATGATGACATATTTACCTAACATACTTTTTGCAATTGTACTTATTACTGGAATTGGGTATTTTGCTAAAAACGTAAAAAAACTTATCCGAAATATTAAGTTGGGACTGGATGTAGATGTAAGTGATAACAAATCACAACGATGGAAAAACATGGTTATGATAGCTCTTGGACAAAGTAAAATGGTACGTCGTCCTATTGCAGGTGTTTTACATGTTATAGTATATGTTGGATTTATAATCATTAATATAGAAGTTTTAGAAATCATTATTGATGGGCTATTAGGAACGCATCGTATTTTTTCAGTCATAGGGAAACCCTATTATTTGGTTATCAATCTTTTTGAAATATTGGCTGTTTTAGTTTTTGTTTCTGTAATTATTTTTTGGATTAGAAGAAACATCATTAAACTGAAACGTTTTTGGAAAAAAGAAATGACTTCTTGGCCAAAAAATGATGGGAATTTTATCCTTTATTTTGAAATGGTTTTAATGATGCTTTTTTTAGTAATGAATGCTACTGACACTCAATTTCAATCAGTAAATTCCGGAAACATTATCAGTCAATTTATAACGCCTTGGTTTTCAGGTATGTCTGAATCCGTATTGCATACTATAGAAAGAACCGCTTGGTGGTTGCATATTATTGGAATTCTTATATTTTTAAACTATCTGTATTTTTCAAAACATTTGCATATTTTATTAGCTTTCCCTAACACTTACTATGGTAAATTAACCCCGAAGGGACAATTTAATAATTTGGAAGCTGTTACTAAAGAGGTGAAAATGATGATGGATCCTAATATAGATCCTTTTGCAGCACCAGCTGAAGATACAGAGCCTCCTGCTAAATTTGGAGCTAGCGATGTGCAAGATTTAAATTGGGTGCAATTACTGAATGCCTATACCTGTACAGAATGTGGACGCTGTACGAGTGAGTGTCCTGCAAATTTAACAGGTAAGAAATTATCGCCTAGAAAAATTATGATGGATACTCGTGACCGTCTAGAGGAAGTCGGTAAAAATATAGACAAGAACAAAGGGGTATTTAAAGATGATGGCAAACAACTATTAGGCGATTATATTACTACAGAAGAGCTTTGGGCCTGCACAACTTGTAGTGCTTGTGTAGAGGCATGCCCGGTAAGTATTGATCCATTATCTATTATTTTAGAAATGCGTCGCTATTTGGTTATGGAGCAAAGTGCAGCTCCTGTAGAGCTTAATAATATGATGACCAACATTGAAAACAATGGCGCCCCTTGGCCTTACAATCAAATGGATAGATTGAATTGGAAAGATGAACAATAAACTCATAAACTTTAATAAATGAGCGAATTACTTAAAGTGCCAACCATGGCAGAATGTATGGCAGATGGCAGACAGCCGGAGATTCTATTTTGGGTTGGTTCTGCTGGAAGTTATGACGATAGAGCTAAAAAAATAACCAGAGCCTTTGTTAAAATATTAAACAAAGTAAAAGTAGATTTTGCCGTTTTGGGAACTGAAGAAAGTAATACTGGTGATGTTGCCAAACGGGCAGGTAACGAATTTTTATTTCAAATGCAAGCGGTTACAAATATTGAAATATTAAACGGATATCAAATAAAACGAATTGTTACAGCTTGTCCACATTCCTATAATACACTAAAAAATGAATACCCGCTACTTGGTGGTAATTACAAAGTACTACATCATACTCAATTTATTGAAGAGTTAATGAAAAAAGGGCGTTTAAAAATAGAAAGAAGTTCTGTTTTAAATGGCAAGCGAATTACTTTTCATGATCCTTGTTACTTAGGACGAGGTAATGGTGTTTATGAAGCGCCAAGAACATTGTTAAAAACCTTAGGGGTAGAATTGGTTGAAATGAAACGCCATAGAAAATCAGCTTTGTGTTGTGGAGCAGGAGGAGCTCAAATGTTTAAAGAGCCAGAAAAAGGAAGTAAAGATGTTAATGTATTACGAACTGAGGATGCATTGGAAACTCAGGCAACTATTATAGCTACTGGGTGTCCTTACTGCAACACGATGATGACGGATGGTGTTAAGGCCAAAGAAAAAGAGAATGATGTGTCAGTTATGGACATTGCAGAATTAATTGCTAAGGCTCAAGATTTGTAATTTTTATAATTTGTGCTTGGATAATTTAGTAGATTGGAATTGAAGCACCTCAAAAAAATCAAGAAAAAAGAATGTTAGTAGATTTTAATTCATTACCAGAAGAATCACGCGTTTGGATTTACCAAGCGAACCGTTCATTATCAGAACAAGAACTTGAAGAAATTCAATCTAAACTTAATGTTTTTATTGAAAACTGGACAGCTCATGGAAGTGATTTACAGGCTGGATATACAATTAAATATAAACGATTTATAATAATAGGTTTAAATCAAAACCTAAATAATGCCACGGGGTGTTCTATAGACTCTTCTGTTCATTTTATTCAACAATTAGAGAAAGATTATAATATTGATTTAATGGATAAAATGAATGTGTCCTATAAGCAAGGAGACTATGTTGCTTATAAAACGCTTATTGATTTTAAAAAAATGGCAAAAGATAAGGCGGTTTCTAAAAATACTATCGTGTTTAATAATTTGGTTTCTAATATTGCCGAATTTAACGAAAATTGGGAAGTTCCAGCAAGTGAGAGCTGGCATAGTCGATTTTTAAAATAAATAAAACTGATTTTAATTCTTTATAAATCTATCTTAAAGTCTTTTTAACTTCCTTTTAAAAGTAGTAATTTGGCACGATTATTAGTGTATAAATTATTGCTGTAACATTCATTAACTAAACTTTTATGCGTCAAGTCTTTTTAGCTTTAATTTGTTGTGTGTCAATACTTCGATTATCTGGTCAAACTCAAATAGACCCTTTGGAAACAGCAGATAAGGAGGCTCAAAAAAAATGGGTTGATCAAGTTTATGATTCAATGTCTTTATCGGAAAAAATAGGACAATTGTACATGGTTCAAGTAATGTCCAATCAAAATAGTGCCTCAAAAGATAAGATTATCAAGTTGATAAAGAACTATCACATTGGAGGTGTTATTTATTCTCTTGGAGACCCAATAAGTCAGGCTAAATTAGATAATGAACTTCAAGCACTTTCCAAAATACCAATGCTTATTGGGATGGATGCAGAATGGGGTTTGAGTATGCGATTGGAGTCGACTTATGCTTTCCCTTGGAACATGACTTTGGGAGCAATTGAAGATAATAAACTTGTAGAACAAACAGGAAAACATATAGGCGAACACTGTAAACGATTAGGTGTTCATTTTAATTTTGCTCCTGTTGTAGATATTAATACCAATCCTAAAAATCCAATTATTGGTAACCGTTCTTTTGGTGAAGATCGCGATAATGTTACCAAAAAAGCATTAGCTTTTATGAAAGGCATGCAAGGAGCTGGTGTTTTGGCTAATGCAAAACATTTCCCAGGTCATGGTGATACGGATTCTGATTCTCATAAAACATTGCCAACTATTAATTTTAACGAAGAGCGAATTGACTCTATAGAACTTTATCCTTATAAAAAATTAATAAAAGCGGGGCTTTCTAGTGTTATGGTAGCACACTTAAATGTGCCTAGTTTAGAACCTCGTGATGGTGTGCCTTCTTCATTATCAAAACACATTGTTACTGATATATTAAAAGATAAGTTAGGTTTTCAAGGACTTATTTTTACTGATGCTTTAACCATGAAAGGGGTAGCAGATTTTAGTGAAACGGGCGACATTGATTTGGCAGCTTTTATGGCAGGGAATGATGTTATGTTAATGTCGGAAGATGTTGCAGTGGGTATTGAAAAAATAAAAAAGGCTTATTATGATGGCATTGTATCTGAAGAGCGTTTGCAGTTTTCTGTAAAAAAAATACTGAAAGCCAAATACAAAGTAGGTTTAAACCATTATAAGCCCATAGAAATACCTCGTTTAATTGAAGATTTGAATAGGCCCGAAGATGATATTTTGTATGAAGAACTCATGGAAAATGCCATTACGGTAGTAAAAAATGAAGCTCAGTTTATTCCGTTTAAAGAATTGGGGAAAAAAGACATTGCTTATGTTAAAATGGGAGATGATGATGGTTCTGTGTTTTTTAAAGAACTTCAAAAATATACAGAGATTCATGAAATAAAATCAGATTCATTAGAAGATTTATTAGCCAAACTTAAAGCTTATAATACAGTTATAATTGGTTTTCATCGCTCCAATGATAATCCGTGGAAGGAATATAAATTAACTAAAGATGAAATAACTTGGATAAATGAAATTTCAAAAACAAACCGAGTTGTATTAGATTTATTTGTTAAGCCATATGCATTAATGGATTTTTATTCAGTACTTGATATTGAAAGTATAATTATTAGTTATCAAAACAGTAAAATAGCTCAAGAAAAATCAGCACAACTTATTTTTGGAGCTATTCCATCTAAAGGACACTTGCCTGTTTCTGTTGGTACGTTTTTTAAAGCAGGTTATGGTATAGAAAATGAGGCTTCTAAGCGTTTAGGTTATAGTGTTCCAGAACGATTTGGAATGAGTTCGTTTAAATTAAAAAAAGTAGATTCTATAGCTCAATTAGCAGTAGATTCTATGATGACTCCTGGTATTCAATTGTTGATAGCAAGAAAAGGAACGGTTATTTACAATAAAAATTTTGGGACACATACATATAAAGGTGATAAAAATGTAGCGTTTAATGATTTGTATGATGTGGCATCGTTAACAAAAATACTCGCAACGCTACCTTTAGTGATGAAAATGGAAGAGAATGGTATGATTGCTTTAAATAGTAAGTTGTCAGAATTAATGCCAGAGTATAAAAATTCAAACAAAAAGGATATTTCTCTTAAAGAAATGCTTTCTCACTATGCACGATTAAAACCGTGGATTCCTTTTTATTATGAAACTTTAGATACAGAAACAAAACGCCCTAGTGAAAAATATTATAGAACAAAGCGCAGTAATGAATTTAATATTGAAGTTACCAATAATTTATTTTTACGTACTGATTATCAAGACAGTATTCAGTCTATAATTTTAAAATCAGACCTACTTAACCGGCAGCAATATAGGTATAGTGATTTACCTTATTATATTTTAAAGAAATTTATTGAAACATATTACGACCAAACCTTAGATAATCTTGTAGAGGAGTATTTTTATAAACCATTAGGAGCTAATTATACTATGTACAATCCTTATCATAAAATTAGTAATAAACATATTGTTCCAACGGAAGAAGATGATTATTATAGGTTTCAAAAAGTTCAAGGCTTTGTGCATGATATGGGAGCAGCTATGCAAAATGGTGTTGGTGGTCATGCAGGTATATTTAGCAATGCTAATGATGTTGCAAAAATTATGCAAATGTATTTGCAAAAAGGCTATTATGGGGGTGAACAGTTTTTAAAACCAGAAACCGTAGATAAGTTTAATACTTGTTATTATTGTAGTAATGGAAATAGAAGAGGAATTGGCTTTGATAAACCTCAATCATCTGGTCCAGGACCAACATGTGGTTGTATTTCATTAAGCAGTTTTGGGCATTCTGGTTTTACTGGTACCTATGCTTGGGCAGATCCTGAAGAAGAAATTGTATATGTGTTTTTAGCTAATAGAACCTATCCACATGCAGGAAAAAATTTATTGCTAAAAGAAAATATTAGAACAGAAATACAGCGCTTAATTTATGAAGCGATAATTGAATAAAAGTATTTAAAGTTGTAAGTTGGAAATGAAACTTCTGGACTTAAAACATGACGTACTTAAAATAAAAAAAAATGAAAATAGGTATCATGTGTTACCCAACATTTGGGGGTAGTGGCGTAGTAGCTACAGAGTTAGGTTTAGAACTGTCTAAACGCGGGCACGAAATTCATTTTATTACATATAAACAACCTGTAAGATTGGAGCTGCTAAGCAATAATGTACATTATCATGAAGTAACCGTACCTGAGTATCCTTTATTTCACTATCAGCCTTATGAACTTGCTTTGTCAAGTAAGTTAGTGGATATGGTAAAACTTTATAAAATAGAAATTTTGCATGTACATTACGCCATTCCTCATGCATATGCAGGCTATATGGCTAAAAAAATGTTGGAAGATCAAGGTATTTATTTGCCTATTGTTACAACTCTACATGGTACAGATATTACTTTGGTTGGTAGTCATCCATATTATAAACCGGCTGTTACGTTTAGTATTAATAAATCGGATGCTGTAACGGCAGTTTCTCAAAGTTTAAAAGAAGATACTCTTAGACTATTCGATATTAAAAATAATATAAGTATCGTTCCTAATTTTATTGATTTAGATAAATATAATCATGATTTTACTAATTGTCAACGGGATATAATGGCTAATGAAGATGAGAAAATTATAACTCATATTAGTAATTTAAGGCCTGTGAAGCGGGTGCAAGATGTTATTAGTATATTTTATAATGTTCAAAAAGTAATGCCTGCAAAATTAATGTTAGTGGGGGTGGGACCTGAACGAGAAAAAGTTGAAATACAATGTCAGGAATTAGGTATTTTAGATAAAGTTATATTCTTCGGGAAAAGTAACGAAATTGATAAAATTTTATGCTTTAGTGATTTATTTCTCTTGCCATCAGAAACAGAAAGTTTTGGATTAGCAGCATTAGAAGCTATGGCTTCAGGGGTTCCTGTAATTTCAAGTAATACTGGGGGGATTCCTGAAGTTAATGTTCAAGGGGTTTCTGGTTTTTTAAGTAATGTGGGAGATTTAGAAGATATGACTAAAAATGCTATTCACATTTTAAGTGATGAAAATCGCTTAGCAACATTTAAAATGAATGCCAGAAAAGAAGCTTTAAAATATGATTTACATAAGATAGTTCCTCAGTATGAAGCCATTTATAAAGATACCTTGGATAAATGTTTGATTTTATAATACCATTTAAAATAAAGGTTGTTATAAATAAAAATAATATTTGTCAGTTTTTAGTAGTAGCTGTTAAAAAACTTTGATTGTTTATTAATGCTTGGTAAGTTGCATCGTATCCTATTTTAAATATGTCATTTAGATACTTTTTATCAAAAGTACCGTATTTACTTAATTCAGGTGGAGAAATAATTAAATTGCAATCATTAATTTTTTCTCGATCTTCTTGTGCCATTTTTAATTTAACAGCACGTTCAACTACATTGTAAGAATGTTTTAAATCTTTTATAGTTATAGTAGTAAAATTATTCACATTTACCCCAATTATAGTGTCGCATATAGGTTTTAGTAAGTCTACAGGAAAGTTGTTTAATGACCCACCATCAATATAATATGAGTTTTTGAATTTTACAGGAGCAAACACCCCTGGAAATGCTGCAGAAGCCAAGACAGGTTTGATGAGTTCTCCCTCGTGGAAGGTTTCAAGATGACCATTTATAATATCTGTTGCAGTAACAATTAAAAACTTTTTTAACACATTAAAATTATCTTCTTTAATATAGGTTTTAAAATCCTGATAAAATTTTTCAGAATCAATTAAACCTGGTTTATTTAGAGCATATTTTTTAATATCTAATATTTGTACGTTTTTAAAAAACTTAAAAATATCTTGCCAGTTATAACCATAAGCGTATAAGGCTCCTGCAATAGCCCCAGCACTGGTACCTGCAACATGCGTAGGGTAAATGCCATGTTCTTCTAATGCTTTTATAACACCTATATGAGCAGCACCTCGTACGCCACCGCCAGATAATACTAAACCTATTTTCATTTGTTAAAAATAAAATTTAAAATTAGAAAAATTTCATGATATTTCCTATGATATACGTCAGTAACTAAATGATTTTTATTGTTTTATGGTTTAGTATAGTGTAAAGAGCGGCGTGATTGATAGATTCAAAAAAATCAAGGTTTTAGTATAAATAAGTGGTCATTTCTAATTTTGATTGATATTAATAACACGATTTTAAAATTAGTAAAACCTAAAAAAGTATGTACACATTTATTAATTTAAAAAGAAATTTAGCATAAAAAAATCTGAACAAAAATATAAGTCGTTCAGATTTAAATAGGGTTATGAAACTAAAAAAACAGGAATTATAATCCTGTGAAATTAAGTTTTTGTGGAGTTATTAGTCTCCTGTTTCTTCCATGGTATGGTATACATTTTGAACATCATCATCATCATCTAATTTTTCCAAAAGTTTTTCTACATCTGCAGCTTGCTCAGGAGTTAAGGGTTTTGTTACTTGTGGAATGCGTTCAAAACCAGACGATAATATTTCAATGTTACGTTTTTCAAGTTCTGCTTGAATGGCTCCAAAACTTTCAAATGGGGCATAAATTAATATGCCATCGTCATCTGCAAAAACTTCTTCAGCTCCATAATCAATGAACTCTAATTCTAATTCTTCAGGGTCTAATCCTTCTGCATTAATTCTGAAATTACACGTATGGTCAAACATAAAAACCACAGAACCAGAAGTGCCTAAACTACCATCACATTTGTTAAAGTAACTGCGAACATTGGCAACTGTTCTAGTATTATTATCTGTAGCAGTTTCAACTAAAACCGCAATGCCATGAGGTGCATATCCTTCAAAAACAACTTCTTTATAATCACCTTGGCTTTTGTCACTCGCTTTTTTTATAGCTCGTTCTACATTGTCTTTAGGCATGTTTACAGACTTTGCATTTTGTATAACAGCTCTTAAACGCGAGTTACTTGCTGGATCTGGGCCACCTTCTTTAACAGCCATAACAATATCTTTACCAATGCGTGTAAAGGCTTTGCTCATAGCAGACCAACGCTTCATTTTACGTGCTTTTCTAAATTCAAAAGCTCTTCCCATAATTCAATAGTTTATTTTTAATTCCCTTGTAGAAGGGAATTTTTTTAATAGATTATAAATTCATACAAAATTAAAAAAATCTACAAATTGAAATAATATAAAAGGATTTATTATTCGTCATCAGGTTCTACTATAGCTTCAATGGCTTCGGCCAATTTGAAGTCTTTTTCAGTAACACCTTTTGCGCTATGAGTTGAAAGTGACACAGTCAATATATTATAAGTATTGGACCAATCTGGATGGTGGTTTAACGCTTCACATTCAAAAGCAATTCTACTCATGGCACTAAAACAGTCTTTAAAGTTTTCAAATTCAAATTCTGAATGTAATGCATCGTCATAATATTCCCAATCAGGAAACCTTAAAAGTTTTTTTTCTATATCTTCTTTTGATAGTTTATTCATAATTATTGATTTTTTTGTTTTTTACAATGTACTGATTTAACTACTTAAAATCAATTAAATTTTTAATTCATTAATTATTTCGTTGCTTAGTAATTGTAGGTTCTTGGGTAATAAATTATCTTTTGGTAATGTGGCTAAATACCGCTCATTATTAGTGGTATACACATGTTTATAAATCGGGTTTGTATGTCCTAAAACGTCAATAATTTCTTTTATAAAATCGTCATGGTGGACCAAGTCCGTACTACCTAAATGAAATATACCAGATTTATTTCTGTTGATGATGTAATGAATTTGCTGTGTTAGTTTTGAGTCAGTAGTCACATTCATTATTAAATTTGGAAATACTTCTATAGGTTCTTTGTTTTTTAAAATTTGAATAATTTCTTGAATTCTTGGAGAATGTTTTCCGAATACCATAGGAAGCCTTAAAATGGCTACTTTGCTTTTAGGTAATCGTAAAAGCATATTTTCAATTTTTATTTTAAAATGTCCGTAAATACTATGACTTAATGTTTTGTCAAATTCATAACTTGGATATTTACTGTAAGCATCAAAAACATTGGCTGAAGACAAAAAAATAAGTTTGCATTTAGTGCTTGAAATGTATTCTGTAAGATGTCTATGAACTATGATTTGTTTTGAAAAATCGCCTCTAAGAGCAGAAATAATAATGTTAGGTTTAACGATTTCTAAAATTTCAAAAACATCATCTTCTTCAATATTATATTGAAAAAAATGTTTGTTTTTATCAAGTAAAATATGGTCAGTACAGTAAGTACCAAAAGTATTAAAGTAGGAGCAAAGTTCTTTGTATATACTACCTCCTAAAAAACCGCTGGCTCCTAAAATTAAAATTCTATGTTTATTTTCTCGTTCAAGCATATTAGCTTTAAAATATGAAGTATATCTAAAAAATAGACAATTTGGTTTTGGTGGTAAATTGTTCCAAAGCTAACATCCCTAACTTTGAATTTCCTTTATTATTGAGACCAGGAGACCAAACAGTAATTACAAATTCTTTAGGTAATAGTGCAACAATACCACCTCCAACACCACTTTTTCCCGGTAATCCCACTTCAAAAGCAAACTCACCAGCTTCATCATAAAATCCACAGGTAAGCATGATAGCATTAATCCGTTTTACTTGCTGATTTGTTATATGTAGTTTGTTTTGCAAGCAGCATCCTTTGTTGGCAAATAAATAAAAAGCTTTTGATAGTTGGCTGCATGTCATTTCTAAAGCGCATTGATGAAAGTAAAAATCTAAAACGACATCAACGGGATTTGTTAAATTATTAAATGATTTTAAAAGATTGGCAGTGGCGTAATTCTTAAAGCCAGTTTTTTTTTCAGAAAGTGCCACGTTATTATTATAGTTTATGCTTTTGTCATCGGCAAGAGTTCTTACATAATTTAAGAAATCTTCCTTTGGGTTTTTTAAATTAGAAACCAATATGTCAGCAATAACAAGGGCTCCTGAATTAATTAACGGGTTTCTCGGGATGCCTTTTTCAACTTCTATTAATGACAAATAATTGAATGGATTTCCACTAGGTTCTACATCTACACGCTTCCAAATATCTTCACCAACTAATTCCATGGCTTTGGATAAAGCTAAAACTTTGGAAATACTTTGGATAGAAAAATGTTTTTGGAAATCGCCTGCGCCAAAAGTTTTGCCATCTAAAGTTCTTAAATGAATTCCAAATGTGTTTTTGTTTACATGAGCTAATTCTGGAATGTATGATGCTACAATGCCTCTATTATCAATCTTGCTGATATTTTGATGGATAGTTTCTAAAATGGCTTGGTAATCGAGCATGTAATTATTTGTAAAATGGTAATTTAACAACTGTTGCCAGAATGGTGTTTTTACGTATTTGAATTTTAATTTTACTACCTACGTTAGAGAAATTTGTTGGTACATAGCCTAATCCAATTCCTTTTCCTAATGAAGGAGACATGGTTCCTGAAGTAACTTCACCAATTTTATTTCCATCCGTATCTACAATATTATATCCATGCCTAGGTATACCTCGTTCATCCAATTCAAAAGCCACTAATTTTCGTTTTGGGCCTAATTTTTTTTCGTTTTCAAGGGCTTCAGAGTTGGTGAATTTTTTTGTAAATTTAGTAATCCAACCTAAACCTGCTTCAATAGGGGATGTGGAATCGTTAATATCATTACCATATAAGCAGTACCCCATTTCTAAACGTAAAGTGTCTCGTGCAGCCAATCCTATTGGTTTGATACCATAATTTTTACCAGCTTCAAAAACGGTATTCCATATTTGTTTCACTTCAGAGTTTTTACAATAAATTTCAAAACCACCACTTCCTGTATAGCCTGTTGCAGAAATTATAACGTTTTTAATTCCAGCAAAATCACCAACTATAAAATTATAGAATGTTATTGCAGATAAATCGTGACTTGTAATACTTTGCATGGCTTCAATGGCTTTAGGGCCTTGAATGGCTAATAAAGAATACTCTTCACTTAAATTACGCATTGTAGCCCCAACATCATTTTTAGATTGAATCCAATTCCAGTCTTTTTCAATATTACTAGCGTTTACAACTAACAAATAGGTGGTTTCTTTTATTTTATAAATAATTAAATCGTCTATAATTCCACCAGAATCATTTGGCATACAACTATATTGAGCTTTTCCAATAGTTAATTTAGATGCGTCATTACTACTTACTTTTTGGATTAGTTCCAAGGCATAATCACCTTCAATTAAAAACTCACCCATATGTGATACATCAAAAACACCAACGGCATTTCTAACGGTTTCGTGCTCTGAAGTTACGCCTTCGTATTGCACAGGCATATTATAGCCTGCAAAAGGCACCATTTTTGCGCCAAGTGCTATATGAGTTTCTGTTAGGGCTGTATTTTTCATTTTAATATTATAGTTAAAAAATAAACAATAGTGATATTTGTGGTTTGAATTAAAACGCAAATGTATTGAAAAATTATAGACTAAATTTTAATAGAGTTTATAGTCTGATTTTCTGTCAATTAGATTGTTTGTAGTTAGTTTTTAACAGATAAAAAAGTTCTGTTTTTTTATTAAAATAACAACCGTTAAGTAAAAAAAACAAGCAACTCTTGCTTTTAATCGTCAAAAAGTGTTCTTTTGTCTATTATTATTAGCAAATGAAAGAAGGAATACATAGTCTTAAATTCAAAGACTTAAGACAAAAAACATTTTTTAAGCTTGCAATTCGGGTCTATATTTTTGCCACCTTGGCCAATTTTTATTATACCGTTATTAGTTTTTATCATGGTTTTACAACTTCTGCAGTAATAACTATATTCCCTCTAATTGGCTTTTTATTAAGTGTTTATGTTTTTATCGTTAAGAGGAATTATTTAGCAGGACCGTATTTTGTTTATATAACTTTAGGAATTGCCACTTTAGGTTTGTCTTATTTAGAAGGAATAATGTCTGGTTACTATTGGTTTCAATTAGGTTTAATTTTTTCTTTACCTTATGTCATTCGTCGTGAAGTGTATTTTCAAAAACATACCAATATTTTATACACTATTACTATTATATTTTTAGTTATTTCTTTTTTAATTTCTCCAATGTATTCAGAGTATTATAAAGAGTTGACAAGAGAACAGATCCATTATAGGTTTATTTTAAATTCATCTATAAATTTTTTACTTATAATGGTGTTTTCCTTACAAGCATTAAGTCATAATAAATTTTTTATAAAAAAAATAAATGCAGATAAAGAGATTGCTGAAAATGAAAAAGATAGAAGAACAAAGGTTTTATCTAATTTGGGACATGAATTGCGCACCCAAATAAATAGCATTAATGGTGTAACCCAATTAATATTAGGCAGTGATACAAATGAGGTTCCAAACAAAAAATATTTTGAAATTTTAGATTGTTGCAATGATAATATGTTGTTGTTGGTGAATGATATGTTGGACATACATAAAATTGAATCTGGTCGTTTTGAATTATTTAAAGAACCGAAGGTGTTATTTGATTTTTTAAATAAAATTACTATTCCATTTATTAATAAAGCAGAAGAAAAAAACTTAGAACTTCATTCTTATATTGATCCAAAATTAAAAGATGTTATTGTTAATGTAGATGAAAAACGTATAGCTCAGGTTGTATATAATTTGATTTCTAATGCGATAAAGTTTACAGAACAAGGTAGCATAACATTTTCTGTGGAAGTAAAAGATTTGAATAAGCATCAGGTTGATGTTCAGTTCATTGTTAATGATACCGGCATAGGTATTGCTCCTAAGAATATTAAGAAAGTTTTTGAAAGTTTTCATCAAATTCAGAATGAAAGCAATCCTGTATACGGGGGAACAGGATTAGGCTTAGCAATTTCCCAGTCTATTATTGCTGCGATGGATTCAGAAATACGTATTGAGAGTCGATTGAATAAAGGAACTCGTTTTTATTTTCCGTTAACATTTGAACGGGTTGAAGCTTTGCCAAATAACTTAGTCAAAAAAGAAGCTTTTAGTGACGATTTTTTATTGAATTCTAACATATTAGTAGTTGAAGACAATATGGTAAGCATGATGTATGCTAAGAAGCTTTTAGGAAAACACGTTGCTAACGTGTATGAAGGAACAAATGGGGTTGAAGCTATAGAAAGAATTAAGGCTCACAGTGATATAGATATTGTGCTTTTGGATTTAGAAATGCCAATAATGAATGGTTTTAAAGCAATAGCACATATTAAAAAACATAGACCAGATGTTACTGTTATTGCATTCACAGCCAATATACCAAGTACAGAGATTATTAATAAATTGGATGATTTAGGCTTTGATGATATTCTCTCAAAGCCATTCAATAAAAATGATCTTTTTACGGTATTGAAACAATACGCACAATCTATAGATTTTGCATGAGAATTTAATACCTCATTATTTCAATAAAAAAGTTTTTAACTCATCATAAGTAGAAATATTAACAGACACTTTGTCTTTGCCCATAACGCTTTGTATTTGCTCAGGTAAAGGCTGTTTATCTTTAATAACTTCTTCAACCACATCTAAAAATTTAGTAGGGTGTGCCGTTTCTAAAAATACACAATGTGCTTTTGGGTTTTCTTTTAAGTAAGCTTTGCATCCCAAATAGCCAACGGCGCCGTGTGGATCTGAAACATAGTTATAATTGTTATAAATTTCTAACATGGCTTTTTTGGTTTCATTGTCAGAAAAACTGTACGAATACATGTTTTCTTTTAAAGTTTTAAACTCGTTTTTGTAGATTTCTTGTATTCGAATAAAATTACTCGGTGAACCAACATCCATAGCATTACTTATGGTTTGTATTGAAGGTTTTGGTTCATACAATTGAGATATCAAATAGCGTGTAACTACATTATTAGCATTGTTTGATGCAACAAAATGATTGATTGGTAGCCCTAATTGTTGTGCCATCATACCTGCGCACACATTTCCAAAGTTTCCACTTGGTACTGAAAAAACAATATCATTATATTTATTATGAAGTTGTTTGTAAGCGAACATAAAATAGAATAATTGAGGCAGCCAGCGTGCTACATTAATGGAATTAGCGGAAGTAAGTTGCATTTTACTAATTAAGTTTTCATCTAGAAAAGCAGTTTTAACCATGGCTTGGCAATCGTCAAACGTGCCATTCACTTCTAATGCTTTAATATTTTGCCCAAGAGTTGTTAGTTGTTTTTCCTGAATATCACTTACTTTTCCACTAGGATAAAGAATCACGACGTTAACACCTTTAACACCTAAAAAACCATTAGCTACAGCACCTCCTGTATCGCCAGAAGTAGCTACTAAAACGGTGACTTCTTTATCGTTATTTTGATTGAAATAACCTAAGCAACGTGCCATGAAGCGTGCGCCTACATCTTTAAAAGCCATAGTTGGGCCATGAAATAATTCTAAAGTAGAAATGGAGTCATTTAGTTTAACTACAGGAAAGTCAAAGGATAAGGTTTCTTCAACAATTGCTTTTAAAACTGCTTCAGGAATTTCAGGTAGTACAAATTGTTTAATAGCTTCAAAGGCAATTTCCGAATGCGATACGTTATCAATATTATCAAAAAAATCTTTTGACAATGGCGTAATATTTTCAGGGAAATATAGTCCTTTGTCTGGAGCTAACCCTTTTATAACGGCATTTTTAAACGTTGTGTTTGGTGCTTTTTTGTTTAGCGAGTAGTAGTTCATTTTTCTGTTATTCCTTTTGTCTGTGTGTGTTGATAAATCGAAGGGAGGAATCTGTTTTTATTAATAATTCGTAAATATGTCTTGCTATTTTTTCTTCTTACGTAAGATGTCCTATTCTAAATTTTAGTCTATAATTTTAACACCATCTACATTAATTTTTGATACATGCATATCAAATTCAATACCTGTTTTTGCATATAAGGATTCAATAGCATTTTTTACATGGTTAGCTGTTTTTAAACCTTTACATAGCGAAAAAATAGAAGGGCCAGATCCTGAAATCCCACAACCTAATGCTCCTGCTTTTAAAGCTGTAGTTTTTATCTCATTATAGTGAGGTATTAGCTTACTTCTATGTGGTTCTACAATAACATCGTGTAATGATTTTTGAATCAAATCATAATTACTTGTATGTAAAGCATGTACTAAACTTCCAAAATTTGCCCATTGTGTAATGGCATCACTTAGGGCAACTTCCTTAGGAAGGATAGCTCGCGCTTCAGATGTTTTTATTTCTATTTGAGGGTGAATAATAGTTGCAAATATAGCATCGGGCGATGGTAATTCTAAAATTTCTAATGGCACTAAGCTTTTAACTAACGTAAAACCTCCAAAAAGGGCAGGAGCCAAATTATCGGCATGTTCACATTTACTAGCTAATGCTTCGCCTTGAATGGCAAATTTTGTAAGCTGCGTTTTATTAAAAGGCTTTCCAATGAGTTCATTCATACCAAAAACACTACCTACAGCACTAGCAGCACTGCTACCAATACCACTACCAGGTTTTATATTTTTGTAGATTTCAATTTCAAATCCAAAATTAACGTCTATAGCTTCATACATAGCTAATGCTGAAACACCAGCAACATTTAATTCAGCTTCATAAGGTAAATTAAAACCTCCTTCAATTTTAGTGATATAGATGCCTTTTTTATCTGTTTTTCTTATAACCATTTGGTCTCCAACACTATCTAAGCAGAATCCAAGCACATCAAAACCACAGGCCACATTAGCAACGGTTGCAGGAGAAAATATTTTTATTTCATTCATTTAAAAACTTTTTGTTAATTTTAAAGTAGGAGGTTTAATTATTCATTTCCAACTCTAATAATATCTGCAAACAAGCCTGAAGCCGTTACATCTGCACCTGCACCTGCACCTTTAATAATCATAGGTTGTTTTGGGTAGCGTTGCGTGTAAAACATAACAATATTATCGCTTCCTTCTAAATTAGAGAATGGATGACCTATTGGAATTTCTTGTAAGCTAACACTCGCTTTACCATTATCAAATTTTGCAACATATTTTAGTTGACAGTTATTAGCTTTTGCAGATGCAAATAATTTTTGGTAATGAGCTTCATCAGCAATTAGTGTTTCGTAAAAATCATTTACACTATCACTTTTTAAACCAGATTCAGAAAGGAAAGGAATATTTTCTATGTCTTCTAAATTCATTTCAACACCACTTTCTCTTGCTAAAATTAAAATTTTACGAGCCACATCTACACCACTTAAATCTATTCTTGGATCTGGTTCAGTATATCCTTCTACACCAGCTTGTTTTACCACGTCATGAAATTTAGTGGTGTTATTAAAGTTGTTAAATACATAATTTAAACTACCAGATAAAACAGCTTGAATAGAGTTTACTTTGTCTCCAGAAGCTATTAAATTATTTAAGGTGTCTATAATTGGTAATCCTGCGCCCACATTGGTTTCAAACAATAAAGGAGCATTGTATTTAAGTGATAATCGTTTTAATAGTTTATAATTTTCATAATCACTTGAACAGGCAATTTTGTTACATGCCACAACAGCTATACTACTTCTTAAATAATTTGCATATAAATTGGCTACATCATAATTAGCTGTAACATCTACAAAAATACTATTACGTAAATTCAATGTTTTTGTCTTTTCAAAGAATCCTTGAAGTGATGCTTTTTCTCCTTCTTTTAACAGATCCTTCCAGTTGTTTAAATCAATGCCGTCCTCATTAAAAATCATGGTTCTGGAATTTGATAGTCCAGCAATTCGCAAGTTTATTTTTAAATTTTCTTTTAGGTATTTACGTTGCTGTTTAATTTGTTCAACTAATTTTTCACCTACATTGCCAACGCCTGTAATAAAAACGTTAAGTTGTTTTGTTTTTATTTCAAAAAATTGTTCGTGCAGTGTGTTAAGCGCTTTTTTAACATCACATTGTAAAATAACAGCAGAGATGTTTTTTTCAGAAGCTCCTTGGGCAATGGCTCTAATATTGATATTATTTTTACCTAGTGTGCTAAACATTTTGCCGCTAATCCCTTGGTGATTTTTCATATTATCACCCACTAAAGCGATAATTGATAAGTCTCTTTCAACAATGATTGGGTCTATTTTGTGAAGTTCTATCTCATTTTCAAAAGTAGTGTCAATTGCTGCTTTAGCAGCATGTGCATCTTTTTCTTCAATACCTAAACAAATAGAATGTTCTGAAGATGCTTGCGTAATCATGATTACGTTAATTTTTTCTTGAGATAAGGTTTCAAACAAACGTCTTGAAAACCCCGGTATCCCAATCATACCACTTCCTTGTAAAGTTAAAAGAGCAATGTTATTTATATTGCTGATACCTTTTACAGGTGATGTAGAATGTGCATCTTTATTTGAAATAATGGTTCCAATAGCTTCTGGGTCTAAAGTGTTTTTTATGTGAATAGGAATGTTTAAATCTAACACAGGTTGAACCGTTGGTGGATATAATACTTTAGCTCCAAAATGCGACAGTTCCATTGCTTCTTGATAGGATATTTTTTCAATAGGGTAGGCTTGTTTTACCAATTTTGGGTTGGTTGTAAACATTCCGCTAACATCCGTCCATATTTCTAATTGGGTTACATTTAAGGCTGCAGCTATAATAGCAGCTGTAAAATCAGAACCACCACGACCTAAGGTAGTTTGTTCGCCAGATTTTGATCTAGAGACAAATCCAGGAAGTATAGTAATGCGTTCTTTAGCAGATTTAAAGTATTCTAAAATGTTTTTATCGGTGATTTTATAATCTACTTCCGCTTTTGTAAAGTTGGAATTGGTAACTACAATATCCTGTGAGTTTTTACGTTCAGCAGAAATATCTCGGCTTTTCATGGTTTCTGCTATGATAAAAGACGATAGCAACTCGCCAAAACTTACCAATTTGTCAGATGTTTTTGGAGATAATTCGTTGATTAAAAAAATGCCATCTAATAAGCTCTTAAGTTCGTTTAATTTTTCTTGAACATAGCTAATTATAGGTTCATTTTTAGTAGGAATTAATTCCTTTACAATGGAAATGTGAATTTCTTTAATGGTTTTAAAGGCCTCATTAAAATCTTCGTCTTTATTTTTAGCTAAGTCTCCAGCTACTAATAATTTATCAGTAATACCACCAACAGCTGAAACAACACAAACAACAGAATCTGTTTTGGAATAGTTTGTTAATATGTTAATGACTTTATTTATGTTTTTTGAAGAACCTACTGAAGTTCCTCCAAATTTTAAAACCTTCATTTTTTAATGAATTAATGTTTGAATATGTGATTTTGAGAAAATGCAATATTTATCATTGCAAAGATAGTCCGAATAAATATATAAGCCTAGTAACCCCAAGGGGTAATTGTAAAGGTTGTTATTTCAAAAATAGCAATAGCTTCTCTTAAAAAAGAAGGAATAACAAGAGTTGTATTTAAGTTTAAAAGATTCATTTTTCTAAATAAACATTTCAAAAGTATTACTTTTAGACTAATAAAAAAACAAAAAACAGCTTTTTGAGTAATTCTTAAGAAGAATGTTATTATTTTTAAAAAAAATGTAGCTTTTTTAATTAGAATTGTGAATCAATAAAAATAGATTTTCTTGTGAAAATATTATCAAAAGACCAAATTTACGAAGGGGACAAGTTAACAACAGAGCGTCAAAATATTTCATCAACAGATTTGATGGAGCGTGCTGGAACCCAAATTTTTAATTGGTTACACACACGCATGCAAGGTGCACAAGTACCTATTCATGTATTTTGTGGCATTGGAAATAATGGGGGTGATGGTTTAGTGGTTGCAAGGCATTTAATTATTCATGGATACCATGTAAAAACCTATGTGGTTAATTGTAGTGATAAGCGTTCGAAAGATTTCTTAATTAATTATGATAGGATAAAAAATGTAACCAAAGATTGGCCAACACTATTGAAGTGTAAAGAAGATTTTCCTTCCATAGCGTCACAAGATATAATTGTAGATGCTATTTTTGGAATAGGGTTAAATAGACCTGTTGATAACTGGGTAAAGTCATTGTTTATGTATTTTAGAAATACTAAAGCGTATACATTATCTATTGATATTCCTTCTGGATTAAATACTGAAAGATCCCCTAAGGATGAGGATGGTGTGGTTTGGGCAAGTTATACCTTGAGTTTTGCTTCACCTAAATTGGTTTTCTTTTTACCAGAAACAGCCAAGTATACTACGCAATGGGAAATTTTAGATATCGGTTTAGATACCAAATTTATGACTGATGTGTCTACCCAGGCGGAACTTGTTGGAAAATATGATGTGCTACCTATGTATAAACCAAGGGGCACTTTTTCCCATAAAGGATTATTTGGACATGCACTAATTATTGGTGGTAGCTATGGAAAAATAGGAGCACTTATCTTAGCAAGTAAGGCTGTATTATCATCAGGAGCAGGATTGGTAACGGTATTTATCCCTAAATGTGGTTACGTGCCTTTACAATCTTCATTTCCAGAAGCTATGGTAATAACTGATATTGAAAATGAGTTTATTTCTAATATTACTTTTAATATTACTCCAGCAGTTATAGGTGTAGGGATTGGATTAGGAGTTCACCCAAAAACAATCAGGGCTTTTGAAACTTTTTTAAAACAAAACCAAACCCCCTTAGTTATTGATGCTGATGGCATTAATATTCTTTCAAAAAATAAATCTTTGTTAAAATTAGTACCAAGTGCATCTGTATTAACACCACATCCAAAAGAGTTGGAACGTTTAATTGGTAGTTGGGAAGACGATTTTGATAAAATTGATAAAGTAAAAACCTTTTCCAAAACCTATAACTTAATCATTGTAATTAAAGGCGCAAATAGTATGACGGTTTTTCAGGATAAAATATATATTAACTCTACAGGCAATCCAGGACTATCTACTGCGGGCAGTGGAGATGTGTTAACGGGTATTATTACAGGTTTAATTTCCCAAGGGTATGAATCGTTGTCTGCAACTATTTTTGGGGTTTATTTACATGGGAAATCTGCGGACATTGCAGTTCAGAAGTATGGGTACGAAAGTTTGATTGCAAGTCATGTGATTGAATATTTAGGAAATGCTTATATAGATTTGTTTAAGGAGCCTGAAGTATCTAAAATGTCAGAAGGTGAATCAACTAAAAAAGAAAGTAAAAAATAATTGTTTTTGATTTTATAGTTTACTAATCAGTGTGTTGTGATTGGCAATTTCTGGAATAATATTCAATGAAAATAATTGTTTTTGGGTGTTTTCCAGTATGTTTTCATCAATCATAGTTTGCGACCATTCTGTAATAGATAACCATTCTTGAACATCTTTAAGTTGTAACTTATAACGCTTAGATATAATTTTGTCTATGTTTGGGGTCTTTTTAAAGTTAGTTGTAATTTCATTTATGGTACTTAAAATAGTTTTTAAAGTGTCTTTATTGTCATTAACAAACTCTGTTCTAACAGCAATAACAAAACATGGCCATGGAGAGGGACAATTTCCAATGTTTCTAAATATACCATTGTCTACCAATGGTTTTGTGGTGAATTTTTCCCACAAAAAATAATCGGCATCTCCGTTTGTTAATCCTTTAATAGCGCCTTCTAAATTTTTTACAACTTCAAAATCGAGATCATTTTTTATATTCCAATTATTATTTTGGGCATTTATGTAAGTCATTAAGTGAGAGCCTGAACCATACCTACTAATGGCTGCTTTTTTCTTTTTTAAGTCGTTTATTTTATAATAGGGAGAATTAGCGGCTACGTGAATACCCCAATTCAATGGTGTTTGTACATATGTTTGAAGTATTTTAGTTGAGTTTGTTTCAATAATATCTTTAATAATGCCTTCAGTTAAAATAATAGCGATATCAATAGTTTTATTTTGAAGAGCATTACACATAGCACCTGTGCCACCAGGGAAATCTAACCACTTTAAATTAATATTATTTTTAATAAATAAACCTTTTTCTAATGCTAAGTGCCAAGGCAAATTAAAATGTTCAGGTACGCCACCTATTGTAACTTTTATCATTTTATATTTTTTTCAAAGTATATTGAATTAATTTTTCAATGATTTCTTCAGGGTTTTTACTGAAATTTCCTAAAACTCTATTGGCTATTATGGCATTTAAAGATATAGCTTGATGCCCTAATAGCTTGGATAAACCATATATGGCAGCCGTTTCCATTTCTAGGTTTGTTAACCGTAAGCCTTTGTATTCAAAAGAATCCATTTTATCATTTAGAGCATCATCTTGTAACTGCAGCCTTAAAACGCGTCCTTGTGGACCATAAAAGCCATTGGCAGTAGCTGTAATACCTTTAAAAGTATCATTACTTTCAAACTGACTTTCTAAAAGACGGCTGTTTTTTACAAAGACAGGTTTTGCTTTAAATTTATGCCAATTGGTATGTTTTATAAAAGCTTCTTCTAAATGTGAGTTACAAATTTTTTCGGAGTCATATGTGTGAAATAGTCCACTAAATTCTATTGCAAGTCTACTTATTAAAAAAGAATCTACAGGAATATCACTTTGTAATGAACCAGAAGTGCCAATTCTAATAATTTTTAAAGCTTTAAAGTTATTTTTTATGGTTCGAGTTTCAAAATCGATATTTACAAGGGCGTCTAATTCATTTAAGACAATATCAATATTATCACAACCTATGCCTGTGGAAAGTACTGTAATTCTCTTGTTATCATAAGTGCCCGTTTGTGTTTTAAACTCTCTTTTTTGAGTTTCAAATTCAATATGATTAAAATGTTTAGTAATGTGGTGTACTCTATCAGGGTCTCCAACTAAAATGATGGTGTCTGAAATGTTTTCAGGTTTTAAATTTAAATGATAGATGCTACCATCTGGATTTAATATTAGTTCGGATGCTTTTATAGACATTTATAATATTATTGTACGGATTCAACCAATTTATTTAGCCTTTTGCTAAATTTAAAATCTATTTTGTTTACACCTCCAAAAATCATTTTTGAATTAATTTCAGAGGAGAAGTTATGATGACCCAATAGTGCTTCATATCCCTTTCTATTAAGTTTTATACGGCCTTCTGTTTCAGAAAAGAAAATACTGAGTTTTTCGAACATACGAAAAAATTGTAAATCGCCATAACCGTAATAGCCTTGAAAATTAAGTGCATATCCTAATAAATGGTGTCTGGATTTAATAGTGTGCTTTTTTATAATCTCTAAAATATTAGTTTCTAAAATATTTAATCCTGATTTTGAGTCAGGAAAACGTTGTAAGTGAGCTTTTAGGCAATTACTTAAATATTGAAAAGAAGATGTTTTAACAAGAAATGGTTTAATTAAATTATGGTCTTTCCCACAGTATATTTGCCAAATATCTTTACATTCTTGAATGTCTTTTTCTTGTAGCAATGTTTTGTTTTTATAGTGAAACATTAGTTGTTTAGATGATAATTCAGAAAGGGCTTTTAGGTTTTTTTCGCCTTCAACTCTACCGCTACATACCAAATGTATAGGAAGTGTTATGCCCTTTTGTTTTATCATATTTACAACTGCCAACATATTGATATGACAAAATAAATCATATTCAAACCAAAGTACAATTTCTGTGTAGGACTCAGGTTGGTTAAGTTTACTTATTTCTTTATTGAATTCTTTGGTATTAAAATCAATATCATAAAATTTTTTTAAAAAGTCAGAGCGCATTTTTAAAAATTCTTCAGAGCCTACGTGATAAGTTGTAGGTCCTTCGCAGAGTATTTCTTGCCAAGTAATAATATCATCAGTTAAACCTAAATCTAAAAGAATATTAGTAAGATGATCGCCATTAGTGATATGAAGTGCTTGGTTATTCATAAATTACCCTCCAACCCGTTTCACACTAAAGCCTTTATCTTTTAATATTTGCATGATTTTATCTCGGTAATCACCTTGAATAATAATTTTATCATCTTTAAAACTTCCGCCAACACTTAACGTAGTTTTTATTTCTTTGGCTAATAATTTAAAATCTTCTGTAGCGCCTGTGTAGCCTTCTAAAATTGTAATAGGCTTGCCTTTTCGTTTTTCATATTTGCAAATAATTGGATCGTCCTGTATCCAAATATCCGATGTGTTTTCAGGTTCGCTTGATACTTCTTCTTTATGATCAGGAAATAGGTTTTTTAGTTGGTCTTTTAAATCCATTTTTTTACTATTTAGTGTCAGTATAAATGAGAGTTTTAAACTGTATTTTATATTAGCAGCCGCTGATAACTTATTTATTTCTTCAACCCCAATTCTATCAATCGTTCATTTAAAAATTCGCCAGCAGTAATGTCCTCAAAAGCTTTAGGGGTAGTCTCATTAATACAGCCATCCAAAACATTTAACTTCATACTACTTACCGGGTGCATAAAAAATGGAATGGAATATCGTGAAGTACCCCATAATTCTTTAGGTGGATTTATTACACGATGTATGGTTGACTTTAGTTTGTTATTGGTGTGTCTTGAAAGCATATCTCCAACATTAATCATTATTTCATCGGGCTCTGCAATAGCATCAATCCATTCGCCATTATGGTTTTGCACTTGAAGGCCTTTTCCTTGTGCACCCATTAGTAAGGTAATTAAATTAATGTCGCCATGAGCTGCAGCTCGAACCGCTTCTTTAGGCTCTTGTAAAATAGGTGGGTAGTGGATAGGTCTTAAAATGGAATTTCCATTATGTATATAATCATCAAAATAAGTTTCTTCTAAATTTAGATGAATAGCCAAAGCACGTAGTACATATTTGGCTGTTTTTTCTAACATTTTGTAAGCTTCCTTTCCTACTTTATTAAATTCAGGCAATTCTTCAACAATTACATTATTAGGGTATTCAGCTTCAAGTTTTGGATTGTCTTCAACATATTGCCCAAAGTGCCAAAATTCTTTTAAATCGCCTTCTTTTTTTCCTTTGGCACTTTCTTTACCAAAGGATACATAACCGCGCTGCCCTCCAATACCTGGAATTTCATATTTTTGTTTGGTTTCAATAGGAAGACTAAAAAAATTCTTGACTTCAGTATATAATTTTTCCACTAAATTGTCATCTAAAAAGTGGCCTTTTAATGCTACAAAGCCTATATTTTGGTAAGCTTCGCCAATGCTGTTAACAAACTGTTGTTTTCTAACAGGATCATCAGATATAAAATCATTTAAATCAACACTAGGAACTATTTTCATTTTCAAATTTTAAAAGAATGTGTCTTACAAATGTACAAAGATTGTTATAATGCCGACTTCTATATTTAGATAAGTTTCCATCAAAAAAACACTTATTGATATTTTAAGTTATAATTTTAATTGATAACTAATTAGATACAAATTAGTATATTGTTATAATTAATCAACAATATTTATTTTGAAAATTAAATTTTTAATATTTCTACTGGTTTTGGCAAGTTGTAAAAAAAAGGAGGAAGATTTTTATGAAAAAAATTATACTTGGCAAGCACTAAAGGTAACTGCAACAGCATACAACTCTGTAGTTAATCAAACAAATGATAACCCAAACCTTACCGCTTTTGGCGATAGTTTAAAGCCTGGAATGAAATGTATTGCAGTTTCTAAAGATTTACTAATAAAAGGTTTAAAACACAATACACCTGTTAAAATTGAAGGGTTTAATGATGTGTATATAGTAAAAGATAAAATGCATTCGCGTTGGAAAAACCGTATTGATATTTACATGGGAGAGGATGTACAGGCAGCTAAAGAGTGGGGGAGAAAAAAACTAAAAATTGAATATGGTGTTCCTAAAGAATCAGGCTTAGACTAGCAATTTAGGTGTGAATTATTATAAGCGTAGCCTCCGTTATTATCAGTAATTTATTTAAATCCTTATATATTTTGATATTGTTGCAAGTAAAACAAATTTTAAAATAATAATCCCATAATTTTCATACAATTATTTTTATTAATTAGTTTAAAAAACTGTTTTTTATCATTAAATTTTATGTTAGGAATAGTTTTTGTGTTAAAGATGTCAAAAAATTAAGGAAGGGTTCCTTGGTATTTCAGATAAAGAAATATCTTTGAATTGTCATAGAAATATGCAAATGAAATTATATATAATATTTATTCTCTTTTTTACGCTAAGCCTTTCTGTTCAAGGACAGGTCATTAATGATAGTAAGAAAAAATCTGTAACATTACCTCCTGTAGAAAATAGTAAGGAAACACCAGAGTCATTTGCTGAGCAGCCAAAGGAACTGGATGATTATAAGGGCATAACTTCTCCAAAAGTAACTAAAGACTTAAGTTTACCAAAGAAGGAATTTAGTATGTTTCCAGATGAGCAATTTGGGGACCCTGGAGAGCAATATATCAAACAAATTAATAAAAACATTGAAGATTTAAAGTTAACTCCAGAGGAGGTTGAGCAGAAAAATGGTAGTAGTACCGACCAGTATTTTGGAGATTTTAAAAGTAATGCGGCGTATGTAAATGTTGTTTACAGAGATCATGGCTATGTGGATGGAGATATTATTCAGGTGAGAGTCAATGATGATGTTATTCATCCAAGAGTGTTTTTAACAGGAGGATTTAAAGGGTTTAAACTGGATTTGCAATCAGGTTTTAATAAAATAGATTTTGTAGCCTTAAATCAAGGGAGTTCCGGGCCAAATACTGCAGAATTTAAGGTGGTAGACGATAAAGGAAATCTTGTTTCTCAAAATAGATGGAACCTTTCAACTGGGGTTAAAGCTACTATAATTGTAATGAAAGACTAAGTTTGAAAATTAAGCAACAATGCTATCTATTATTTTTAATTCTTCATCTGTAAAGTTTAAATTATCCAAAGCCTTTACATTGTCAATTAGTTGATTTGTAGAACTAGCTCCAATTAAAACAGAAGCCACTTGCGGTTGCCTTAAAATCCATGCAATAGCCATTTCCGATAGTTTTTGTCCGCGAGCTTCAGCTAAAATGTTTAGTTTTTGGATTTTATCAATATGGCTATTAACAGTGTCTGTGTTCAAATAAGTCAAATCTTTAGCGGCTCTTGAGTCTTTAGGAATACCTTTTAAATATCGGTCTGTAAGCATACCTTGAGCTAAAGGCGAAAACGCAATGCAACCCACACCATTTTGTTCAAGTGTAATTAATAAATCTTTTTCAACCCAACGATCAAACATGGAATAGCGTGCTTGGTGTAGAATAAAAGGTATATTTTGATCTTTTAATAAGTCTGCTGCTTTTTTAGTATCTGCTGCCTGATAATTAGAAATGCCTACATATAATGCTTTTCCTTGCTTTACAATATCTGCCAAGGCTCCCATTGTTTCCTCTAAAGGTGTATTTGGGTCAGGTCTGTGATGATAAAAAATATCAACATAATCGAGCCCCATGCGTTTTAAACTTTGATCTAAACTCGCTATTAAATATTTTCTTGAACCCCAGTTTCCATAAGGCCCAGGCCACATATCAAAGCCTGCTTTGGTAGCTATAAAAAGTTCATCTCTGTAGGGTTTAAAATCAGCTTTAAAGATTTGTCCAAAATTTTCTTCTGCTGAACCATACGGCGGGCCGTAATTATTTGCTAAGTCAAAATGTGTAATGCCCAAATCAAAAGCACACCTTAAAATATTTCGTGCATTTTGTGTGCTATCTATGAATCCGAAATTATGCCATAAACCAATAGATAAAGCAGGTAAAAGGACACCGCTATTTCCAGATCTGTTATAAGTCATGGAGTCATAGCGTTGAGAATCTGCTAAATACGTTTCTGTTTCCGTTTTATCATTTATGTGCATAGTTTTTAAAATTAATTTTATAGCAGGTAAAGATATTAATTAGATAGCAAAAAATATAAAGAAACAAGTTGTTGCTGGATTATTTATTAAAATGAAGTTTTTTAGAGCTTTATTTTACTTCAAATGAAAATAATTATTTTTTTTCAGTTCAATCATTCGTTGTAAACCCTTGAAAGGTGTTATTTTTGCACGTCTGAAAACCAAAAATATGTCGAAAATTTCCACTTTAGAATTAGAAGAAAGAAACGAAGGTAAAAGTTTATATAGTTATCAAAAAGGAGCTATTGATAGAATTTTCAATTTATTTGATGAAGCCCCAGATGACTATCATTTACTGTATCAATTGCCGACAGGAGGTGGTAAAACCGTTATTTTTTCTGAAATGGTACGCCAATATCTCAAGCATCATAAAAAGAAGGTTTTAGTTATGACACACAGAATAGAGCTTTGTAAGCAAACTTCTGGTATGCTTACAGAATTTGGTGTTATTAACAAAGTGGTGGATAGTAAAGCAGATTTGAGTGACCAAGCAGATTATAGTTGTTTCGTTGCTATGGTTGAAACATTAAACAACCGTTTAAATGACGATAAATTAGATATATCAGATATTGGTTTGGTAATTATTGATGAAGCACATTATAATTCCTTTACTAAATTATTCAAGTTTTTCAGTCAATCATTTATTTTAGGAGTAACAGCTACCCCATTAAGTTCCAGCATGGAGTTACCTATGACCGATAATTATGATGAATTAATAGTAGGAGAAACTATAGAGTCTTTAATTCAAAACGGGTTTTTAGCACGTGCTGAAATGTTTAGTTATAATGTAGGTTTAACTTCTTTGGTTGTTGGAGCTAATGGTGATTATACGGTTAAATCTTCTGAAGACTTATATACAGATAACGACATGCTTACCAAATTGTTGCAAGCATATGAGGAACGTTCAAAAGGTAAAAAAACACTTATTTTCAATAATGGTATTAACACATCATTACATGTATATGATACTTTTAGACGAGCAGGCTACCCTATTGCACATTTAGATAATACCAATACTAAAAAGGAACGAGCTATGATTTTAAAGTGGTTCAAAAAAACGCCTGGAGCCATTTTAACCTCAGTAAGTATTTTAACCACTGGTTTTGATGAGCCAACGGTAGAAAGTATTATTTTAAATAGAGCAACAAAATCTTTAACGCTTTACTACCAGATGATTGGTCGTGGTTCACGTGTGTTAAAGGATAAGAAAACTTTTATCGTAATTGATTTGGGAAATAATTTTCATCGTTTTGGAGCTTGGGGTGAAGATTTAGATTGGCAACGCATATTTAAGTCACCTAATTATTATTTAGATTCTATTTTAAGTGATGATGATTTAGAAAGTAATTTTAGATATGAAATGCCAGACGATTTGCGTGCTGAGTTTGCCAAATCAAAAGATGTTTATTTTGACATTCAAAAAACCTATGTAGACTCCATTAAAAGTGGAGAATCTTCTAAAGTAGTTTTAGAGCGTTCTATAGCACAGCATGCTAAAATATGTATTGAAAATAGTGAAGATGTTTATGATGCATTAGCTTTAGCCAAAAAACTGGGAGATGATGTAGATTTTAGAATTCAACGTTACACAAAGTGTATTAGCAAAAGTACATATAATTTTGTAGAATGGTTAAAAGGAGATTATAAAAAGAAACTAAACGCTTATTTGAGATCTAATTTTGATGACGTATTTGAAGAAATACATGGGTATCCTCCAGAAGAATAACTCTATTAAGCATTTACTTTCTTAAGGTTTTTATTAGTTAGAACTTTTCAAGATTATTTTTTAACGTTTTATCAGCTGTTTTTTAGATATAGCTGTTCTACACTTCAAAATTATTATGAATAATGTGTTAAACGATGCATAAAAAAATAATTGACGAAATCTTAATGGGTTATAAGTAATATTTTGCATTTCAATATTATAAATTCTTAATTTAACGTATCTTTACACCATATAATAACTCATTAGAAAGTTAAAAAAACATATTATTTTTTTAAATTGATAAATTTTTTAAGTTTCGAATAAAAAATTTGGTAATATAAACTATGGCAAAATCTCAAGTTACATTTAATAAAATTGAAAAAGAAAAAAAGCGTTTAAAGAAGCGAGAAGAAAAGCAAAAGAAAAAAGAAGCGCGTAGAGCAGAGGCAAAGGAAAATCCTCAAGGGATTCAGTTTGCTTATGTAGATTTTAATGGAAACTTAACAGATACACCACCAGATCCAGATATGAAAGTAAAAGTGGAAGCCGAAAGCATAGAAATTGGTATTCCTAAAAAAGAAGATAGACCTGAAGAAGAGTTTAAAGCTAATGAAGGTAAGGTATCTTTCTTTGACCATTCAAAAGGGTTTGGTTTTATTATTGATAGTGTTAATCAGGAAAAATACTTTGTTCATGTAAGTGGATTACTTGATGAAATCAATGAAAATGATAAAGTGACTTACGAATTAGAGCGTGGGCAAAAAGGCATGAATGCTGTTCGTGTTAAAAAAATATAATAACAAACTTTTATTAGTTCACATTAATACTTTTCTTTTTTGGATATAAAAAAAGCAGTTTTGTTTATGCTTATCAGTACATTAGCATTTGCGTGTATGAATGCAAGCGTAAAGTTCTTAACAAACATTGGTGCGTATCAAATTGTTTTTTTTAGATCCTTAAGTTCTCTGTTTTTTACTTTAGGATTCCTTTTTAAAAATAAGATTCCTTTTTTAGGAAGCAATAAAAAACTACTTATTTTAAGAGGCTTGGTAGGGGTCACTTCCATGACCTTATTTTTTATGTCTACAAAATATTTGCCAATTGGCACGGCAGTTTCTTTACGTTATTTAGCTCCTATTTTTGCTGCTATTTTTGCTGTTTATTTTTTAAAGGAAAAAATAAAACAACTTCAATGGTTGTTTTTTATAATTGCTTTTATTGGTGTTTTAATTCTTAAAGGATTGGATACTGAATTAGATTCTTACGGATTATTACTTATTTTGATATCTGCTATTTTTAGTGGTTTAGTGTATGTTGTTATCAGTAAGATAGGAAAAAGTGAGCATCCAGTAGTTATTGTTAATTATTTTATGATTATCTCCACTATTGTTGGAGGTATTTTGTCTATTGGTAGCTGGGTTGCACCAATTGGAATGGAGTGGTTGTTCCTTTTCGCTTTAGGTGTTTTTGGTTATTTTGGTCAAGTTTATATGACAAAAGCATTTCAGTTAGCGCGTACCAGCCAAGTGGCACCATTAAAATATGCAGAAGTTATTTTTACTGTTCTATTAGGCTTAACTATTTTTGGTGAAATATACACATTATGGAGTTTGTTAGGAATCATTTTGATAATTTTAGGATTGGTATTAAATGGTCTGTATAAAGGACGTGCTGATTTACAATAAAAATGAGTAGTCCGAATAAATTCTCTTTAATAAACCCCAATAAATCTCCTGTTTTTTACGGATATATTGTTTTAATTTTTGGTAGTATAGGTGTTTTAGCCAGTATTCCAGGACAAACAGTAGGAGTCTCTGTTTTTACTGATCCCGTAAAAGATGCTTTAGGCTTGTCTCGCAATCAATTTAGCAATGCTTATATGATTGGTACTCTTTTTAGTTCTTTTTTTGTAAGTAAAGCAGGTGTTTGGTTTGATAAGTATGGTGCGAGATATGTGGCGTTTTTTGCAACTGTATTATTAGGGTTTTCGTTGATTTTATGTTCATTTTCAGTGAACATTAGTCAGGCCATTTCATCTTTACTAAATAGAGAAATCTGGTTCATTCCATTTACCGTAATAACGGGTTTATTTTTTTTAATAAGATTTAGCGGTCAAGGTATTTTAACCATGTCGTCTCGTAATATGATTATGATGTGGTTTGATAAACATAGAGGCAAAGTTAATTCTATTAGTAGTATTGGGGTATCATTAGGTTTTTCGGCTTCTCCAATATTGATGAATAAATTAATAGATGATAATGGTTGGGAAACTAGTTGGCAGTTATTAGCTTTATGCTTATTTATTTTTAGTTTCTGTATTCTACAATTTTACCGAAATAAACCTGAAGATTTTGGGATGAAACCTGATGGAGGTGTTTCAAATAAAAAAGCAGTGAGAATAGAGCATGTTGAGAACAACTTAACTTTGGAAGAGGCTAAAAAAACAAGAGCTTTTTGGGTTATTGGTTTTATATTAGCTTTTAATAGTTTTTTCTCTACAGGATTTACCTTTCATGTGGTTTCTATATTTGGTAGTCAAGATTATACTAAATCTCAGGCCATTTCTGTTTTTTTACCCATTTCAATCATTGCCATTTCTGTATCAACTTTATGTAATATTTTGAGTGACTACATGAAACATAAAATTTACATCTTAATCATGATTTTGAGTGGTGTTTTGGCTTCTATTGGGTTAATGTTTTTGTCAAACCCTATTGGACTTTATATGCTTATTTGTGGTTTAGGAGTTTTAGGCGGGTTGTTTTCAGTAGTAAATGCGGTTACGTGGCCACGTTATTATGGTAGAAAATATTTGGGTTCAATAACAGGTAAAGTCATGAGTTTTTTAGTTATTGCAAGTGCTATTGCTCCAAGTATGTTTAGTTATTGTTTTAGTATTTTAGGTTCATATAGCTATATAAGTTATGTTACTTTAGGGTTTTTAGTTATTTTGCTTGGTGCTTTTTTTAAAGTTAAAAATCCACAATAAAAAAAACATTTTATAAATTAAAAGCAGACTTAACTGAAGTTGGTTGGTGAGTTTAAAAAAATGTAATTTTACAAATTTAAATTAGTTAGATGTCCTTTTCAAGAAAAATTAATGCCAAAAGACGAAAGTTAACAAATGCGTTAACAAAAAATGTTGGAAATCAATCTTTAGATGAACAAATTGCAAAACATCCTAATGCAGATATTAAACGTGTTTTAATTTCAAGACCGAATCATAGGTTAGGAAATATGCTATTAATAACTCCATTAGTACAAGAGGTTATTGAAGCGTTTCCTAATTGTAAGATAGATTTATTTGTAAAAGGAGGGGTAGCTCCTATTTTATTTGAGAATTATAATCAAATTGATTATATAATTAAACTTCCTAAAAAACATTTTAATGATTTATTTGGTTATTTTAAAGGATGGTTTTTTATTAGAAAATACCATTATGATTTAGTTATTAATGGTGATAAAAATTCTTCTTCAGGAAGGCTTTCAACTAAATTAGCTAAAGGAACTTTTAAAATTTTTGGAGATATTGATGAAGCAGAAACATCTCAATATAAAGATTTTGTTCATATTGCCAAATACCCTATTTATAATTTTAGGCAATTTTTATTGAAAATAGGTATTGATAGAAGGCAAAAACCCATGCCATTATTGAATTTAAAACTTAGTGCTTCAGAAATTTTGAAAGGAAAGAAAATACTAGATGATTTGGTTAAGAACGATAAAAAAACCTTAGCGCTTTATACATTTGCAACTGCAGATAAATGCTATTCCGAAGATTGGTGGAATGAGTTTTATCAAAAACTTTTAACTGCGTTTCCAGACTATAATATTATTGAGGTGTTACCAGTAGAAAATGTGTCACAATTAGGCTTCAAAGCACTGTCATTATACAGTACAGATGTTCGTGAAATGGCTGCTTTGTTTGCAAACACTTCAATGTATATAGGTGCAGATTGTGGTATTATGCATTTAGCAAGTGCAGCATTAACAACTACAATAGGGTTGTTTTCAAGATCAAACCTACCTATTTATGAGCCTTATGGAAATGGAAGTATTGCTATTAACACCCAATCATGTGATACTGATTGTTGTATTGCTTCTATAAAAGAAGTGCTAAATCAATCATAAATTTTATTATTTTTAGCCTATAATTTTTCGATAAAAAATGAGGAAATATACCATAGCCGTTGTTCAATTAAATTTGAATGATATTCCAGAAAACAATTTAAAAAAGTGTGTTAGTTGGGTGAAACAAGCTGCAAAACAAGGTGCAGAAGTTATTTGTTTGCCAGAGCTTTATAGCAGCCATTATTTTTGTCAAAGCGAAGATACTGACAATTTTGCTTATGCAGAACCACTTTATAGCACCTCCTTTGTGGCATTTAGCAAACTTGCTAAAGAATTAGGAACAGTTATTATAGTACCATTTTTTGAAAAGCGAATGGCAGGTATTTATCATAACAGTGCTTATATAATTGATACTGATGGGAGTGAAGCAGGTTTGTATCGTAAAATGCATATACCAGATGACCCTCATTTTTATGAAAAATTTTATTTTACACCTGGTGATTTAGGTTTTAAAACCATCCATACTAAAAAAGGAAATGTTGGAACACTTATTTGTTGGGATCAATGGTATCCAGAAGCAGCAAGATTAACAGCATTAAAAGGCGCTGAAGTTTTATTTTATCCAACAGCTATTGGTTGGCATCCTCAAGAAAAAGAGCAATATGGGCCTAATCAATATGGTGCATGGATGAATGTTATGAAAGGACATGCAGTAGCCAACGGTGTATATGTTGCTGCAGCAAATAGAATTGGACTGGAAAAATATTTACCTAACACTGCGGGTATAGAGTTTTGGGGAGCTTCGTTTATAGCAGGACCACAAGGTGAAATTTTAGCACAGGCATCACATAACCAAGAGGAAATTATTATGGCTGATGTAGATCTGGATTTGCAAGAAAATGTGCGTCAGAACTGGCCATTTTTTAGAGATAGACGTATTGATGCTTTTGGAGATATTACAAAAAGAGCTATAGATTAAAATGAGACGATTTCCAGCAGAATGGGAAAAGCAACAAGGTATTTTACTTTGTTTTCCTCACAATGGTAACGATTGGCCAGGAAAATATCAGGCTATCCAATGGGCATTTGTTGAATTTATTAAAAAAATATCAGCTTATGAACAGGTATTCCTTATTGTAGCAGACGATAAACTTAAACGCAAAGTTTTGGAGTTATTAATATTAGCGACTGTAAATCTTGACAAGGTTTCTTTTATTATACATAAAACAAATAGAAGTTGGATGCGTGACTCAGGACCTATAATTGTGATGAATGGTTCTCAACGTGAAGCTATAAATTTTAATTTTAATGGTTGGGCTAAATATTCTAATCATCAGTTAGATAAGTTCGTGCCTCAAAAAATAGCAGATTTTTTAAATATGCCTTTAACTCAAGCAACCTATAAAGGAAAACCAGTTATTTTAGAAGGAGGAGCTATTGAAGTGAATGGAAATGGAACGTTAATAACAACCAAAGAGTGTTTATTACACCCAAAAATTCAAGTACGTAATTTAGGGTTTACTAAATTGGATTATGAAGCTATTTTTAAAGAATATTTAGGCGTTACCAATGTTATTTGGGTAGGCGATGGTATTATAGGAGATGATACGCATGGTCATATTGACGACTTATGTCGATTTGTAAATAAAAATACGATTGTTACGGTTGTAGAAAATAATACTAAAAGTCCTAATTATAAAGCACTTCAAGATAATTTAAAAATATTACAAAATGCCTTGTTAGAAAATGGAGAAAGCCCTAACATTATAACTTTGCCAATGCCAAAGGATATTGTTTTTGATGGCTTAACACTCCCTGCAAGTTATGCTAATTTTCTTATTTTAAATAACTGCGTGTTGGTTCCAACCTTTAATGATGCTAATGATAGAGTAGCTTTAAACGTTCTTACTGATTGCTTCCCTGAGAGAGAAATTATTGGTATTAATGCTATTGATCTTATTTGGGGGTTTGGAACATTGCATTGCTTAAGTCAACAGATTCCAGAAAAATAAATTATAATTCGTATGTTTTTATATTTACTGATGGACTTAGTTTTTTTAAAATTATAATTTCATCGTCAAATTTTGCAATTCATATTTACTGTTAATCTATTCATCGTAATTATAATACGTTTGTGTATTTTTTTTTATCATAAAGCATGAATCAATTAGATTTGAGGTAATTACAAAATATTCCCTCATGAAAAATTTATTAAATTTACTACTGTTTGTTTGTTTTATAAGTGCAAACTTTATACTTGAAGCCCAAGAAACTACAAAGGATTCTTCTGATTATGTTAATCGTAGCCCCATTTATGATTATTCAGAAGCTAAATTAAATAATACAGATAGTATTCCAGATTATGAAACCAAATCAGCAAAGCTAAAAATAACAGGAACTATTTATTTAGCAGATGGTGTTACACCAGCAAAAGACGTTATTCTGTTTATTTATCAACCTGATGAAAATGGTGAATATGAAATGAAAATAGATAATAACAAACGCTATGTTCATAATAGAAGCTGGATAAAAACAGATGCAGATGGAAAATATACATTTTATACATTTGTTCCTGGTAAATACTATCGTAGTGGAGAATTTAAAGCCATTCATCCTATAATAAAAGAACCAGGAAAACCAGAATATAATATGTATTCATTTCTTTTTGACGATGATCCAGCTTTAACAAAATCTTGTAGAAAAAAATTAGAACGTAAAGGTATTGATGCTATTCTTAAATTGGATAAGAAAGAAGGAGTGTTTATTGCGCAAAAAGACATTGTTTTAGGAGAAGGGGTTTATGAAAACTCGCTTTAAAACAAATTTAATAGTAGAAAAGGCGTTATTTACTATTTAGAAATATACTGATTCGTTTCATTTCGCTTCAGTATATTTTTGTATTTTAGGGAGTATTTCAAATAAAATTTAAATGAAACCCTTTGCGTATTATATAATTTCTATTGCACTTATATTGGTGTCTTGTTCTTCATTAAAAACCAATGTTAGTCAGGCAAGTATTGATGCACTTGATCAATTAGTTCGAGATAAACATTTTAGAATTGAATCAGATTGGGCTTATCCGCAAACAACAGCAGCTATGCAGCAAATAGCAAACTCAGGTTTATTAGGGGTTGGAAATTCTGCAAATGCAATTAGTTTAATTGGAAATTATAATCACTTAACTATTTCAGGAGATAGTATTACATCCTATTTACCATACTTTGGCGAACGTCAAATGCAAGTAGATTATAGTGCAACAAACAGTGCTATACAATTTAATGGCATCATAAAAAATTATACGAGTGCAAAGAATAAGGATAATAGTTATACTATTTCTTTTGAAGCAAAAAGTAAATCAGAAAATTTTAATGTTTCAGTAAAAATATACCCAAATTTACGAAGCAATATGGCACTATCGGGTATGTCTCGGTTTTCAATTCAATATTCAGGAACTGTAGAATTAATTACTCAATAACACCAGATTAAGGTTTTAAAAGTTATTTATCAAGTGAAATACTTATTTTTACTTATTGAGGTTTCTACCAAATATTATTCAAGCCAAAATTTTAATAAAAATAAGGTTTACTAAATTTTGAGATTCTTCTTTAATCTTAAATACCAATTAATCGTAACATTTTAAATATAAATTAAATGAAAAATATAGTTTGCTTTGGAGAAGTTTTGTGGGATGTATTTCCAACACATAAAAAAATTGGAGGAGCACCTTTAAATGTTGCTATTAGATTACAATCTTTGGGTAATCATGTTTCAATGATTAGTAGTATTGGTAAAGATGAAAATGGATATAAAATTGTTGAATTTATAAAAGAAAAAGGCATATATGTTGAAAGTATTCAAGTTGATGAAAACTTAAAAACCGGCAAAGTAAAAGTTGTTTTAGATGACACTGGTTCAGCATCGTATACTATAAATTCTCCTAGAGCCTGGGATAATATTCAGGTAACAGAAACAGCAATAAAAACATTGCAGCAAGCAGATGCTTTGGTGTTTGGAAGTTTAGTAACTCGTAATGAAGTTTCAAAAAACACATTGTATACACTTTTGAAATTAGCAAAATATAAAATTTTTGATGTTAATTTAAGAGCCCCTTTTTATACGATTGATATTTTAACTCATTTAATGAATGAAGCAGATTTTATTAAATTTAATGATGAAGAAATTATAGAAATTGCTAATAAGTTAGGTTGTAAAACTCTATCATTAGAAGAAAATATAAAATTTATAGCCATACAAACGAATACAAATACCATTTGTGTTACCAAAGGAAGTGACGGTGCTGTTTTATATTATAACAATATATTTTATAGTAATAGTGGTTATAAAATTAAAGTTGTAGATACCGTTGGAGCTGGTGATTCGTTTTTAGCCTCATTAATAAGTAAATTATTAAATGAAACTCCACCACAAGATGCTATTAATTTTGCATGTGCAGTTGGAGCTCTGGTTGCAGGTAACGAAGGTGCAAACCCCAATATTGAGCCTGAAGCAATTCAAAAAATGATAGGTAGTTAAACAAACAACAAAAGGTTTTTTTATATTAAAGTATTTTGGTGTTGTTTGATAACCAAGACTTACTTTAGCTAACTATATGGATTCATTAACTCAAATAGTATTAGGGGCAGCTGTTGGCGAAGCAGTTTTAGGTAGAAAAGTTGGAAATAAAGCCATGTTGTATGGCGCTATAGCAGGTACTATTCCAGATTTAGATGTTTTTGCATCGCATTTTACAGACTCTGTATCAGCACTTTCCATACATCGAGGCTTTACTCATTCCATTGTGTTTTCAGTACTTTTTGCACCTATTTTTGCTTGGTTAGTGTCTCAATATGAAAGTTTTAAAGATTTTAAAGGCTGGTCATGGCTGTTCTTTTGGGCATTTATTACACACCCAATATTAGATGCGCATACTACTTGGGGGACTCAATTATTTTGGCCTTTTGATTTAAGATTGGCATTTAAGACTATTTTTGTTATTGACCCCCTTTATACCTTACCTCTTTTAGTATTCTTAATACTTGCTATGTGGCAAAACAGGACTTCTGAAAAACGTTTTTTTTATAATAAAATAGGATTGATATTAAGTTCTTCATATTTAATATTAACATTTTTTTTGAAATGGATGGCGTTTACTCAGTTTCAATCTGCTTTAAAAAAACAACAGATAAATTATCTTCAATTAGATACAAGACCTTCGCCTTTAAATACAATATTATGGAGTGCTAATGTGGAAACAGAAGATGCTTATTTATTGGCTAATTATTCATTTTTTGATACACAACCTATCACATTTGTAACTTATCCTAAAAATCATGAACTTTTGGGTAATCTTGTTGAAAATGAGAGTGTGGAGCGTATGTTAGATATTTCTGAAGGTTGGTACACTATAACTAAAGGTGAAAAGAATCTTTATTTTAATGATTTAAGATTTGGATTATTAAGTTTAGCACCTAAATCTGAAAGTTTTGTTTTTCAATATAGAATAAATATAGATGCTAAAGGTGGAGTTCAATTTGTTGAAGTTGAAAAGGATACAAGAGATGGTAAAAAACTGCTATCTGAATTATGGATGCGTTTAAAAGGAAATTAATTAAAAAGAAATTACTCTTTATATTTCTAATTGATTTTATTAGATATCATTTTTCCAAACAATAGAGCAAAAATGCCTCCTAATGCAGATATGAGCATATTTATCGCTAATCGGAAGCCATCAAAATCACCATTATTAATTATCGACCAAGGGTCAAAGCCCATTCTTCCAAAAATTTTTATAAATAAAATACTTCCAAAAACTCCCGCAATAGTATTTCCTATAATACCAAATGATTTTTTTTTAAAAGCATGCCCAAGGCTATTAGCTGCAATTATTCCCATAAGAATACTAATCAAAGAAATTAATGTTCCCGTCATAACAATCTGTATATTTTAATGACCATAATCCATATGATCTATTTTTCCTGCTAATAATCTCTTTTGTATTATTATATAAATAAATAGTAGAATAAAGCCAATAATACCCCATGTAAGAGCTACGGACAAACCATATTCTGAAGCAGATGTATTATAAATGGTTAAATGCTCATGCGTATTATTAATAGAAGGTAATATAATGGGGAATAATGAGGCCAAAGTAGATGTAATTCCACCAACAATTAATAAGCTTGATAAAACAAAAGCATGGCTGTCTTTTTTTATTTTTTTGATAAAAAACAAGCCAATAAGCCCGATAAAATAGACAATAGGAAATATAATTAAATATGGTTTGTTAGAAAAGTTATCCAAAGAATTAGGATTAACTATTTGCCATACAAATAAAGAGAAAACCGTAAGAATTGTCAATATTATATTTAGCTTAAAAATGACGCTTTTTAGTTTGTTGTTTATAGTTGAATTGGTTTTTAAAATAATCCAATTAGCACCATGAATAGCCAAGGTTATCACAGATATAAACCCTATGATTATTGTAAACCAATCTATAACTCCAGGATGTTCCGCTAATGGGCTAAAACTACTATTCCACAATGGCAGAAAAAAATAAAGGCCTTCGTGTGCGGATACACCGTTAGTTACACTTCCTAAATTTACCCCTCTAACAATATTGCCTAATGCGATACCAAAAAATAGCGCTAATAATAAACTGGAAACACCAAAAGAAGTATCCCATATATCTTTCCACATTTGATATTTAAATTGGCTTCTAAACTCTAAACCAATAGCTCTAAATATAATTAGCCATAAAACAATTATTAAAGGCAGATAAAAACCACTAAATACGGATGCATAAAAAGTAGGAAAAGCCATGAATAGCATGCCACCAGCAGTAACTAACCAGACTTCATTAGAGTCCCAAAATAAGCCAGCAGATTTAGCAATGACTTCTTTATCTTTCTCTTTTTTTGCAAAAAACAGATGAATAATTCCTGCTCCAAAATCATAACCATCTAAAATAAAGAACATAGCTAATACAATCGCTATTATTATATACCAAAATATTTCCATAATTAATGTGTTTGATGTTTTGGACCTTCATTAATAGTTTTGCCAACTAAGACTAAAAATAATAAACCTAATAGCATATATAAAGCCACAAATCCAAGTAAAGTAAACAATGTATTACCAGATGAAACGGTAGGAGATATACCCTCACTCGTTTTTAATAATCCATAAACCAAATAGGGTTGTCTTCCTAATTCTGTGGTATACCACCCTGTAAGGTTAGCAATGTAAGGAAAAGGTACCAAAAGCATAATAACCCAAAGCAATGGTTTTAAGGTGTATAATTTTTTTCGCCATAAAAAGAAAAGTGCTATTACCATGACTCCAATAAATATGGTTCCTAAACCAACCATAATATGGTATGAATAATAAAGTGCTGGAATATTATCTGGTAATTCGTTTTCTTCAAATTGATCCATACCAGGGATTTGTTTATTCCAATCTTGATGGGTTAAAAAGCTTAGTATATTGGGAACTGCAATTTTATTATCTAATTTTTTTTCAACCATATTAGGTTGACCAATAAGTACAATTTCAGCTCCCGCTTCTTCTGTTTCAAAAATACCTTCCATTGCAGCAAAAGCTGCTGGTTGGTATGTAGCAACATTTTTAGCATTCCAGTCTCCAGTAGGAAAAGCAACCAATATACTTGAAATCAATCCAAAAACAATTCCAGTTTTTAAAAATAATTTCCCGTACTCGGTTTGTTTATTTCTTAAAATATAAAATGCCCCAATACTTGCTACAACAAAAGCTGATGTTACAATAGAAGCGAATTGATTATGTAAAAAAGCGGGTAGAAGCCAAGGGTTAGTAAAAAGTGCAGAGAAGTTTTCTAAAACAAATTTACCATTGTCTAAAATTTCATAACCTACAGGGTGCTGCATCCATGCATTGGTTGCTAAAATAAACCAGCCACTTGCCCACGAGCCTAAAAACACTAAAAAACCAGTTAAGAAGTGCAATTTTTGTCCCATTAGCTTTTCCCCAAAAATAAATAGGGCTAAAAAAGAGGATTCTAAAAAAAAAGAAAACATACCTTCCATAGCTAATGTCTGTCCTATAATACCACCAGTTAACTCAGAAAATTTTGACCAATTGGTGCCAAATTGAAATTCCATTGGAATACCTGTTACAACTCCCATTGTAAAATTAATGGCAAAAATTTTCATAAAAAATTTTGCTGCATTATTATATTTTTCAAGTTTGGTTCGGAGATATTTCCATTTAAAATAGACTATCATAAGCGATAATCCCATAGTTAATTGTGGAAATATGTAGTGAAAAGTGATAGTAAATGCAAATTGCAATCTATCGTAAAAGATCATGTCTTCCATATATCGATATTATGTTTTCAAAAATACAAAGCAATAAGTTAATTTAGAGTAACTTTTATCACAAAAAAAAGACTGTCCGAGAGATGACAGCCTTAAAGTTGCTATTAATTTTATTAAAGAGTATTTTAACAAAAGAATATTAATTCTGTTAAAGTAATATTTATAATTTCCTTTATTGTAACACATGTTACACTACGTTTAGTGTTTTGTTAGGAATTAAATTTTTGGAGCTATTAAAAAATAGCATTATTTTAAATTGCAGAAGTAATAATGTTAATTAAATCATTTTTTTGAACCACACCAGATTGTCTCCATACCTGTTTCCCATTTTTGAATAAAAGCATTGTAGGCACCCCTCTAACTTGATATTTTGAAGCTAAGTCTTGGTTTTTATCAACATCAATTTTAATTATAGTTACCCGTTCTTTTAAATTATCTTTTACATCTTTTAGTATAGGACTCATCATTTTGCATGGCCCACACCATTCTGCAAAAAAATCAACTAAAACGGGCGTATCTTGATTTATAATTTCTAAAAATTTGCTCATACCTGATATATTTTATTTGTCAAAACTAACATTCCAAATACCTCTAACTTCATTTATATCATAACCAATAGCTTTATCTTGTGGGTATAAATTTTTAAGCTTAGTTAATGTTGGGATTTTTATATCTTGATTAGGTTTTCCATGGCATTGTAAGCACATGGTATTAGTTGTAATGGGATAAAACACATGTACTTTGTTGTTAATCTGACTCACAATAGGTTTTGGTTCTTTTTGATTTTTAATATCTGCTTTAAAAGAATTAATATATACTAATTCTTTACTATTTGCTTGGTTATTTTTATTTCTTGGTTTGTCTGAAACACGTTTAATTATGGCGTGATTAGCTATAGACATACTATCTGTTAACGGAGATGCTTTTTCATTACAAAATATTAATGCTTCTAAAGTCCCTTGTTTCTGAATGGTCCCCATTAGGTTTTTTCCCAAAACAGCTTTTGTAGCTAAAGCATATTTTAAACCGCGTTCACCATAAGGTATATCTTGAAAATTAGCTTCTGCCTGTTGGTTTTTTATACTTTGACCCTGTTGTCTAAGTCTTAAACCTCGCTCCTGACTATAATGGGCATCAAACCACTCAGGTTGCTCAATATCAAAATCGTACATGAAATCTGCTATTTGTTTGATGGTTTCTTCAGGATATGGTTGCTTAGGCATAACTCCAAAACGTTTAATCGCTCCAAACATTTTAGCATTATTTTCGTTTGGATTTTTAATCCAAGCCTGCATGTCTGCTATAAATTGTTCTTTTGTGGTATGGCTATTTATATATTGCTTTTTTATAGCAATCATTGGTGGAGCAATACGATTGTTTTCATTAGCGGATGGACTGTGGCACGTATAGCAATTAATTTCCATTAACTTTTTACCAGGATGGTTATTAGTTTCCTTTTCCTTATTTATAATAGTATGTTCTTTATTTTTAGAATTGTTACAACTAATAATAAGAACAGAAAAAACTAATATTATAAATATGTTTTTCATGATTTGTTTTATTATGAAAACTTTCCAGTAGCACAACTTACATAAGATTTTGCCTTAGAAACTATATTATTGTCATCATCAATAGTCGGATAACCTAAAGTTTTAAGTTTATTTTTTACAGAAAGTACATCTGTGCTATTTAAATAATTAAATGACACCTTACCTTCATCAATATCTATACTAATATCTGAAATATTTTCAATTTCTGATAATTTATTAGTTATGGTTTTTGAGCATCCACCACATTTTAAATTTTGTACTATAACTGAAGTTTTCATTTGTATTTAATGTTTGTAATTTAGAATACCGCCTTTTAAATCGTAAATTTTTTTAAAACCCATAGCAACTAATTTATTGGAAGCTTGCTTGCTTCGGGCGCCACTTCGACAGTATATGTATAGCACCTCCTCTTTATTGAGTTTATTGAATTCATCAGCAAAATTTTTTGAAAACAAATCAATGTTTTTTGCATTTTTAATATGACCAGTTTTAAATTCCCCTGATGTTCTTACATCAATTAATTGTACTTTTTTGTTTTCAATTTGTGACTTGTATTCTTTAGGGTTTAATATTTCAATAGCACTATTTTGAATAGCTTTGACACCAAATAAAGTGGTAAATATAGACATGATAATTATGTGTTTCACTTGTGTTAATTAATTAAACAATTGTTGTAAAACTAAATTATGTCGAAATATTACCTAGTAACGTATGTTACATAAAAAATAAGATTGAACACAAAAACTATTTTTTAATGTAAATACCATGAAAGTACATATAAAAATATGAAAAAAAGTTATGATAATCTTGTATTATGTGTTAATATATTAGGAATAAAAAGGTATGTTGCAATTATATACAGATGTAAATAATTTAAATATAAAAGCCAGTTAGTTTGTGATAACTAACTGGCTTTTTTGCAATTATAAAGAAGATTATTTTTTTACAATCTTCAAAGCAATATTTAATTCAGAAATATGTAAAATATAAATTCCAGAAGGCAATGTTGCTACACGTTCTACTGTATTAGCAGTATTAGATAACTCCATTTTTTTGCTATATACCACAGTTCCTAAAATATCAACAATTTGAACAGTAGATGTAATATTTACTGGTGTATTTAATTGTAGATGCAACGCATCATCAAACGGAATAGGATAAGCTTTAATGCTATTTGTGTTAGTATCAATATCTGTGATACTTAATGTAGGCCCCTGATTTCCTGGCGAAGCTATTGCAGGTTCTCCCATATCGTTTATTGCAGTTGCAACTGGCATATATGGTGCTTCATTAAGACTGCTAAAAGCACCTTTTTCTACATCATATGATTGTCCAGGATTTGAATTTGTATCTGGAAAAGATTCAACATCTACAATTGTTCCCACAGTAGTAGGTTCTCCAATCCATAAAGTAACAGTATCTCCACCGCCACCTAAACCGGCTCCAGCATATAATCCTATTTGAACATCTGTAAGGTTATAAACACCACCCCAAACAGCTATAAAATTATCTGTGTTAGCGGCGTCAATAGCAATTACAGATTCTCCTGGTTGTATAGAAGTAATACCACTTATTAAAACAGCAGATGCTGGATCTTGGGAGTCATCATCAAAATAAAGAGCACCTAAAGCAGGAGTCCATGCTATTGGGCCATTGTTAGTAATTTCAAACCAATCTGCGGTAAGGTTTTCACCAGCTCCATTTCCTGGCCAAATTTCTGTAATATTTAACAACGGACCAACCAATTTGTTATATGAATTAGGTGTATTAATAGCTTCACCGTCTATAGGTGTTCCTGTAAATCCTATCAGACCTTCACCATCAAAATCATTTCTAATCCAATCAGATGTTGAATTTGTATTTACACCATTAGGAATACGTGAGGCGGCTCCAACTTTAAGGTTAGCAGCATCAAAATTTGGAGTTAAATTTAGCGCATAAACAAAATCTGAAATATCTCCATCAGAACTAGCAATACCATCAGCAATAGTATTCCAGTAAGGCATATCTAAAGTTCCATCATTATTTACATCTACATCATTTCCAAGTAATCCTGTAAAACCTTCTACTAACAATAGTGTTATGGTTCCATTACCTATTACATTATCTTGATAAGGCGTTGTCCAATAGCCATTTTCATTGGTTGTTCCTAAGGTAAAAGTACTGTTTATTAAACCAGTTGTTCCATCATCACCAGAAACTTCAACAATAGTGTATGATGAATAATCAGTAAAAGGATCTCCATAAATTTCTACAAATTGTGATGTATCACTGCCTATATGATCCGCAACAAATTCATTAATAATTGGTGCTTTAATAGTAGGAGAGGTTACAGCTCCTAAAGTAATAATGTCTGTTCTAAATTTTTTCCATTCACCACGATGGTCTTTATTTTCTTCACCATCATTATAAATAACTGTAGCTCCTAAGTCTACTAATAGTTTTAGTGTATCTGTATCTCCATCACTTCCTAAAAAAGTTGTATTAGGTAAGGCAACTAAGCCTTCAAACGAACCACCTGTATTTAATGCTGTTAAATCTACGCTTCTTAATTCTGGGGTATCAACAGCATTACCTGTCCAAGTATAAAGTTTAAAGTCATTTTTAGTTCCAAAAGGCCCGCCAATTAAGATACAACCATTTTCATTACATTCCATACTTCTTAAACTTCTTCCTTTTAAGTCAAGTAATATAGGAGTGCCAAAAGCAGCAGAACCAGCAGGCATACCTGGTAAGTTTACAAAGTTAGTTACAGGAATAACAATAGCTTTGTTTTCTGATGTAGAACTACGTAAACCTAAGTATGCTGTTGTAGTGCTATTAGGAGCTAAAGCTAACGCTTCAATTTCTACTATGGTGTTTAAATTAAAATAGTTGGCACCTAATCCATGTTCATTATTCGAATCCCAAGCTAATAAATCGTCATGCAAGCTGGTGTACTTATCTCCGTATACTAAATTTGAAGTAGCACCTGTACCTGATATAGTAGTTGTAAAAATCACGGATCTATCTTCTTCAGCCGTAGAACCATTCCAATATATTGTATTTCCTAATCTGAAGGCACCTTCTAAATCGGCTTCTTCAGTAGAACCTAAATCTGCGTTAAAGTCAATAGATTGAATAGGTAAACCTGATTGGTTACCATCGTATAACCGAATGGTTTGATCTTCATCATCAGCAATCCAAATATAGTTGTCTTCTATTGCTATGCCAGCAGAACCATCTGAAGCTCCTGTATAAAAACGACTTGTTGTAGGTGAAACTGAAGCTTCCGATGCCGCATAATTAATGGTATAAGTAGACGTATTCATATCCGCATCTTCAACGCTTACTGTAATGGTTGAAAACCCTAAAGCTATAGGGGTAATAGTTAACAGGCGATTACCATTTGTTCCTGTTAATACTAAATTTGTATTAGGAACTGTAGTTTCGTCACTACTGCTAACAGTTACTGTCAAATCAGCTACAGGTGTTTCTGCATCTATAATATTAAAAGGAATACCAATAGTGCTTGCAGGGTCGGTTGGATCGTTTACAACACCACTTACATAACCTGCGTTGGTTTCTGGTAAATTTAAAAATGTTGTTAAGTTTGCTGTATCTACACTAATAACAAGTGTTGAAGGCGTTATAGGTCCTTGATTACCTGGCGAAGCAATAGCAGCTTGTCCTTCATCATTTATAATGTTAGTAGCTGCAGCATTATTTGCATTAGCAACGGTACTAAAAGCAGGTGTTTCTAATTCTAAATCGTAAGACTGTCCTCCGTTGGCATTTGCGTTTGGGTATGTTTTATAATCAATTATATCATCAACAGTTAATGGAGATGCACCTAAAAACAAAGTGACACCATCGCCATCGTTGCCTAAGCCAGAGCCATCCGAATAACCAATTTTAATTCCAGTTAAATCGTAATCTACAGACCAGGTTGAGGTGAATTCAGTAACTTCAGTAGCTTCTCCTAGTATAACGATAACACGTTCTCCTGGTTGTATGTCTGTTATACCAGTAATAATATCAGCGGCAGTAGGATCTTTCGAATCATCATCATAATACAAATCGGCATCTACACCAGAAACCCAAGCAGCAGTTCCATTGTTTTTAATTTCAAACCAATCTGACGTTAAGTTTGAACCTGGTTCATTTCCTGGCCAGATTTCGGTAATTTCTAAAGAAGCCTGAGAAAAGCCAATGAAGCAAGTTAGTAATAAAGCACTAAAAAAGGTAATTTTTTTATACATAATGTTTTTTTTGGATTAAAAACCGAAATTAGTTCTGCAGTATTAATCCAATTAAAACTTAATATGATGTATCGGTTAAATAAACTTGTTATTAGTTAATTAATTGTTTCTTTAGGTCTTTTATGATTGTACTGCTTGTGGATTGTTTTTCTTTTATATATTAGAGAATAATGAATGTTATTGAATAATAAAATGTAATAAAAAAAGAGTTGAATGTTAACATTCAACTCTTTAAGTTTCTATTGTTGTTGAGATAGAATTAGTATGTCATTTTAACAATTTTCTCAACCTTATCAGGTGATAAACTTTGATGTTCTCCTAAACCTAACCAACCACGATTTGTAAATCGTTTAGCAATTTCCTCTGCGGTTCCGTCATAATCTTTTGTATAGTCAGATAATTTGGTGTTAATTCCTAATTCATGAAAAAAAGTAATTGTTTTTTCAATAGCAGTATGTGCTTTACTATCTATCGAACCTTCAGTGATATTCCAAACACGTTCCGCATATTGTTCTAATTTTTCTTTTTTACTTTCAAAATTAAACTTGTAATGACTTGGAGCAATAACAGCAAGTGTTCGAGCATGGTCAATTCCAAATAAAGCTGTTAGTTCGTGACCCATAGCATGTACAGCCCAATCTGTTGGAACGCCTTTTTGAATTAATCCATTTAAAGCCATGGTGCAACTCCATATAAAGTTAGATGCAGCTTTATAGTCTGTAGGGTCTTTTAATATTTTTGGAGCGATTTCAATTAGTGTTTGTAAAATGCTTTCAGCAAATCGATCTTGTAATGAGGCCTCAACAGGGTAGGTCATATATTGCTCTAAAACATGAGTAAAGGCATCTGTTATACCATTGGCTAATTGACGTTGGGGAATAGAAGCAATAACTTGAGGGTCTAAAATAGAGAACTCAGGAAATAATCCAGGACCACCCATGGCAAGTTTTTCTTTTGTTTCCTCACGTGTTATAACGGCTCCAGAGTTCATTTCCGAACCTGTTGCTGGTAAGGTTAATACTGTACCAAACGGCATGCCTTTTTCTGTTCTAATATTTTTAGATAAAATATCCCAAGGTGTATCCCCATCATATATTGCTGCCGAAGCTAAAAATTTGGTGCCATCAATAACGGAACCACCACCAACGGCTAATAAATAAGTGATGTTTTCGTTTTTAATAATTTTTAAAGCATCCATTAATACAGCATATTCTGGATTTGCAGGAATACCTCCAAACTCAGTAACATTAACTTTTTCTAAAGCTTTTTTTACTTGATTGTAAATACCATTGGTTTTTATACTTCCTCCGCCATAAAGTAATAATACCTTGGCATCTGTAGGAATTTCATTTTCTAATTTTTTAATTGAATCCTTTCCAAAAATAATTTTGGTAGGATTTTTAAATTCAAAAGGGTTCATATTATTCGTTTTATTCAATCACAGTTACTAAATCTTCCATAGGTTTTCTAACTTTTACTAAGTTTACTAACCAATCATTTTCTTCTTTTCTGTAACCTAATGGTAATAAAACGGCACTTCGTAAACCTTTTTCCTCTAAACTTAAAATTTCGTCTACTGCGGAAGGCGTAAAACCTTCAATAGGAGTTGCGTCAACACCTTCAAAAGCAGCTGCAGTAATTGCTTGTGAAAATGCTATGTAAGCTTGTTTTGCAGCGTGATTAAAGTTTTCTTCAGCATCTTTTTGTGGATATGCATTTAAAAGCATTTGGCGGTAATTTTCCCAGCCTTCATTTTTAAATCCGCGTATCTCGTTGGTTAAATCGAACATATAATTAATTCTATCGGCCGTGTAAGTGTTCCAAGCAGCAAAAACAAGTAGGTGTGAGCAATCTGTAATGACAGACTGATTCCAAGCTACAGATTTAATTTTTTCCTTTATTTCTTGATTTTTAACGACTATAATTTCAAAAGGTTGTAAACCACTTGAAGTTGGAGCTAAACGAGCAGCTTCTAAAATTCGTTCTATTTTGTCTTCAGCTACTTTTTCGCCATTCATAGCTTTTGCAGCATATCTCCAATTCAATTTATCTAATAATTCCATGTGTTCAATTTTGTTTTTAATTATTTTTTGAAAGTTTTTTTATGTCATTTGAAGTAATAATTACTTCGGTTTTATTTGAGTTGTTTGCTAAATTTAGCATGGTTTGTGCAATATCTTCTGGGTCAGTAATTTTATATTGTTTTAAATTGCCAAAGAATAAAGGTTGAATTACTTTAAATACAATCAATCCAATTTTTTCTAATAAACGATTTTCTTTGCGTTTCCCACCAATTATTGAAGGCCTTAGAATATAGGTGTTTTTTATACTATATTGTAATACATCTTCTTCCATAGTACCTTTTATTTTATTGTAAAACAACTTACTTTTTTTATTGGCTCCCATTGCAGAAAGCACTAGAAAAGTATCAATATTGTTTTCTTTGGCTAATTTAGCAGCTATTACAGGAATCCCATAGTCTATTTGTTTGTATAGTGATTTGTCTGGTGTTTTCTTGGCTGTTGTTCCAATACAACAGTATACTTCGTCTGCTAAAAAATCTGAATTAAATTGTTCCAATTCTAAAAGGTTACCAATATATTGAGTGACTTTGTTAGGTAAGTCTTCAATTTTTGAACGTGAAATTAATTTAATACTGTCATACCTAATGTCTGTAATTAATTTATGAAGCAGTATATTTCCCGTTAAACCAGTAGCTCCTAATATAATTGCTGATTTTTTCATGTTATTTATAAACTTTTATACTGTTCCAAGCAGATTGAAAGGCTTCTTCTAAGTGAGTTTTATTTAATTGTAAATCTCCACGTTTTTGAGCTATCATTAAAAAAGATAGTGGATTAATGGCATAGGCATATAATATGTAGTTTGATACTTGTTTTATAACCCCTTCTTTTTTTCCGCGTTCCCAAAGATCGAGGAGAGGTTGCAAATGTTTAATGCCTTCTTTTCTAGAGTATTCGTCTATCATGGGTGTGTTATCACATTGCGCTAAAAACATGGCATTTTCACATTCATTAAGTTTAAAATCGGCAATACGTTTCCATATACTTTCAAAACCATCTTTTACTGACATTTTTTTATTATAAGTTTGAAAAGCAAATTTTGTGTATTTGGCTTTCACTTCAATATAAGTTTGATTAACCAAATCCTGTTTGTTTTCAAAATATAAGTAAATTGTAGCGGGCGAAACGTTTGCTATTTTTGCAATTTTACTCATTGGTGTTGCATGAAAACCATTATTATTAACTAATTCGATAGTTGCTTTAATTAATGCATTACGTTTATCAATACTTTTTTGAAGTTTTGCCATTTCAAATAATAAATTATAGTGCAAATGTAATAAAAAATGAATGTTCATTCTTTTTTTTAACAAAGATTTAAACAAACATCGAAAAGGTAGTGGTTGACATAAAGGTAGGTTGTAATAAGTTAGCAATGAATTTAAGGGTATAATATAAAATAACACACAACAGAATATGATAAAAAGAAGTATTGATTTTATTTATTTTGTTGAATAAGTTTACTTACAATCAGGCAAATATAATTTGACTTTGTTTTAATTGCTGAAAAGAAATATAATTAAATTAAAACAATATTTTAACGTTTGAAAAGTTTCGGCTAAACCCTGAATTAAAAATGTATTATAGTATTTACTGAAATTGAATTTCAAAAAAATAAGTTAACTGTATTAACATTAAAAAAAGTTATTTATATTATTAATGTATGCCTTCTTTTTTATCTAATTTATTCAACGGGGTGGTGTTTATTAAAGATAATATGAACAAGTTTTAGTTTATTTAAATAATTACTAACTTTCTAAAATATGTTTATCTAAAACAAAGCAAACAAACTCTCCTTCAAAAACCAATACTTGGTTTTGATTTTTTACAATAACAGATACTGTGATTTTTTTTTCATCAGAACTTTCAATAACATGAGCAAAAGCGGTTACTTCGTCATTTAAAACTACAGGTTTTATAAACTTTGTAGTGGCTTTACCTAATACCACGGTAGGTTTGTTTATAGCTAACATAGCTGCATAATCTGCTAAACCAAAAACAAACCCACCATGAGATAAGTTGTAGGTATCTACAATCATATCCGGGGAAATTGTTAACTTAACTATAGCAGAATTTTTTTCTAAGGATGTTGCTGTTCCTATTAATTTTTTTGAAGCTAAATGGTGAGTATTAATAGTCATTTTTATTTTTTATTTAGTTAAAGGATGTTTTAATCACAGTTGGGTATGTATTATTATAAACCTATACAATGGAAGTGATAAGATTAAAAATCAATAGATTAATTTTATGTTTGTAAAACTTTAATCAAATCTAAGGGGTGGTTTAATATGTGTTTTGCTCCAGTATCTCTTAATTCTTTTATATCTCTAAAACCCCAAGAAACTCCAACGGGAAGCAAATTGGCATTTAAAGCTGTTTGAATATCTATGGATGTATCACCTACATAAAGAGTTTCGTCAGGCTTTACTTGTAATTCTTTACATATTTGTAAAGCAACAATAGGGCTTGGTTTTTTGTGAGCTTCAAATTTCAAGCCCAAAACAGGGTTAAAATAATCAGGAAATAGAGTTGAGGCAATTTTTTTAGTAAATTCATCTGCTTTGTTAGAAAGGATACTGATTTTTAATTGCTTATTTTTTAAAACATCTAACAGGTCTATAATTCCAGGATAAGGTTTTGTTTTATTTGTGCATTGGTTTCTATAAACAGACATCATGGTGTTAAAAACAGTATTTATTAAAGAGTCATTTATATGTACTGCTGGTAATGCTTTTTTTACTAAGCTTTTTATACCACTTCCAACAAAAATTTGATAAGTTTCATAGCTATGTGTAGGGTAACTATAGCTTTTAAGTACAATGTTCATGGCATCTGCTATATCTTCAATAGAGTTAACAAGGGTTCCGTCTAAATCAAAAATAACAGCTTTATATTTCATGTCTTCAAAAATTAATATTAGTAATTCAATTTAACAATGCGGTTATTTAAAGCCTGTTCATTTCTATAATTGTTTAGAGGCATGTTGTTTTTTAGTTTAATTACTTCATCAACGGATAAAATAATTGGCTGTTTAAATACAACCCAATTTACGTTTTCGGTACATGGTGGGGTTGTTAATGAACCATCATAGGAATAATAATTTTTATCTTCTAAAAATAAACTTGATAAATCAATTTTTTGATGAATATCTTTAGTTGCACCATTTTCTAATGGAATGAAACTTTCAAAAAACTCAAAAAGAGGACTTTGATTCCCTTCTTCCCCTAAAATACCTAACACCGTAATTTTACCTGTTTTACTAAGGTGTACCAAATGCATTTCAATGGGGTAAATAATTCCGTTTATCTTATGTTCAGAAGGTTCATGGAAATGAATTTGTTTTAGGTGAAAAATTTCATTTTTATAACTGATAGAATCACCAGCTTCAAAATCAAACTGTATTGAGTGCCCATTATTTATAACTTTACTCAAAAGTGTGGTTGGCGAGTATAGTATTTTTAAATTGTCTTTTGTTTTTACAGAGTCAGTATCTTTATCAATAATATTTATTGGAGATTGGTACTTGCCATTGCAGTCGGAATTTTTTTCAATTTCAACCCAATGTTCGGGAGATGTTTCACCAGTATAACTCCAATGTTGTGAGTGTGCAGCTTCCGGAGTATGTGTTATTTTATTTTCGTGTTTACATGAAAAGTTAAGTAAAAGCGAGGCGCAAAAAAGCAAAATGGCTTTTGTGTTCATAATATAAATATTTGGAAAGTTTTAATGTTGCAAAATTAAAGATATCTGTGGGACAAAGTATGTTATTTGTCATGTTTTGCATTTTAATTATGAGTTGCTTTCGTTTTTGAATTCACCAGTCATTTTACGAATTAAATTATAAACAAGATGATTGGTTTTTGCATAATGGAAAGAAATAAAACACACAAGTATCATAAAAAGAATAGCACCAATAATAGCTTCGGTTGGATCTAAAGATTTATTCAAATATTTTTTAAGTCCATAGCCTGTAAAACTGCCATAAAGTATGATAAAATGTACTACATAAATCGAAAGTGTTTTTTCTCCTATTTTAGTTATAATTGATTGTTTTAAAAATTGTTCAAAAGCATAAAATAAACCAAACAAAACAAGTACATCACCTAATCTTGAAAAAAGATAGTTATAATTAGCACTCAATTTAAATAGTTCAATATGAGTAAGATTATTAAGTGTTAATAGAAACCAAGAAGAATGGTTTATCAAAAAATATCCTACTGTAAAAAAAATAATGATAGTAATTACTTTAAATAGGTTTTTATGTACATGCCTAAAAAATACAGTAGATAAAAAAGCTCCAAAAGCAGAATACCCAAACCATGGTAAAATAGTAAAAACAGACCCGTTTGTTTTAGTCATATAATTAGCAAGAAATTTAGGAACAGTTTCTAAAGTAAGGTTTCTATAAAGGGGCTCCGAAACAAAACACAAACATCCCAATAAGAAGAGCACCACAGAAAAAATATAACTATGGTTTTTTAATAAAACATGAAATCCAACTAAAATGATTAAAGATAGCCCAATACATTGCAGTACGTCTACTACTAAAAAATAAGTATTGATGGAGCCTTGGAACCAACTAAAAATATTAATTCTTAAAGAATAACCAATGGTTAAGAGTAGCAATCCTCTAAAAAGTCCTTTTTTAATTCGAGGTTTATCGTCACCTTTGGCATTGGCTCGCAATAATAAATAAGCAAAAACTAAACCAGAAATGGTAAAAAAAGTAGGAGCAGTAATACCTCTAAAATAAGCCCAAACGTTGTAAACACTGCTGTTAGAATTACAATAAACGGGTGCTAATAGTGTGTCTATAAAATGACCTTGTAGCATCATTAAAATGGCAAAAGCTCTTACGGCATCTATAAAATATAATCGATTAGATAGCAATATAAATTGGTTTTACGATTATAAATATACTTTTAAATAATTGAAAGGTTATGCATGTTAAATAGATTATTCATAAAAAAATTAATTTAGACAGCATGTAAAGTTTTTATGAAGCCTAAACTCCCTTTTATAGAGGGAAATCAGAATTAACAAATTTGAATTTATTAGATATTCATTTTGTGGTCACGCTAATTCTACTTAAGTTAGCAAGCATCATTTGTTAAAATTGGTGATGCAAAATCAATAAAAATACAACTAAACTAAACCAAAAAACATGAAAAACAACAATGCAAAAGCGTATTGGAAAGAAAATATTCAATACCTATTTATTCTATTATTTATATGGTTCTTAGTATCCTTTGGAGCTGGAATTTTATTTAAAGATGCACTAAATGATATTAAATTTGGTGGATTTAAATTAGGATTTTGGTTTGCACAGCAAGGTTCTATATATGTATTTGTTGTTTTAATTTTTGTATATGTTCGCATTATGAATAAACTTGATAAAAAGTATGGTTATAATGCATAGTTTGTTAGTTGAGAGTATAGGTGTTCAAAATTGGACCTATATTTTAGTGGGTATAACGTTTTCAATTTATATTGGAATAGCTATTTGGACTAGAGCAGGATCTACAAAAGAGTTTTATGTTGCAGGAGGTGGTGTATCTCCTTTAGCAAATGGAATGGCAACAGCAGCAGACTGGATGAGTGCCGCATCATTTATTTCTATGGCAGGAATTATTTCCTTTGCTGGCTATGATGGAGCTGTTTATTTAATGGGATGGACTGGTGGTTATGTACTGTTGGCATTGCTTTTAGCACCTTATTTAAGAAAGTTTGGGAAATTTACTGTTCCTGATTTTATTGGAGATCGCTATTATTCCAATACAGCACGTTTTGTTGGAGTAATTTGTGCACTTTTAGTTTCTTTTACTTATGTAGCAGGACAAATGCGAGGAGTAGGCTTAGTATTTTCTCGGTTTCTGGAAGTAGATATAAATACAGGGGTAATTATTGGTATGATAATCGTTTTATTTTATGCCGTTTTAGGTGGAATGAAAGGGATTACATATACACAGGTTGCACAATATTGTGTATTAATCTTTGCTTTTATGGTGCCCGCAATTTTTATATCGATACAAATGACAGGAAATCCAATTCCACAAATAGGTTTTGGAGATACTCTAAATGATGGCTCAGGGATTTATTTACTTGACAAGTTGGATGGTTTAAGTACCGATTTAGGTTTTGATGAATATACCGAAGGTTCAAAATCTTTAATAGATGTTTTTGCTATTACCTTGGCATTGATGGTAGGAACGGCAGGTTTACCTCATGTTATTGTTCGATTTTTTACAGTAAAACGGGTGAAAGATGCTCGAAAATCAGCAGGGATAGCACTACTTTTAATTGCTGTTTTGTACACCACAGCGCCTGCAGTTTCAGTTTTTGCAAGAACAAATCTTATTGAAACTGTATCTAACAAATCATATGCTACAATGCCAGAATGGTTTAAAAAATGGGAAACCACAGGGCTAATAACCTTTGATGATAAAAATAACGACGGGACAATTCAATATGTTGCTGATATATCTAAAAATGAATTAGTTGTGGATAATGATATTATGGTTTTGGCTAATCCAGAAATTGCAAATTTACCCGACTGGGTAATAGCTTTGGTGGCAGCAGGAGCTTTAGCAGCAGCATTATCTACAGCTGCAGGCTTATTGTTGGTTATTTCTTCATCAGTTTCTCATGATTTAATCAAGAAAATGGTTAAAAAAGATATTTCTGAAAATGGCGAATTAATAGCAGCTCGTTTATCTGCAGTAATTGCAGTTGTAGTAGCGGGTTATTTTGGGATTAATCCACCAGGCTTTGTCGCTGCAACTGTGGCATTGGCATTTGGTCTTGCTGCAGCTTCCTTTTTTCCTGCTATTATTTTAGGCATTTTTTATAAACGGATGAATAAAGAGGGGGCTATTGCTGGTATGGTTGTTGGTATTACCGCTATGTTGTTGTACATGGTTAAATATAGACTCGGCTGGTTTGATGATACTTTGCCAAATGAAAGTGAATGGTGGTTTGGAATTTCACCAGAAGGTTTTGGCTCTGTAGCCATGATTTTAAATTTTTTAGTATCTGTTATTGTTATGAAATTTACGCCAGTGCCTCCTGAAGATGTTCAAGAAATTGTTGAGAATATTAGAATCCCAAGTGGCGCAGGAAAGGCTACTCATTAACCTATATAGTATGCCTCATGCTCTAAAGCATGAGGATGCTTTTTCTATTTAGCTTCCTCCTAAGTCAAAAGAACTAAGTGGGTTGTTTGATTTTAAAACGAGTATAAGCTTGTAGCTTACGTAAGTCATAAAAAAAAATAACAAAATAAAAGCATTTAATAATAAATTCAAGTTAAGATTGCAATAGTAATAGTAAAAGCATGATTATTTTATTATTTTCGGAAAATCAATCTAAAGTTAAACTACCTTAAGAATAAAACATGAGTAATTATCATATCAAACATTTAGAAGAATATTATCAAGTTTATAGAAAATCAGTAAGAGAGCCAGAAAATTTTTGGGAAGAAGTAGCCGAAGAACATTTTATGTGGCGGAAAAAATGGGATAATGTTTTAAGTTGGGATTTTTCTAAACCAGAAGTTAAATGGTATGAAGGCGCAAAATTAAACATTACTGAAAATTGTGTTGATAGGCATTTAAGAACTCGAGGGGATAAAACGGCCATTTTATTTGAACCAAACAGCCCTGATGAAGAAGCTCAACATATTAGTTATTTGCAATTACATGAACGAGTATGTCAGTTTGCCAACGTATTAAAAAGTCAAGGTATTAAAAAGGGTGATAGAGTTTGTGTTTATCTTCCCATGATACCAGAATTAGCTATTTCTCTTTTAGCATGTGCTAGAATTGGAGCCATACATTCTGTAGTATTTGCAGGATTTTCTGCTACGGCATTATCAACTAGAATTAATGATTCCGATTGTAAAATGGTTATAACGAGTGATGGCTCATACCGGGGATCAAAAACCATTGATTTAAAAGGCATTGTAGATGAAGCCTTAGAAAGTTGTGATGGAATTAAAACCGTTTTAGTAGCTAAACGAATTAATTCAGACATTAGTATGAAAGCAGGACGAGATAAATGGTTACAACCACTTTTGGATGCTGCTGAAAAAAAATGTGAGCCAGAGATTATGAATGCAGAAGATCCGTTATTTATATTATATACTTCAGGTTCAACAGGTATGCCTAAAGGCATGGTGCATTCTACTGCTGGATATATGGTTTATTCAGCGTATACGTTTAAAAATATTTTTCAATATACCGAAAATGATGTGTATTGGTGTACGGCAGATATTGGTTGGATTACAGGGCATAGTTATATTTTATATGGACCATTAGCAAATGGAGCTACCACTTTGATGTTTGAAGGTGTTCCACATTATCCAGATTTTGGACGCTTTTGGGATATCATTCAAAAGCATAAAGTCAATCAATTTTACACCGCACCTACAGCCATTCGTGCGTTGGCAAAACAAGGTTCTGAATTAGTTGAAAAATTTGACTTAACATCTTTAAAAGTTTTAGGGTCTGTAGGAGAGCCAATTAATGAAGAAGCTTGGCATTGGTATAATGACAATATAGGAAAGAGAAAAAGTCCAATTGTTGATACGTGGTGGCAAACCGAAACAGGAGGTATTATGATTAGTCCTATCCCGTTTGTTACACCTACAAAACCTACGTATGCAACCCTCCCATTTATAGGAATTCAGCCAGCTTTAATGAATGAAGATGCAGTAGAGTTAAAAGGGAATCAAGTGGAAGGACGTTTATGTATTAAGTTTCCCTGGCCGAGTATGGCGCGAACTATTTGGGGGAATCACCAACGTTATAAAGATACCTATTTTTCAGCATATGAAAACAAATATTTTACAGGTGATGGTGCTTTACGAGATGAAGTAGGCTATTATCGTATTACCGGTAGGGTAGATGATGTTATTATTGTTTCGGGTCACAATTTAGGAACAGCACCTATTGAAGATGCTGTTAATGAACACCCAGCAGTTGCAGAATCTGCAATTGTAGGTTTTCCTCATGATGTAAAAGGAAATGCACTATATGGTTATGTTATTTTAAAAGATACAGGAGAAAGCAGAAATCATGATAATTTACGAATAGAAATTAATCAGATTATAACTGAGCATATAGGACCTATTGCTAAATTGGATAAAATTCAGTTTACTATTGGTTTACCAAAAACCAGATCAGGAAAAATAATGCGTCGTATTTTACGAAAAATAGCATGTAAGGATACTAGTAATTTAGGCGATACAAGTACATTACTAAACCCAGAAGTGGTTCAAGATATAATAGATAATACCTTATAGAGGCATTTCCAAAATTTTGTATTCATTAGTTAAAAACAATCCAAGATTTAATTAATTTTAAATTTTGGATTGTTTCTTTATTTTAGGTTCTTATTTTAAGTTTGTTTACTAAAATTTGATAAAGAGAACGTTGACAGGTTGACCTCATATAATCAGTAGAGCAAAAAACTTTGGATTTATTATTTTTATATATCCTTTCAATATGTAGACATAATGAACCTTGTTAAGAGATTTGTGTAAATAAAATCAAAAAGTAAGTAGTAGAAACTCGAAGCCAAGTAACAATACCATTAGTGTTTAAAAAAACATTTTTTATTACGTTCAAATCTCTAATTTATTGATATTGCTCCATTAATTCTCTTAGACGTTCCTGCATTAGTTCTTCATTTTGTAAGGTTTCCCAACCAAAATATGTAACAGTCCAAACTATAAATAAGATGTATAATATGCTTAAAATGATACCGAGAATGGCCAATATTTTTCCCGTTTTAACATTTTGAATTCCAGAATAAAGATCTGGATTTTGATTATAAATGGCAGTTGCTTTTTTAGCAAGTATCAATGTTGTTATACCTAAAATTAACCCTAATACACCATAGCAGCAACAAGTAAGTATAGAAAAGATACCAAAAACTAAAATAAGAGTTGAGTTTTGTAATTTTTGTGTTTCCATGAATTTAATGATTGTTTAAAAATGTTTTGAATATAAAATTCCCGACAATTAAAATAAGGTTTATGATGCCTAAAGGAATAATTAGTTTGTTAATTAACTTATAATTTTTAAAAGTATTAATAGTTACAAGTCCTAATAAAATAGCAAGTGTATATATGGCAGGATACATATGAAGAGCTTCGGCAAAATTTCCTTGGAAAATTAATGAAATAGCTCGCTGTATGCCACACCCCATACAGTCCATTCCAAAAATTTTTTTATTTATACAGGGGAGCATGTATTCTTCCATTGTCTTAAAAAATAAGATATTCAAAGCTAAAATACAAAACACATTATAGATTTCATACCATATTAGTTATCAGAAATTAGTAATTACTATAATTAATAATTAGAAGTCATCTGTTTGTTGTTTTTGCTTTTTAATTTTTCTGAAAAATTTAAAATTAGTGTAATGTAAAATTATGGTTTGAAAAATAAAATATATTGTTATTGTTTAATAAAATGTTTATATTAAGTGTTTGATTATTAAATAAAAAACTAAGTGTTTTGATGTAATAATTTATTGCTATGATAAAGAAAATGGTGTTATATATAATCGGTTTACTATCTGTGTCTTCAGGTAGTTTTGCTCAAGTTTATTTAAAAGCTGATGGTCCTGGAACAACTTATGAAGAAATAAATGCTGTTTTAGCCCCAGGTTATAATGCAATTGAATCACCAGATTGTAGTCATTTGGATTTTGGAAGACATATTGATGAAATATTTGATACCACCTTAAATGATAATGTCTTTAGATTTTTTATTCATTTATCACCTGATAATAATAAATGTGTGAATGCTGATAGACAACGGAATGAAATAAAAACTTACGACCAATCTCCAGCAAACTTGAAAGGTGTCATTGGAGAAACTGTTGAATATAAATGGAAATTTAAATTAGATACCAATTTTTTGTCATCTGGAGATTTTACTCATATTCATCAATTAAAATCGGTTGGAGCAGATGCAGCCGAAGAAGCACAACCATTAATGACTCTTACCACAAGATATAAAACGTCTTGGGGCTCCACACCACATAGAATAGAATTGATACATGCACCTTTTTCGAGTGCTTCCTCACTACTAAACACAGATATAAGTCCTTTTTTAGGGGAATGGGTTGAAGTTACCGAAACTGTATTGTACGGAGATGGAACTTCAGGTGCATATACTATTGTTATAAAAAGACTTAGCGATAAATTGACTTTAATGGAGTATTCAAATAGTGCAATTCGCACATGGAAAACAAATGCAAATTTTATACGACCAAAGTGGGGCATTTATAGAAAGAATAATCATTCACCAGCTATTTTAAGAGATGAAGCAGTGCTTTTTGCTGATTTTTCAATAATTGAAGGGGTAACTTTGGGCATAAATAATGAAACAACTGAAAATGTTTTATTGTACCCAAATCCAGCCAAAAATATTATTATTATTAAGGCTTTTCAACCAATTGCGAACGTGATAGTTTTTTCGATGTTGGGTGAACGTTTGTATTTGCCTAAAGTTGTTAATGAGAGTATAGATGTTTCCACATGGAGTTCGGGTATGTATTTGATGACTATCAAAACAATAAATGGATTGAAGTTTACTAAAAAAATAATAATTCAATAGTATTTTTTATACTTGTTTTTTTGTTTTATCAATTTTGTAAGAAGATATAAATGGCGTATTTGATTTTCAATATCAGTTTGACACATTTTTATGAGTTGAATTTATTCAAATAAACAAATTCATCATAAAATGAATATGAGCATAACTTATAGTTTATATCATTTTGTAGATTTGTGCTTTAGAAAAGATAATCATGTTAAAGAAAAGTATAAACTATATTTTGATTGCTATTGGTGCTATTATTGCTTTATATGCCAAAAATACTGTAAATCAAAATCAATATATATTAATTGGAGGGATAATGATTTTAATGATTGGAATTTATAGGATTTCTAAAAATATTCCAAGCAGACATCAGGAAGATGAACATATAGATGATAAAAAAGAATGAAAATAGACTTTAATATTGGTGATGTTGTTTTGGTTTTAGATGAAGATTTATCAGGAATAGTTACTCAAATAAAAGTAGATGAAATTACTATTGAAACAGCAGATGGTTTTAATCTTCAATTTCAAGCTAAAGATTTAGTAAAGCATAAAACACAAGATGATTTACAAAAGGAAGTTTTTTTAGATACGAATATTCAATCAATTATTTCGGAAAAAGAACAGGCTGTAAAAAGAAAACAGATTAAAACAAGGGCCAAAGATCGGTATGAGCCAACCATGGAAGTTGACTTACACATTCATCAGTTGGTAAAGTCGTCACGAGGTATGTCAAACCATGACATGCTTACTTTACAACTGGATACAGCTAGACGGCAGTTAGATTTTGCCATCAGTAAACGCATACAAAAAATAGTATTTATTCACGGGGTGGGTGAAGGAGTTTTAAAAGTAGAATTAGATTACCTATTTGGAAGATACAACAATGTAAAGTTTTATGATGCTAATTATCAAAAATATGGACTAGGTGCTACTGAGGTTTATATTTATCAAAATGTTGCTCCTAATTAAATTCAGGTGTAATTGTTACTGTATTCGATTGAGAATCATCCAAAGTACCAAAAAAATAATTGTCTTGTGATATAATACGAATGCTTATGTCAATATAAACATTCATTTTATAAGACTGGTTATAGGTGTGTGTGCGATAGGCAGTAGCAGGAATAGTTGTTGCTATATCTGGGTTTAAATAATCTGCACCAACATCACTATTGGTAATATCATCTTTTGGATTTTGATTTTGTGTATCGTTTTCTTCATCACGTGTTAAAACACCATCATTATCATCATCAGCATCCAAATAATCAGGAATACCATCAGCATCTGTATCTTGAGCATCTGATAAATCTCCATCACCGTTTGGGTCTGGGTTTTCATCCTTAGTTAGTATATTGTCGCCATCATCATCAATATCTAAGTAATTAGGAATGCCATCACCATCTGTATCGTCATCTGTTAAATCACCGTTTCCATTAATATCTTCTAATGCTGAAGCAATACCATCGTTATCGTCTTCAGTTAAAACCGTGATAATAGTGGCTTCACTGCCGGCACTTTCATAATCTTCTATAATGTTTACTTCAGAAGAAGGAATTTCAGTGCAAAACACTCCTGAAGTAGGTAAAGTGGTATTGTTGTATGTTCTATAATTATAGGTGTTTGAAGTGGTAGTAGTTATAAGTGTATCATTTTCTTCTACCAATAATAATTCAGCAAGGGTTAAATCGGTAAAGTTAATTGACATAGATTCAGCTGGTTCTGATTTTGTTTTATATAAAACTAAATCACCGCATGAGCTAAAAGAGTCATCAAAATCAAATTCAACAGTAATTATGTCTCCATCATCACAGGACAAAACGGTTACTAAACTCAAACTAATTATAATATAGAATAACTGACGCATGTATTTGGGTTTTTGACAAAAATAAAGGAATTGTTATTTATAACGTATCATATTAATAATAATTTTATTTCAAGTATTTTTGTGGATTGAAATTATTACTTAAATGTTGTAATAAGACTTGGTTGTTTGAAACCTTTTAAGCAACGTCATGTTTAAATATTATATTATATGTTTCCAGTTTATTTTGATAATGCAGCCACTACTAAAATCCGTGATGAAGTTATTGATGTGATAACAAATACCATGAAAATGAATTATGGGAATGCTTCATCAACACACAGTTTTGGTAGATCATCTAAATCATTAATAGAATATTCTAGAAAACGAATAGCGAAGCATTTTAATGTGTCTGCTTCAGAAATTGTGTTTACTTCTGGAGGCACAGAATCTAATAATTTGGTATTGCGAAGTGCTGTTAGGGATTTGAAAATCACTCACATTGTAACAACTAAAATAGAGCATCATGCTGTTCTGCACACGGTAGAGCAGTTGGAAAAGGAGTATGGTGTTTCTGTGAGTTATCTTAATTTAGATAGAAATGGGCAAATAGATTATTCGCATTTAGAAAGTTTATTGCAAACCGATAAAAAAACATTGGTTAGTTTAATGCATGTAAACAACGAAATAGGGACTCTATTAGATTTAAGACGAGTTGCTATTTTATGCAAGGAATATGAAGCTTTGTTTCATAGTGATACAGTGCAATCTGTTGGGCACTATTCATTGAATTTAGCCGAAATACCTTTGGATTTTCTATCTGCAAGCGCACATAAATTCCATGGACCAAAGGGAGTTGGTTTTGCTTTTATACGAAAAGGTTCAGGCGTAAAGCCATTGATTTTTGGTGGAGAGCAGGAGCGCGGACTTCGAGCAGGAACGGAAAGTATTCATAATATTGTGGGGTTAGAGAAAGCTTTAGATTGTTCTTATAAACAATTAAAGGAAGAGACTGACTTTATAAAAGAATTAAAAAGCTATTTTATAAAGAGAATTAAAACAGAAATTCCAGCAATTGTTTTCAATGGACTCTCAGATAATGAGGATGCCACTACTTATACCTTAGTAAATATTGCTTTGCCAGTTGCTCCAGATAAATCTGCAATGTTATTGTTTCAATTGGATTTAAAGAATATAGCTTGCTCAAAGGGCAGTGCTTGCCAAAGCGGAAGTACACAAACCTCACATGTTTTGACTGAAATTCTAAATGATGTAGATTTACAGAAACCATCAATTCGTTTTTCTTTCAGTATATATAATACTAAAAAAGAAGTAGATTATGTGGTGAATGTTTTAAAATCCTTAGTTTAAAATTTCATGGTAGTCCTAATATTAAAAACCCGTGGTGTTAAATAATTTGGTATAGCGTATTGACGTTTTGTATAAACATCCCTTACCCAAGTATTTGTAATGGAGTTTTGGGCATCAAACATATTAAAAATTTCAACTCCAAACGATAAGCCTTTAAAGGCTTTTTTCCAACCACTATTAAATTGTTTGTTTTCATCAACGATTACAAATTGAAAACCTATATCTGCACGTTTGTAATCGGGTAGTCTGTTTTGGTACTGGTATGGATCTGCGTAGCTAGGTGAGCCTCCTGGGAGGCCTGTGTTATAAACCAAATTCAAATACATTTTCATGTTTGGTATATTTGGTACATAGTCTTGGAAAAGGGCGGCGAATTTTAATCGTTGATCAGTGGGTCTGGCAATATAGCCTTGGTTAGCTATATTTTCTTCAGTTTTTAAAAAACCAAAACTAAACCATGATTCTGTTCCAGGAACAAACTCACCATTTAATCGCATATCTAATCCATAAGCATAAGCTTTGGCATTGTTGTTTGCACTGTAGCGAATACGAACATTTTCTAATGTATAAGGATTTACATCCGTAAGTTTTTTGTAATAAGCTTCAGTGGTTAATTTAAAAGGTCTGTCCCACATTTTAAAACTATAATCATTCCCTGCCACTAAATGAAAGGATTTTTGAGCCTTTACATGGGGCTGAACTATACCTTCAGAATCTCTTAACTCTCTATAAAAAGGGGGTTGGTAATAAAGTCCTCCTGCAAGTCTAAAAAGCATATCTTTTTCCCAAAAGGGTTTGATGGCAAATTGTGCTCGTGGGCTAAATACTGTTTGGTTTGAAGATGCAATACCAACACCATTTACAGCCCAATGGTGCATTCTAACTCCAGCATTATACCAAACATCATTCGTGCCAATTTTTGAACGTTTACTCCATTGAGTGTAAGCTTGAAATCTGTCAATTTGTGTATGATTAGTTGATCTCACATTTTGAAAAGCTACTAATGGTCCCGTGTAAGGGATGTAGGGCTGTTCATTATTAGGGAGTGTTTTGGGTGGACGAATTGCAAACCCAGCAGAATCAATTATTTCCCATTCTACCAAACGATCACGAATATCTTCATGGGTATATTTGACAGACCATTCAATACGATGGTCCTTAATTTTAAAATCACCTTTATGTTCTATATTAGTAATTAAAGCATCTAAGTCATTTCTACCATGATTTAATTGGCTACCAATACCCTCACTAAATTCAACTTCACCCAAATTTTCATCACCAATATTAGAATTAACTTCACCCAATCGGTACTGTGCCAAAATGTCAAAATACTCTTCTTCAGTTGTATGATAAGCAGTAGTAATAAAATGTAGGTTTAGATTGTCATTGGCAAAAAAAGACCCTTTAAAAGCTCCCAAAGTCGTTTGATATTGGTCCTTTTCTTGTCCATCGTAATATACCAAAAGGGCAACAGGATCTGTTAAAGTTCCAAAATTAGTTTGTCTCGTTTGTGGTTCGTAGTTATATTTATTTAAAGAGATATTTCCTAAAAAACTTAGGTGAAATTTATCAGTAAATTTGTAGGTTAAAAAAGTTTGAATATCTCCAAATGCTGCATCATAATTAGTTTCGGTTTCTTTAGCGTTAACTAATAATCCATTATCTCTATATCTTAGTCCAATGATGCTTGTAAATTTGGAATTTTTGCTGATATTCTCATACGAGAGGCTCCCGCCTAATAAACTTAAATCGGTATTGATTTCAAATTGAAAAGGTGTTTTGTAGGTGATGTCTAATACAGAAGATAATTTATCACCATACTTAGCTTGAAATCCACCAGCTGAAAAATCTACATTTTGAACCAAATTTGTATTAACAAAACTAAGACCTTCTTGTTGGCCAGAACGGATTAAAAAAGGACGATATACTTCTATGCCATTAACATACACTAAATTTTCATCATAATTACCGCCACGAACAGCATATTGGGTACTTAGTTCATTGTTGTTGCTAACACCAGGAAGCGATAATAACAGGTTTTCAACACCTGCATTGGCGCCTGGTATTTTCCGAATGGCTTCAGGATCTAAGGTTACGATACCTTCAATATCTTTTCTTCTGTTGGTATTAATAATTACGGTACTAATTTGCTCAATAGTCGAATTCATTACTGGATTAAACTCAACTTCTTCACCATTTTCTAGGTTAAAAGTAGTTGTAACTTTTTTATAAGTAATGTGAGAGAATTCAATGTTTATGTTTTTATTTATGGGAATTTTTAAGAGGTAAAACCCATTTTCATTGGTTTTTGTTCCATCATTACTAGCCTTAATATTAACGTTGTGTATTGGCGTGTTGTTCTCGTCGAGAATGACCCCTTTTACAGTAGCTGTTTGTGAAAAAACGGAACAAACAAATAGCAAAAAAGTGGCAGTTAGAATAGAATATTTTGTTGTCAAAAGCGTGTAAATATTTATTTTCTGTAAAATAACGATTCAAAAGTAGAATTATTTCCAACATTATCGGTAACAATAACTTTTAAAATGTTTTTTGTTTCGGTTACACAGCCATCATTAAAGTCGTGTGTAAGAGTATTGGTTTTATAATCGTACTCCATTAAAACCCATTTTCCATTTATGGTAGCTCTATAATTAGAAATACCAGATCGGTCGTCATCAATTTTAATTTTTAAGTACCTGTAATTGCTCAACCATTGTTCATTTTTAAAATTAATAGGGGTTATGGTTGGTTTGGTAGTATCAAAAGCCAAAGTATAGGTACCTAAGGTTTTTGTTCTCGTACTTAATGTGTTTTCGGTTCGTTCGGTAAAATTATAGCCTGGGTAGTTTTTGTAACCGATTAATCTTGCTATATATAATTTATCTTTATCAGCATCAGAAAATTTGCTAATATCAAAAGTAATTTTAAAATCCTTTTTAAGAGGTACTATGTCTTTGTGAATGGTTAGTGTATCGCCACTTACATTATAATCTAAGTATAAATTATTATAAAAGGTATCCCTAAAAAAATCCACAGTTATATTACCATCTTTTAATTGTTTGCTTTCATTCGCATACAAGTAAAGAGCTGTTGTATTGTCTTTTTTTAATTTAATACCGTCACTTTTTTTGCCCTTTATTGAAATAGTGATCCAAGCTGGGTTGTTTTTAAAATCGTTAACCTTTATTTTATAAACAGCGTAGGTGCTATCTTTCATAGTAATAACACCATTATCAATCATGTTTTTGTATAAACTGAGAGGATTATTGTTGTTAAATAAAAGTTGTACACGTTGTTTTTTTGTTTGAAAATGTTCATAATCTATTAATTGATTAATATGTCTAGATTCATCAAATGAAAATGTAGAAAAATCAATTTCAAAATTTTGTCTTCCATTAATAAAGGTCTGTATATTATAAACACCATTTTTATTATGAGACAAATCTTGCCTGTCCGTTACCGAAACTCCAAAACCAATTTTACCATATGCTTCAATATTTTCGGCAACATAATCGCCATTTTTTAGTGGTGTTAAACGCAGTTTTTGTTTTTCAGTAGATTTGTTTACAGAAGCATTCTCACCAATAGGGTATGCATAAATAGAAGTAACGGAAGGCATGGTAGTATCTTTTATATCCAATCCAAAAAGCATGGGATTTATTGGGTGTTCATTTTTGTCTCTAATTTCAAAATGCAAATGAGGGCCTCCTGAACCTCCAGTGTTACCACTGTATGCTACAAGTTCGCCTTTACTAACCATTAATTCGCTTGCTTTTGGAAATAATTCTATTTCAAAGGATTCGTTTTCGTATTGATGTTTTTTTACATAGGCTTCAATATCAGGTGAAAATTTTTGTAAATGTCCATAAACACTTGTATATCCATTGGGATGTGTAATATAAATAGCTTTGCCATACCCGTAATGAGAAACTTTAATTCTGCTAACAAAACCATCAGCAATTGATATAACATTTAAGCCAATACGTTGTTGTGTTTTAATATCCATTCCAGCATGAAAATGATTAGATCTTAGCTCTGCAAAAGTACCAGAAAGTAGAAGTGGTATTTCCAATGGATTTCCAAAATAATCTTGAGGATAATTATTTTGAGCATAAGAATAAGAAGAGAAGATAGTAATGAAAATTAGGATTAATCGCATAAAAAAAGTCGTTCTTGCTAATGTATTAATAAGATGTAAAATTGCAAAAAAAATAGACAATAATTGAGCCATTGTGGTGATATTAAGGAGGTAATAGGTTATTTTAAATTTTATGTAAAAAACAATTGTATTTTATACAAAGGAATGTTAACTTTGTGTAATAGGTATTGATATTTGTAAATGAGTAATATTGAAGATATTGTAGATTCTTTAGAAAATAAAATTAGCAAAATTTTGCATAAGCAGGAGCTTTTAAAGCAAGCTAATTTAAAATTGAAAACTCAATTAGAGGATTCGCAAAAAGAACTTCAAGATCAAAAGTTGGAAATTTCAACTTGGAAAGATAAATATGAAGCGCTTAAATTTGCAAATACCATGCTTGGTAGTGACGATAATAAAAGAGAAACTAAGCTTAAAATAAACGCGTTAATTAGGGAGATTGACCATTGTATTGCACAACTTTCAGATTAATGTAACATATATTCAATGTCGGAAAAGCTTAAAATAAAACTATCTATAGCAAATAGGGTATATCCTTTAACTATAGACCCTTCGCAAGAAGAAGGTTTACGAAAAGCGGCCAAAAACATTGATGCCATGATAAAACAATTTGAGCAAAGCTATTCTGTTAGAGATAAGCAAGATGTTTTGGCCATGTGTGCTTTGCAATTTGCCTCTCAAGTAGAACAGAAAACAATAGATAAAGAGTATGTAAACGAGCATGTAGAAGAAAAGCTAAATGCTTTAAATCAATTATTACAAGCTCATTTAACCTCTTAACGTTCATTAAAATAAAAGTTACTGCCTACATTGGTTATTTTTTTTGATAAACTCAACGTTAATTCTTTAAAAAGGGTGAGTTTAAGTTGTAAAAGCAAGCTGCCTTGAGCAGATCCTTGATCAGCTTGTTAGCCCTAAACTTATTTTTAAGGAGTTTATACAAAACTTTATACTGGTGTAGGCTTTTTTTATATATATAAACCAACAAAAATAAATGGATAACTCAATTATATTAATTACAGGAGGCTTACTATTAGGTGTTATAATAGGATATGTTATTGCTAAGGCTATGGAGAAAAATAATGCTTCAAAGCTTATAAAAGATGCTAAAAAAAGTGCAGCCTCAATACTCAAAGAGGCTAATATAGAAGGAGAATCAATTAAAAAAGATAAAATACTTCAGGCAAAAGAAAAGTTTATTGAATTAAAATCTGAGCATGAAAAAGTTATTTTAGCTCGCGACAAAAAAATGGCTGAGGCAGAAAAACGTACTCGTGATAAAGAATCACAGGTTTCAAGTGAGATTGCCAAAACAAAAAAACTTAATGAGTCTATTGATTCTAAAATAAAAGATTATGACCATAGGCTTGAAATTATTGATAAGAAACAAATAGAATTAGATAGATTGCATAAAAGTCAAGTAGAACAGTTAGAAGTTATTTCTAGTTTGTCTGCGGAAGATGCTAAAGCACAGCTCGTGGAATCTTTAAAAGGACAAGCTAAAAATGATGCCATGGCTTATGTGCAAAGTGCTGTTGAAGAAGCAAAATTAACCGCCCAACAGGAAGCTAAAAAAATTATTATCAATACCATTCAGCGTATTGGAACAGAAGAAGCAGTTGATAATTGTGTGTCTGTATTTAATATTGAGTCGGATGATGTCAAAGGACGTATTATTGGACGTGAGGGAAGAAACATTCGAGCTATTGAAGCAGCTACAGGTGTAGAAATTATAGTTGATGATACGCCAGAAGCTATTATTTTATCTTGTTTTGATTCTGTTCGCCGTGAAATAGCACGTTTGTCATTACATAAGTTAGTTACAGATGGTAGAATTCATCCAGCAAGAATTGAAGAAATTGTTCAAAAAACAAAAAAACAAATTGACCAAGAAATTATAGAGGTTGGTAAAAGAACTGTTATTGATTTAGGGATTCATAATTTACATCCAGAGCTTATTAAAATGGTTGGTAGAATGAAATACCGTTCTTCTTATGGTCAAAACTTATTACAACACTCTCGAGAAGTTGCTAAGCTTTGTGGTGTTATGGCTGCAGAGTTAGGATTGAATCCGAAATTGGCTAAACGAGCTGGGTTGTTACACGATATAGGAAAAGTGCCTGATGCGGAAGCAGATATGGAAACACCACATGCTATTTTAGGAATGCAGTGGGCTGAAAAATTTGGTGAAAAAGACGAAGTATGTAACGCTATTGGTGCGCATCACGATGAGATAGAAATGAAATCATTAATATCTCCAATTATACAAGTTTGTGATGCTATTTCTGGAGCTCGTCCTGGGGCTAGACGTCAAGTATTGGATAGTTATATACAGCGTTTAAAAGATTTGGAAGATATTGCTTTTGGATTTCAAGGTGTTAAAAAAGCATACGCTATTCAAGCAGGTAGAGAATTAAGAGTTATTGTTGAAAGTGAAAAGGTTGATGATCAGAAAGCTGCTGATTTGTCGTTTAATATTTCTCAAAAGGTGCAAACGGATATGACTTATCCAGGGCAAGTTAAAGTAACGGTTATTAGAGAAACAAGAGCTGTAAATATAGCGAAGTAATTCCTTCCTGTTTAGGTATCTTAAGATGTAAAACATAAAAAATCCAGATTTATTCTGGATTTTTTATGTTCATTGTAATGGTAAAAGTGGTACCTATATTTACTTCACTTTTAATTTCAATTTTTCCTCCTAAAGTTTCTATTTGGCTTTTTGTAAGATACAACCCAACGCCTTCAGCATTTTCATTTCCATGAAAAGTACGATATAAACCAAAAATATCATTGCCATATTTATTTAAGTCAACACCAATACCATTGTCTGTAACTGTAATAGTTAAAATTTCATCTTCCGATAAGTGAGAATCAATGTTTAATATAGGCTTCCTTTTAGGATGAGAATATTTTAAAGCATTGGAAGCTAAATTTTGAATAATACTTTCCATATAAGAACGGTTAGCATAAATATTAATTTGAGGATTTACTTTGTTAATAATTATGGCTTTTTTATTTGCAATTTCTAAATCCATAATTTTAAAGGTATCTTCCATACATTGATATATATTAAGCTTTTCACGCTCAATTTTTCTGGCTGATTGTTTACTTACTATTTCATTTAAATTAACAATTGTTTTGCTTAATGAGTTAGAAACTGTTTTTAAATGATTAATTAATTCATTTTTTTCCTCTATAGTTTCTGCTTCATCATAAAACTCAAGCAGGCTTTCAAAGTTACCAGTGTATTCTTTTAAATTATGAGTAACAATATGTGCAAAATTTTGAAGCCTATTATTTTGATTGGTTATTATGTCTAAATTTTGAACGATTTCTAATTCTCTTTCTTTTCTTTCTGAGATATCGCAAACAGTTCCAATTATGCGTAATGGGTTGCCTAATTCATCTCTTTCAATAACACGTCCACTATCTTTAACCCATTTATGCTTTCCATTGTAGCATACAATTCTGTGTTCGCTAATGTAGTAGGGGATTTCTCCATCATAATGTTTTTTTAGAACAGTAATTAAATTTTCAAAATCATCTGGATGTATGATCTTTTTCCAATTAAATGCAGCATATTTATTATCCTCAATACATAACACTTCTTTTGCTTCTTTTGAATAATGAACAGTATTTGTTTTTAAATGAAAATCCCAAACACCAATATTTGAATTTTCAAGTGCAAATTGTGACGTAAATTTATCGTAGTTTAAATTTGAATTTACATCAACTATGTCATTAATAATGTATGTTTTATCTAAAATATCGGTCATAAATGAGTAGGTATGTAGCTAACAAAGGTACCTATAAAACCAATTAAAAGCAAAAAACAGCAACTCTATACTTATTTTCGTGGATGGAATTTTTCAACCACTCCTTTTAAATGTTGTCTATCTAAATGCACATAAATTTCGGTAGTTGTAATACTTTCATGACCCAGCATAAGTTGAATGGAACGCAAATCTGCATTATTTTGCAATAGGTGAGTGGCAAACGAATGCCGAAATGTATGGGGTGATATCTTTTTTTTAAGACCAATTTTTTCTACTAATTGTTTGATGATTGTAAAAACCATTGCTCTGGTAAGTTGTTTTCCTCTTCTGTTTAAAAATAATGTATCTTCATGTCCAGATTGAATATTGGTGTGTATTCTAATTTGATATCTATAAATGTTAATATAGTTTTTAGTAGCGTCAACAATTGGTACAAAGCGTTGTTTGTCTCCTTTTCCTGTTACTTTTATAAAACCTTCTTCAAAGAATAAATCTGATAGCTTTAAGTTTATTAATTCACTTACTCGCAATCCACAGCCATATAAGGTTTCAAGCATCGCTCTGTTGCGTTCTCCTTCGGGCTTGCTTAAATCAACAGCGCTTATAATCTGGTCAATTTCTTCTTCTGCCAAAGTATCTGGCAATTTTCTTCCAATTTTTGGAGATTCAATTAATTCGAGAGGGTTGTCTGCTCTGTAATCTTCAAAAATAAGATAGTTGAAAAAACTCCGAAGTCCTGATATGATTCTGGATTGCGATCGGGAATTTACAGTTTTGGCAACTTCATAAATAAACTGTTGTACAATTTCTGAAGATATGGAAACAGGAGAAATATTTATATGGTTTGCATCTAAATAGTCAATAAGTTTTTTAACATCAAGAATATAATTATCTATGGAATTTTTAGATAATCCACGTTCAATTTTTAAATATAATTGATAATCTTTTAGTGAATTTTGCCATTTCATGTATGTAAAAATACATAAATTAAAGCGTATTATTATACAGATTAGCTTTGGTTTTGTGTAGAAAAAAACTATTATTAAGTACTTTTATTGTAGTATTCAAATTAACTAATGTAAATGCTCAAGATAGTTATAATGGATGAAAAACAAGAAAAGAGATATGACTTATAGAGGCCAATACAGGTTTTGGGTTTTCTTCTATTAATGGAACACAGCTTGGTCATTAGGAGCAGAAGGAGGTTATTTTGTAATGGACAATTTAGCTATTAAAGCAGTTTAGGGTATAACGATTTTGATTTTGGAACTGCTTTCACATATAAAGTAGGGGCTAAAAATTATATTATTAGTAAAATACCTCTTGAAGGGATACTTTGAGTTCCATGTTGGATTTGCTTTAACTTTTTAAAGAACAATATAATTTTGTTTAAAAACATAAATTCAGGCCTCGGTTTTTTTATGTTCAAATTTTATATATTTACCTTATGAAAAAACTTATAATCATCAACGGTCCTAATTTAAATTTGTTAGGAAAAAGAGAGCCAAATATTTACGGGAGTTTAACGTTTACTGAGTTTTTAAAAACTTTACATAGTAAATACCCTAAGGTACAAATTGATTATTTTCAATCTAATATAGAAGGTGAATTAATTAATAAAATGCATGAAGTTGGTTTTAATTATGATGGTATTATTTTAAATGCTGCTGCTTATACGCATACATCAATTGGTATTGGAGATGCAGTAAAAGCAATTGAAACCTCTGTGGTAGAAGTTCATATTTCAAATACGTTTAGCAGAGAGGAGTTTAGGCATCAATCTTTTATATCGCCTAATGCAAAAGGTGTTATTTTAGGTTTTGGCTTACAGAGTTATGAGTTGGCAATTCAAAGTTTTTTGTAAAACACACTCAGTGAGATTTTTATGTTGAGTATAATGTGATATTTAACATTTTATGAATTAAATTTATGATATAATTGTGTATAACATACATGTTGTTATCATAAATTTGTAGTACTTATACTAATTATTTATGTGATGAGAATACTACTATTTATTTTGGTTATATTGGTTTCTAATTTGGTAATTTCTCAGGAAAAATTAGTTGAAACAAGTTCCTTTAGTATTACAAATGATGTAAACATATTAGATACGCCAAGGTTTTATAGAAGTTATTTTTCGGAATATAATTTGAATAAAAATTGGTTTTTAAGACTTGAAATGCAAGAAAAGAGTCATAACAACCTTTTGAATAGTTACACTAATATCGAGTATCCTTTATTGGTTAGATACAACATAAGTAATAAACACAGTGTTTTTTTTGGTCCTAAAATAAATATTTTGAAAGTAGATGGGGGTGTAAGTAATGTTTCTTTATTTTCAACTTTCGGATATCAATATGATATAACAGAAGACTTATCTGTAGATGCTAGAGTAGATTATAATTTGATAAAAAAAGAATCTATAGATATTGCGAATCCTACCAATACTACAAATTATGGAGGCGATTATGTTTTGTATAAGGTGGGAGCAAAACTTAAATTTTAAATAAAAAAAAGTTTCAGAAATGTATTTCTGAAACTTTTTTTTAATATCTAATTTATCTAAAACTTAATAGTTTTAAAAATTTTATAAGTGAATCACTTCATCGTAAGCAGCTGCAACAGCCTCCATAACAGCTTCACTCATTGTAGGGTGTGGATGAACTGTTTTTAAAACTTCATGCCCTGTTGTTTCTAATTTTCTACCTAAAACAGCTTCAGCAATCATATCAGTTACACCAGCTCCAATCATATGACAGCCTAACCATTCACCATATTTAGCATCAAAAATAACTTTTACAAAACCATCTTTGTTTCCACCAGCACTTGCTTTTCCAGATGCAGAGAACGGAAATTTACCAACTTTAATATCAAGACCTTTTTCTTTAGCTTGTTTTTCAGTTAAACCAACACTCGCAATTTCAGGAGTACAATAGGTACAGCCAGGAATGTTACCGTAATCTAAAGCATCAACATGAAGACCCGCTAATTTTTCAACACATAAAATACCTTCAGCAGAAGCAACATGAGCCAATGCTTGACCAGGAGTTACATCACCAATCGCATAATAACCAGGTAAATTAGTTTGGTAGTACTTGTCAACTAAAATTTTATCTCTATCTACTACAATACCAACATCTTCTAATCCAATATTTTCAATATTGGTTTTTATACCAACTGCAGATAAAATAATATCAGCTTCAAGAATTTCTTCACCTTTACTTGTCTTAACAGTTGCTTTTACTCCGTCACCAGAAGTATCAACTTTTGTAACTTCAGCAGAAGTCATTATTTTAATACCAGATTTAGTAAATGAACGCTCTAATTGTTTTGAAACATCTTCATCTTCAACAGGTACTACATTTGGTAAGTATTCTACAATTGTAACATCGGTGCCCATAGAATTATAGAAATAGGCAAACTCCACGCCAATAGCACCAGAACCAACTACAATCATTTTCTTAGGTTGCGATTGTAAAGACATGGCTTCTCTATAACCTATGACTTTTTTACCATCTTGAGGTAAATTTGGTAATTCGCGAGAGCGAGCACCGGTAGCAATAATAATGTTATCAGCACTGTACTCAGTACCATCAACGTCAACTTTTTTGCCAGGTTTAATTTTACCATAACCTTTTATAACGTCAATTTTATTTTTCTTCATTAGAAACTGAACACCTTTACTCATTCCATCTGCAACACCGCGACTGCGTTTTACCACAGCATCAAAATCTTTATCATAATCTTTTACAGACAATCCATAATCCTCAGCATGCTTGAGATATTCAAATACTTGAGCAGATTTTAATAATGCTTTGGTAGGGATACATCCCCAATTTAAACATACACCACCTAAATTTTCTTTTTCAACAACAGCAGTTTTAAAACCTAACTGTGATGCTCTAATAGCTGTTACATATCCACCAGGACCACTTCCAAGAACTATAATATCATATTTGCTCATTTGTAATTTTTTAAATTGTATTTTGAAGCTACGAATTTACGAAATCGAATTTGAATAAAGAATTTAGAGCCTTATAAATTTGCATCTTTATGTTACCTTTGCTTTGTAAGTTATATTTTATGAACATACCTAAAACTAGTTACCCACGAATCATTATTATCGGTGGTGGTTTTGCAGGAGTGGCTTTAGCCAAAAAGTTATCTAAACAAGAGGTGCAAGTTGTATTGATGGATAAAAACAACTATCATACTTTTCAACCCTTATTATATCAAGTATCAACAGGAGGTTTAGAGCCAGATTCCATTGCATATCCCATTAGAAAAATACTTCAAACTTTTCCAAATTTTCATTTCAGATTAGCAAATGTTGAAAAAATTGATACTGTTGAAAATAAAGTTTTAACCAACATAGGAGAACTTAAGTTTGATTATTTAGTGGTTGCTTCTGGCGCTGTAACTAATTATTTTGGTAATTCTGAAATAGAAAAAAATAGTATGGCCATGAAAACCATACCTGAATCTTTAAACTTAAGAAGCTTAATCCTTGAAAATTTTGAAGAGGCTTTGTTAACTTCAGATTTAAATGAACGTAATACTCTTATGAATTTTGTAATTGTTGGTGGAGGACCAACAGGTGTGGAGTTGGCAGGAGCTTTAGCTGAAATAAAAAAAGGAATTTTACCAAAAGATTATCCAGATTTAGATACACGAATGGCGCAAATACATGTCATTCAGTCAGGAGATCATATTTTAAAAGGGATGAGTGATAAAGCTTCGGAAAAAGCTGAAGATTTTTTAGAAAAATTAGGTGTCAATATTTGGAAAAATGTCCGTGTAACAAATTATGATGGAAAGACAATAAGTACCAATACCGATTTAAGCTTTGAAGCAGCAACACTTATTTGGGCAGCAGGCGTAAAAGGTGCTATGATAAAAGGATTGAATGCGAAAGATTTAATAACAAAGGGTGAACGTCTTTTGGTTAATGAATTTAATCAAGTTACGGGCTTTAAAAATATTTTTGCAATAGGAGATATTGCATGTATGGTTACGGATGATTTTCCAATAGGTTTACCTATGATGGCACAACCTGCAATACAGCAAGGAGAACAATTAGGTGATAATATGCTTAAATTAATAGAAAATAAACCCATGAAACCATTTGTTTATAAAGATAAAGGTGCCATGGCTACTATAGGAAGGAATAAAGCTGTTGTAGATTTACCTCGCTTTAGATTTCAGGGTATATTTGCATGGTATGTTTGGATGTTTGTGCATCTTTTCTTTCTAATTGGTTTTAGAAATCGAATGGTCGTTTTTGTAAACTGGGTATATAATTATGTGCGTTTTGATAGAGAAGCACGATTAATTATTAGACCTTTCAAAAAGCAATTAAAAGAGTAGTTTTATTTATTTTTTAGGAATAAATGTTAGTGCTACACCATTAATACAATGGCGTTTCCCAGTTGTATTTGTTGGACCATCATTGAAAACATGCCCTAAATGCCCACCACAAGTAGCACAATGTTCTTCAGTTCTTGCATATCCCAAATTATAATCTGTAGAAAAATTCACATTACCCTTTATTTCTCTATCAAAACTGGGCCAACCTGAACCTGAGTCGTATTTATGCTCACTTTTAAATAATGGTGTGTTGCATGCTTTACAAGCATATATGCCTGCTTCAACATTTTTATTTAATGGACTAGAAAAAGCACGTTCGGTACCAGCTTTTCTTAATACGTAAAACTCCATGTCAGTTAATTGGGCTTTCCATTCGGCTTCAGTTTTAACAACAGTATACTTGTTGCTTTGCTTTTTGTTTTTTTTCTGGGCAGAGGTATTGCAAGTAAATAGAATTATAGAACTGCATATTAAGAATATTTTTTTCATAGCTTAATTAAATAAATAGTTTTTTTTAAAATTATTGTATGAATTATGTCGAAAATAGATATAAAACATAACATAACAAATTGATATCTTTGATTAATTAAGTGTGACAAATAAATAAAGAAGGGGTCTAATAATAAAAGGTATGATTTTTGTATTTTTATAACCAAAAAATAGTAAATATGAAACTTAGAAATATTATTATAACATCTGCAGTAGCTTTGTTGATTATAGCTTGTGCAACCAATCCTTTTACAGGGAAAAAGACTATGGCATTGGTGCCGAATTCACAATTGTTTCCAACTGCTTTTGCTCAATATGATCAATTTTTAACAGAAAATAATGTGGTAACGGGTACTAAAGATGCAGAAATGATTAATAGGGTTGGTCAGCGTATAGCTGTTGCAGCAGAACGTTGGTTAACAGCCAATGGACATGTTGGTTATTTAAATGATTATAAGTGGGAATATAAATTGGTTGATGATGCCACTGTTAATGCTTGGTGTATGCCAGGGGGGAAAATAGTATTTTATACAGGTATTTTACCTATTGCAGCTAATGAAACAGGGGTTGCTGCTATTATGGGGCATGAGGTAGCTCATGCTTTAGCAAATCATGGTCAGCAACGTATGAGTGCAGGAATGCTTCAACAATTTGGTGCTGTAGCTGGAAATATTGCCATTAAAGATGAAGAGTCAAAAAATGCATTTAACCAGTATTATGGTGTAGGTTCTCAAGTAGGTCTAATGCTGCCTTTTAGTAGAAGTCATGAAACAGAAGCAGATCAAATAGGTATTTATATCATGGCTGTTGCAGGGTATAATCCTGACGAAGCGGCTGAATTGTGGAAGCGTATGCAGGCTCATAGTGGAGGGGGAGCTACACCAGAATTTTTGAGTACCCATCCTTCTAATGATTCTAGAATAGCCAACCTGACTGCATTAGCTCCAAAAGCAAAAGAAGAAGCTAAAAAGTTTGGAGTAACAACATTTAGAGAATAATTACTTAACCTGCAATTAAAAATATTTATTTACTTTAGAAGCTGCTTAAAAAGGCAGCTTTTTTTATTACTACAAATATTTAATTAAGAGAATCTTTAACTATTTGTAGTAAATATATTTGTAACCATAAATCTAACATGAATCAACTGAAAAAAGGAAGTAAAAAACTATTAAATGCTTGGGCATTTTATGATTGGGCAAATTCGGTTTATACTTTAACAATAGCATCCTCTATATTTCCAATATTTTATTCGGCATTATTTATTTCAGAAATAAAAACAGTAGCTGCGTTTGGATTTGAATTTAAAAGTACTGTACTAATAACATTTGTTACCGCTTTTACTTTTTTGGTAGTTGCATGTATGTCTCCCATACTTTCGGGAATTGCTGATTATGTTGGTAACAAAAAAAACTTTTTAAAGTTTTTTTGTTATGTTGGTGGTATTGGTTGTATAGGTTTATATTGGTTTAGTTTAGATGCCATTTACATTAGTGTGTTATTTTATTTTATGGGATTGATAGGGTATTGGGGCAGTTTGGTTTTTTATAATTCTTATTTACCCGACATTGCTTTTCCTGAGCAACAGGATAAAATAAGTGCCAAAGGATTTTCATTGGGGTATATTGGTAGCGTTATTTTACTGATTGTGAATTTGGCTATGGTAATGAGCCAGGATACGGGTGAGGCTAAAATGCAGATGATGAGATATGCTTTTGTTACTGTAGGTCTTTGGTGGATTTTATTTTCTCAATATTCATTTTATTATTTACCTAAAGGAACCTCGTCTGGTCATAAAGTGACTCGAGCCATTATATTTAACGGTTTAAAGGAGTTGCGTTTAGTTTGGAATCAATTGAAACTTAATTTAAGATTAAAACGGTATTTGTATGCTTTTTTTGTGTTTAGCATGGCGGTACAAACGATTATGTTAGTCGCTGTTTATTTTGGTGAAGAAGAAATAGCCTGGGGTGATGATGCTGAAAAAACAACAGGGTTAATAGTTAGTATTTTGGTTATTCAATTAGTAGCTATTGTTGGAGCTATTTTAACATCTAAAGCTTCTGCTAAATTTGGGAATATAAAAACTTTAATTGTTGTTAATTTTGTTTGGATGGTTTTGTGTTTTTATGCTTATTTTATGATAACACCCATGGAATTTTACATAGCGGCAGGTTTTGTAGGATTAGTTATGGGGGGGATTCAAGCTTTAGCAAGATCTACGTATTCAAAGTTATTACCTGAAACAGAAGACACCACCTCTTATTTTAGTTTTTATGATGTGGCAGAAAAAATTGGAATTGTTATAGGTATGATTATTTATGGTACTATAGATCAAATAACTGGTAGTATGAGAAATGCTATTTTGTTTTTATTTGTGTTCTTTTTAGTCGGGATTATTCTGCTTTTTAGAGTGCCTAAAAAGAGTATTTAGAGATTGAGATAAAAAACCTCTAATTATTTTTATTAATTAGAGGTTTTTTTATAATTCAATTCATTATTTATGATTCTGTTGGTTTTTCTGCTTTTTCTATTTTGATATTTAACTCGTCTGTTTTTTGATCTAAGTCTATTGTTATTTGATCACCTTCTTCTACATGTGAGGCAACAATTTCTTCAGCTAAAGCGTCTTCTACATATTTCTGAATCGCTCTTTTTAAAGGTCTAGCTCCATATTGTTTATCAAAGCCTTTTTCTGCAATATAATCTTTTGCTGAATCGCTAAGTTTTAAGGAATACCCTAAATCTTTAATTCTTATGAGTAACTTGTTTAATTCAATATCAATAATTTTGTTAATATCTTCTTTTTCTAAAGGATTAAATACCACAACATCATCAATTCTATTTAAAAACTCAGGAGCAAACGATTTTTTTAAGGCATTTTCTATCACACTTCTCGCATTAGCGTCTTCCTGTGCTTTTTGTGAAGCGGTTCCAAATCCTATTCCTGTACCAAAATCTTTAAGTTTTCTGGCACCAATATTGGATGTCATTATAATTATGGTATTTCTAAAATCAATCTTTCGTCCTAAACTATCTGTTAAAAAACCATCGTCTAAAACTTGCAGCATCATATTAAAAACATCTGGATGTGCTTTTTCAATTTCATCTAATAAAATTACAGCGTAGGGTTTACGTCTTACTTTTTCTGTTAATTGACCTCCTTCTTCATAACCAACATACCCCGGAGGCGCACCTACTAATCTTGAAATGGCAAATTTTTCCATGTATTCGCTCATGTCAATTCGAACTAAGGCATCTTCGCTATCAAATAATTCGCGAGATAATACTTTGGCTAATTGTGTTTTTCCAACGCCTGTTTGACCTAAAAAAATAAAGGAGCCAATGGGTTTGTTTGGGTCTTTAAGTCCAGCACGATTGCGTTGAATAGCTTTAACGACTTTGCTAACAGCTTCGTCTTGACCAATTACTTTGCCTTTAATAAGTTCAGGTAACACTGCTAATTTGTTTATTTCGGTCTGTGCAATTCTATTCACAGGAACACCTGTCATCATTGAAACCACATCAGCTACATTATTTTCTGTTACTATTTCGCGATGTTGTTTTGTATCTTCTTCCCACTTTTCTTGGGCAATAGATAATTCTTTTTCTATACGCTTTTCGTCATCTCTAAGTTTAGCAGCTTCCTCATATTTTTGTTTTTTAACAACGGCATTTTTTGTTTCTTTGATACTTTCTAACTGTTTTTCTAATTCGATGATTTGTTTTGGAACTTCAATATTTGTTATATGTACACGAGAACCAGCTTCATCCAAAGCATCAATAGCTTTGTCCGGTAAAAACCGTTCTGTCATGTAACGATTTGTTAATTTGACACAAGCTTCAATGGCTTCAGGAGTATAATCAACATTGTGATGTTCTTCATACTTTCCTTTAATGTTATTGAGAATTTCAATGGTTTCGTCTACAGATGTAGGTTCAATAATTACCTTTTGGAAACGACGTTCTAAGGCTCCATCTTTTTCAATATATTGTCTGTATTCATCCAAAGTTGTAGCGCCGATGCATTGAATTTCACCTCGTGCTAAAGCAGGTTTAAACATGTTTGAAGCGTCTAAACTTCCTGTAGCACCTCCTGCTCCAACAATGGTGTGTATTTCGTCTATAAATAGTATAACATCATCATTTTTTTCAAGCTCATTCATAACGGCTTTCATGCGCTCTTCAAATTGTCCTCGGTATTTTGTTCCAGCTACTAAGCTTGCCAAATCTAAAGTAACTACGCGTTTATTGAATAGTATACGAGAAACTTTTCGTTTTGTAATCCTTAGGGCTAAACCTTCCGCAATGGCAGATTTACCAACACCAGGTTCACCAATAAGCAATGGATTATTTTTCTTTCGTCTACTTAATATTTGAGAAACACGTTCAATTTCTTTTTCACGACCAACAACGGGATCTAATTTTCCTTCATCAGCCATGGCTGTTAGGTCACGTCCAAAATTATCTAAAACAGGCGTTTTAGATTTTTTGTTTGTTTTACCAGCGGTAGGACTGTTGAAAAGATTGTCTTTTGAGGCGTCTTCTTGAGCACTGTCATCATCTTGAAAAGATTCTGACTTAGGTTCTATATAATCGTTGTCATTTGTAATCATAAGTTTGAATTGTTCTTTTACATTATCATAATCAACTTTAAGCTTATTTAAAAGCTTGGTAGTGGGGTCATTTTCATTTCTTAAAATACATAGCAGTAAATGTGCCGTATTAATGGAAGTACTTTGAAATAACTTAGCTTCTAAAAATGTTGTTTTTAGAGCACGTTCTGCTTGTCTTGTTAAATGTAAGTTCTTTTTTTGATTGGAAGTTACAGGGATGTTAGGGTTTGCAGGGCTCAATATTTCTACTTTACGCCTTAGATGGTTTAAATCTACATCTAAAGCATTTAATATATTGATCGCTTTACCGTTTCCATCTCTAAGTAAGCCCAACATTAAGTGCTCAGTGCCAATAAAATCATGGCCTAACCGCATGGCTTCTTCTTTGCTAAAGGCAATTACATCTTTTACTCGGGGTGAAAAATTATCGTCCATAATAGGTTTCTTTCTGCTTTAAAAATACTAAAACATTTTACTAATGGCAAAAACTATACCTTAAAATGTATGTAAGTTGCTAATTGACGAAAAAAACTTTATAAAATCAAAATTTTATGAGTCATACTTATTAACGAAAAAAGCCCTTCAAATTGTTAATAAAAAACATGAAAAAAGAAGGTTTAAAGGCTTACTGAGACTATTGAAATCGTTAACTTAGCACGTTTTGAAATAATAAAAAATATCTTAATAATTTATATATGGCAGAAGGAGAAAAACTCATTCCTATTAATATTGAAGATGAAATGAAATCGGCTTACATTGATTATTCGATGTCAGTCATTGTGTCACGTGCTTTACCAGATGTTAGAGATGGATTAAAACCGGTTCATAGACGTGTGCTTTATGGCATGCATGAGTTAGGTGTTAGAGCAAATACAGCACATAAAAAATCCGCAAGAATAGTTGGAGAAGTTTTAGGAAAATATCACCCGCACGGTGATACATCGGTTTACGATGCCATGGTGCGTATGGCTCAGGAATGGAGTTTGCGTTACATGCTTGTAGATGGACAAGGGAATTTTGGGTCTATTGACGGAGATAGTCCTGCAGCAATGCGTTATACAGAAGCACGTATGCGTAAAATTTCTGAAGATATGTTAGCGGATATTGAAAAGGAAACTGTAGATCATCAACTTAATTTTGATGATACTTTACAAGAACCTAAAGTATTGCCAACCCGTATTCCAGGGCTTTTAGTAAATGGCGCTTCAGGTATTGCGGTAGGAATGGCAACTAATATGCCTCCGCATAATTTAAGTGAAGTGATTGACGGTATTGTTGCATATGTTGATGATAACGATATAGAAGTAGAAGAACTTATAAAATACGTTAAAGCTCCAGATTTCCCAACTGGAGGAATTATTTATGGCTATGATGGCGTTAAAGAAGCCTTTATGACTGGTCGTGGGCGTATTGTTATGCGTGCAAAAGCAATTGTTGAAGAAGTTCAAGGACGTGAGTGTGTTGTGGTAACCGAAATACCTTACCAAGTTAACAAAGCTGACATGATTAAAAAAACAGCTGATTTGGTAAATGAAAAGAAACTTGATGGTATAGCTACTATTAGAGATGAATCAGACAGAAACGGTATGCGTATTGTTTACGTTTTAAAACGTGATGCTATACCAAACATCGTCCTAAATAAATTATATAAATATACCGCACTACAATCGTCTTTTAGTGTTAATAACATAGCTTTGGTAAATGGCCGTCCAGAATTATTGAATCTTAAAGATATGATTCATTATTTTGTTGAGCATAGACATGAGGTTGTGGTAAGACGAACAACTTATGAACTTCGTAAAGCAGAAGAACGCGCACATATCCTAGAAGGATTAATTATTGCTTCAGATAATATAGATGAAGTAATAGCTTTAATTCGTGCCTCATCCAATGCAGATGAAGCTCGTGAAAAATTGATTGAGCGTTTTAAACTATCAGAAATTCAAGCCAAAGCCATTGTGGAAATGCGTTTGCGTCAACTCACTGGTTTAGAGCAAGATAAATTAAGGGCAGAGTATGAAGATTTAATGAAAACCATTGAAGATTTAAAAGACATCTTAGATAAAAAAGAGCGTCGAATGGAAATCATTAAAGAAGAATTACTGGTTGTAAAAGATAAATATGGAGATGAGCGTCGTTCAGTTATTGAATATGCTGGGGGTGATTTGAGTATTGAAGATATGATTCCAGATGAGCAAGTTGTTATAACAATTTCGCATGCTGGATACATTAAACGTACCTCATTAAACGAGTATAAAACACAAAACAGAGGAGGTGTTGGCCAGAAAGCTTCTACCACAAGAAACGAAGATTTTTTAGAGTATTTGTTTGTTGGTACAAATCACCAGTATATGTTATTCTTTACTCAAAAAGGAAAATGTTTCTGGATGCGTGTTTATGAAATACCAGAAGGTAGTAAAACATCAAAAGGTAGGGCCATTCAAAATCTTATAAATATAGAACAAGATGATACTGTTAAAGCATTTATCTGTACTCAAGATTTAAAAAACGAGGATTATATTAATAGCCATTATGTTATTATGGCAACTAAAAATGGTCAGGTTAAGAAAACGTCTTTAGAACAATATTCTAGACCAAGAACTAATGGTATTAATGCCATTACTATTAAAGATAATGATGAATTGTTAGAAGCTAAATTAACAACGGGTAATAGTCAGGTTATGTTAGCGCTTAAATCTGGTAAGGCCATCCGTTTTGAAGAAGCTAAAACACGTCCTATGGGGCGTAGTGCATCTGGTGTTCGTGGTATTACATTGGCAAATACGGAAGATGAAGTAATTGGCATGGTTACCATTGAAAACCCACAAGAAGAATCTGTTTTAGTTGTTTCTGAAAATGGGTACGGTAAACGTACTTATATTGACGATCCTGAAGATGGAGAACCAGTTTACAGAATTACAAATCGTGGAGGAAAAGGTGTGAAAACCATTTCTATTACAGAAAAAACTGGTAAATTAGTAGCTATAAAAAGTGTTACAGATACGGATGATTTAATGATTATCAATAAATCTGGAATAGCAATTAGATTAGAAGTGAAAAATTTAAGAGTTATGGGTAGAGCAACGCAAGGAGTTAGACTTATAAACCTTAAAAATGCAGATTCTATTGCTGCTGTTGCTAAAGTGATGCATGAAGAGGATGAAGAAGTTACATTGGATGAAACTACTGAAAGCAATGACACTCAGGATGATGGCACAACTCTTGATACCAATCAAGATGAAACAATTAATGACAATTAAATAAATATTTTAAAAATGAAAAAACGAGTTATTTTAGCTTTAGCGTTTTCAGTGAGTGCATTTGCTTTTGCACAAAAAAAAGAATTGAAAACGGTTGCTAAGGCAATTAAAAGCAATAATTTTGCGGAAGCAAAAGCAGCATTAAATCAGGCAAAAAGTATGATGTCTGTTATGGATGAAGGTCAAAAAGCAGATTATTATTATTATTTTGGACAAGCTTTATATGCTAACGGAGCTGGATCTATTGATGATATTGATGCAGCTTTAATGAATTTTGATAAAGTAGAAGGGGAGTATGCTTCAGAAATTAAAGGAATAAAAGAAGAGATTACCAATAAAATGATTACACTTGGTAATAAAGCGTACGAGAATAAAAATTTTTCTACGAGTTCTGATTATTTTGAGAAAGCTTACAGATTAAGAACTTCTGATACTACTTTTTTATATTATGCAGCTAGTATGGCTATTAATATTCCAGATTACAACCGTGCTTTAACACTATATGAAGAACTTAAAGATTTAGGTTATACAGGAGTTGAAAAACAGTATTTTGCTGTTAATAAAGAAACAAACACAAAAGAGTCTTTTCAGAATAAAGAAATGAGAGATCTTTCTGTTAAAGCTGATTCTCATATTAATCCTACTGATGAATTTACAGAATCTAGAAAAGCAGAAATTGTAAAAAATATAGCTTTAATTTATAAGGAGAATGGTGAAGATGATAAAGCTATAGAGGCTTTAGTTGATGCTAGAAAAGAGAATCCAGATGATTTAAATTTGTTAATGGTTGAAGCAGAGTTACAACTTAAATTAGGAAACCGTGAGGCTTTTAAAGAGTTGATGGAAGAAGCAACAACTAAAGATCCAAACAATGCTGAATTACAATATAATTTAGGTGTTATAGCAAATGAATCTGGAGATAAAGAAGCAGCTAAAAAATATTACAATAAAGCTATTGAATTAGATCCTCAACATGTAAATGCAAATATAAATATAGCTTCTATAGTTTTAAGTGCAGAAGCTGATGTTGTAACTGAAATGAATGGGTTAGGAACTTCTACTAAAGATAACCTACGTTATGATGAATTAAAGAAGGTTCGTCAGCAAATTTATAGAGATGCTATTCCTTATTTAGAAAAAGCGTTAGAAATCAAATCTGATAATATTGATGCAGCAAAAACATTAATGAACATTTACAATATAGTAGGTGAATCAGATAAAGGAAAAGAGATGAAAGCAAAAGTTGATGCTTTAGAAGCTGCTGGGAATTAATTCTTATTTAGTATATATAAAAAAAAAGTCGCTGTTAGCGGCTTTTTTTTTATATCACTTTTTTTATAACACGAAGTTTGTGTGTATGCATTTTTTTATCAACATTGTAAATACCAGAATGATCTAAACGGTCAATTCTTACTTTACCATGTGCATGGATAATATAATTGTTTTTCATAATAATTCCCACATGGGTAATGATACCCTCGTTATTATCAAAAAAAGCCAAGTCACCTGGTTCACTTTCTTCAATAAAACTTAAAGCTTCACCTTGAGTTGCTTGTTGTGAAGCATCGCGTAATAGTTTATAACCATTGAGTTTGTATACCATTTGTGTAAAACCAGAGCAGTCTATTCCAAAAGGTGTTTTTCCTCCCCATAAATAAGGAGCGTTTAAGTAGAAAAAAGCCGTATTGATTAAGTTTTCTTTTGGATGTTTACCTTTAACTAAATTACCATCATGAGAATGATTTAATAAAGCCAGTCCGTTTAAAGATGACCCTAATAAAATTGGATAGAGCTGTTCTTGTTCATCTTCAATAAATTCAACTAAATCTGTTGAAAGTATTGGAGATACATCTTGTAAATTTGAGTATTGATCAGCGGTTATTTCAAGATATTGTTTATTATCTATCCAGCCTTCATATTTATCAAAAGCCAGGCGTATTTTGCTCCAAGATTTTCGTTGCTCTAAAATTTTAAAATGATCGCCATATAAAACCTGCGAAACCAATTCACTTGAATCTGAGGCTTCAAAACGTAAAGGGGCTATGCTTAAATTACAAATTCCGTATTGCATTTAGGTGTTATCTATTGCTATTAATTATTTATGCTTGTTAGTTGTGTTAAAAGAAAAATGCTGCATTGTAAGTGAAAATATTTAAGTTATGGTTGTTTTTATATTAATATAGTAATAGTAAAAAGGTTTAATTTAATAGTATCAACGTTTAATAATAATAGCAGAAGCACCACCCCCCCCATTACAAATAGCTGCGGCTCCAATTTTAGCATTATTTTGCTTTAATACATTTAATAATGTAACAAGGATTCTTGCACCAGAACACCCTAAAGGATGTCCTAATGATACAGCTCCTCCATTAATATTTACTATGTTATCGTTTAGGTTAAGTAATTTTATATTAGCCAATCCGACTACAGAAAACGCCTCATTAAATTCAAAAAAATTAACATCAGTCATTGATAATCCAGCTTTATACAATGCTTTAGGAAGTGCTTTTGCAGGAGCTGTAGTAAACCATTTTGGCTCTTGGGCTGCATCGGCATAACCTTTAATTGTAGCCAAAGGTTTTATGCCTAATGATTTTGCTTTTTCTTTACTCATCAATACCAAGGCTGCAGCTCCATCGTTTATTGTAGATGCATTGGCAGCAGTTACACTGCCATCTTTTGAAAATGCTGGACGTAATTTTGATATTTTTTCAATTTTAACATTCGTAAACTCTTCATCTTTGTCAACAATGATTGATTCCCCTCGACGTTGGGGCACTTCAACAGGCACTATTTCATTATTGAATTTACCAGTTTCCCAAGCTTTTGCAGATCGTTTGTACGATTGTATAGCATAAGCATCTTGTTCTTCTCTTGAAAATTGATATTCTTTTGCGCATAAATCGGCATAAATTCCCATAGCGTTTTGATCGTATGCATCAACCAAACCATCTTTCTGCATGCCGTCAATTAATGTGGATGCGCCAAATTTAATACCAATTCTGGTATACAAATAATGAGGAATTAAACTCATGTTTTCCATACCGCCTGCAACAGCAATTTCAATGTCTCCTAAAGCAATAGCTTGCGCTGCTTGCATAACTGCTTTCATGCCTGAAGCACAAACTTTATTAATGGTAGTACAGGGTACCGTATTAGGTATTCCTGCAAATATAGCAGCTTGTCTAGCAGGAGCTTGGCCTTCACCAGATTGAACAACATTACCCATTAAAACTTCCTCTACCAATTTGGGCTTTAGATTTATTTTTTCTAAAGCTCCTTTAATAGCAATAGCACCAAGTTTTGGAGCAGGAATGGTAGATAAAGCTCCCATAAAACTTCCAATCGGGGTTCTAACTGCCGATACAATAACTACTTCTTTGTGCATGATTAATGGTTTAGCGCATGGAAGCGAAAATAATCATTTTTTAATAGAAATTATAGGGATTGAGGTATTATGAAAAAAAAACTATAACCCTTATAAATTTATTACATTTGAATAATAGAAATGATAGTGTATAAATGAAGCAATTAGAAAAACACATCATAAACAAATATTTTTAGGAAAAATAAAACCACTTAAATTGGTTAATGCATTAATACATGAATGATTTCATAAATAAACTTTACAGAAACCATTCCTTAATTTATAAAGGATTGTTGTTTATAGTTACCACTTTTTTAATTGTTTACCTATTCCCTAAAAGTGGAAAATTTAAGTATAGTTTTGAAAAAGGAAAACCTTGGCAATCAGAAAATCTACAAGCTCCATTTGATTTTGCCATAAAAAAAGCCGATGAAGAAATTGCGTTAGAAAAAAAGACTATTACTGAAAATGCAACATTGTATTTTGATTTAGATACTGTTATTGTCCGAAGAATTAAGAAAAAATATCCAGAAATTTTTTATGAAAATTTTTCTGATTCAATTTATAATAGACAGAAAGAAATTCTTTTAAAAGTTGGAGAGCAAATTATATCAGAACTTTATAAGTATGGCGTTTTAACGGGGAGTTATGATTTTAATGACGAAAAATCGGTTGTTATTCTTGATGGTCGAGTAGAAAAACACAAAACAATTTATTCCAATTTAACACATCAGGATAAAATTACGCCTATTATTGAAAGAGTGCTATTAGATCAAAATTTAAATGCTTATAAATCAGATTTTGTGTCTTTATTTTTTGATTTAATTGAACCAAATTTGGTTTATGATAAATCATTTACTGAAAAAGTATTAAATGAAGAACTTAATAAAATATCGTATACAAGAGGAAGTATCGCTAAGGAAACACTAATTATTTCTAAAGGAGAAATTATAGAAGGTGATAAATTTCAGATATTAAAATCGTTGCAATCTGAGTTTGAGTCGCAGGTATGGAATGAATCTAACTACAACTGGATTCTATTTGCATATACTTTGTTAGTAGCATTAGCTTTATTGATGTTGCTTTTGTTTTTAAGAAAATATCGATTAGATGTATTTGAGAACAACACCAAGGTGACTTTTATATTTTTCAATATATTTTTAATGGTATTACTAACAACTTTGGTAATAAATTACAATTCACAATATATTTATGTGGTGCCAATTTGTATTTTACCATTAGTATTTAAGGCCTTTTTTGATGCTAGACTGGGGCTGTTTTCACATGTTATTACAGTACTATTATTAGGATCAATTGTACCGAATAGTTATGAGTATATGTTTTTACAAATTATAGCAGGAATTGTAACTATTTTAACTGTTTCAGAATTGTATAAACGAGCTAATTTGTTTATATCGGTTGGTCAAATTACTTTAATTTATATCATTGCTTATTTTGCTTTTTTTGTAATCCATGAAGGTAGTGTAGAAACTATAAAATGGCAGACCTTTGGATTGTTTGTGTTATGTGGGTTTGCAACACTGTTTGTACAACCTTTAATTTATGCTTATGAAAAACTTTTTGGATTGGTTTCTGATGTATCGCTTTTAGAATTGTCAGATACCAACTCTAAACTCCTTAAAGAACTATCAAATAAAGCTCCAGGGACATTTCATCATTCATTGAATGTAGCAAACCTTGCTGAATCTTCAGCTAATGAAATACGGGCAAATGCAATGCTTGCACGTGTGGGGGCATTATACCACGATATAGGAAAAATGAAGAATCCTACTTATTTTATTGAAAACCAATCAACAGGTATTAATCCACATGATGAATTGTCTGCAAAAGAAAGTGCTAGAATTATAGTTGATCATGTAATTAATGGTATAGAGATAGCAAAAAAACATAATCTGCCAGATAGAGTAGTTGATTTTATTCGCACTCACCATGGATCTAGTTTGGTTTATTATTTTTATATGAAGGAAAAAGAAATTGATCCAGATGCTATTAAAGCTGATTTTTGTTATCCAGGACCTAAACCTTTCAGTAAAGAGACGGCAATTTTAATGATGTGTGATAGTGTTGAGGCAGCATCAAAGAGTTTAAAAAATCCAACTTCCACTAAAATTGATGCTTTTGTAGAAAGTATTATTAATAAACAAATTGAAGATGGTCAATTTTTGAATGCTAACATTACTTTTAAGGAAATTCAATCCATAAAAAAAGTGTTAAAACACAAGTTAGCAAACATTTATCATTTGCGTATTGAGTACCCAGAATAAAAACAGAAAAAAGTAAAAAAATAGTTGCGTTATATGTGGATATAATATACATTTGCAACCGCAATTTTATTGCAATGTTCATAAACATTAGGAGAGGTGCCTGAGTGGCCGAAAGGAGCGGTTTGCTAAATCGTCGTACCCCAAAAGGGTACCCGGGGTTCGAATCCCCGTCTCTCCGCAATTATTTGGTTAACTATTGGATTTTGTAGTGTTAATTGAAAACAATATTTAAATAGTATAATTAATAATAATTGAATTTTTAATTCAAGGTTTATTCGGGGTGTAGCGTAGCCCGGTTATCGCGCCGCGTTTGGGACGCGGAGGTCGCAGGTTCGAATCCTGCCACCCCGACACTGTTTTCGTAGAAACATTAAAACTACGGGCTCTTAGCTCAGCTGGATAGAGCACCTCCCTTCTAAGGAGGCGGTCGAAGGTTCGAATCCTTCAGGGCTCACTTAAAGCTTCACTAGAAATAGTGAGGCTTTTTTGTTTTTATAGGGTTTGTAGTGCTTCACAAGGTTTTATAGAGCTGATCTCATTATTTCAATACAATCCATTATTTATTAAAAGTGTGCCTTTTTGGTGTACTATTAGGTGTACCCTTTTTTCTTCAGGTGTACCTTTTTAAACTCAAATAAAAAGATGAATGATTATAAACTCGCTATATTGTTTTTACTGAAAAAGGTAAAAACAAATAAAAAGGGATTATGCCCTATAAGATGTAGAATTACATACTCTAAAACTAGGAAAGAGTTCTCCACAGGACTACTTATAAAACCTGAGGCTTGGGATAGTAAACAACAAGTTGCTAAACCTCCCAATAAAGAGAATAATATATTGAATGCGCATTTGAGCCTTATTAGTCAGAAGATTAATGAGGCTTTTTTGATGCTTCAAATTTCACAAGAAAACTTTGATGTAGATGATATTTACAGGAAATATAAAGGTGAAGATGTAAAGACTGAAATTGCCATATTAGGTGCTTATGATTTGCATAATGAAAAGACCAAAAAGTTAATAGGAGTAGACTTTAACAAATTGTCTTGGAGTAGGTATGTGGAAAGTAGGAGGAAGGTGGCTGAGTTTATAAAGGTGTACTATAAGAAAAATGATGTTAAGCTAAGCAATTTGGATTTGAAGTTTTAGTAGAGGTATGAAGTAGATTGATACAACTTCCACCACAGAAGTAAGAAAAGTGACATTAAAAGCTTTAAAAATTGTAAAACGTACAAAACAAACTCATTTTTCATCAATCAAATGGTGATAGTATACTTATATTTTATGTGAAAGTAAAAAATACAATAAATGGAAAACACCTATAAGGATAAAGGGCAGGTGTTCATTACAAATTTATAAAGCCAGATGTTCAGTTGCTTTTAAGTTCCTACACCGCTGTTAAAAGTTTTTGTTTTTCAAAAAGTTGTATATTATTAATTAATTGTTCTTTTACAATATTCATCATGCGTTTATTTAAAGCAGAGGAATTTTCAATATAAATCAGATATTCTTCAACTGTAAAAAGTCCAATAACCATTCCTTTTAGTGAATTTCGAAATTTCACATCTTTTTGAATGGCGTTTTCAATATAATTAATACGTTTATCTAAAGTGAAATTATAAAAAACACCTTTATGTTTATTGATGTAATTTTTAAAAACCTCAACAAACAAGCCTGATTGAAGTCTGATTATAGGGCGTAATACTAAATTTTGAAACCGTTCATCACTACTCATGTTGTCGTTTATTGTAGTAGAAGCAACTTCTGGGCGTATACTCTTTAAGTTAAATTGTCTTGTGTTCATGATTTAGAGTTTTAATAAAATTAAAGGTTTTAAGTCCTTTATATAATTAAGAATCATTATAATTGTTAACGAGGTTATTAACATTAGTAGATTTTTCTATCTTTGCCTATAATTGAAACAAGAAATTTGCAAGTGTTAAAACTTACAACATATTCATTTTAATTGACCACTAAACTATCCTAAATTTTAAGGTTTTAACAAAAGTAAGTTGTTTTTGCACTATAATATACATAGTTGAAACTACTTAAACATACTTTATAAATTACAATTGAATCATGAATTTTAACACAAGAAAATGGGTTAAACCCGAAGATTTGAATGCCAACGGTACACTTTTTGGAGGACGATTATTAGAATGGATAGATGAGGAAGCTGCTTTGTATGCTATTATACAACTTGAAAACCAAAAAGTTGTTACTAAATACATGAGTGAAATAGATTTTAAATCATCAGCTAAACAAGGGGATATTGTAGAAATTGGTATTGAAGTTGTAAAATTTGGAAATGCTTCTTTAACGTTATCTTGTGAAGTTAGAAATAAAATGACTCATGAAACTATCATAACTATTTCAAACATAGTCATGGTTAATATTGGAGTTGATGGCCATGCCAAAGCTCATGGAAAAACCCAAGTGGAATATGTTGTAGATAGATTAAAGTAAATTTACTTTTAAAAATTTTAACCAATAATGATTTTCTGTTAAGAAATTATCGGTTTTTTTTTATTCCACTAATAATCATATAAAAATCTATTTAAATCTTCCTTAATCTTTATTAAATGATGATATAAAAGGAGTTTTTAGTAAATTTGTATCCTTTTTGAAAAATTATGTTCATTTTTTTAAATGAGTATACCTTCAAAAAATAGGATAAACATTTAAACTATAATTATAAACACTAATATGAGTAAGACATTATTTGACAAAGTTTGGGATTCACATGTTGTGCGTCATGTGCAGGATGGACCAGATGTATTCTTTATTGATCGTCATTTCATTCATGAAGTTACAAGTCCAGTAGCTTTCTTAGGATTAGAAAGTAGAGGTAACAGTGTATTGTATCCAGAACGTACTTTTGCTACTGCCGATCACAATACCCCAACAATCAATCAACATTTACCTGTGGAAGATGCTTTGTCTGCAAACCAGTTAGATGCTTTGGAAAGAAATGCAAAAAAGCATGGTATTTCTCACTGGGGATTGGGAGATGAAAATAACGGTATTGTACACGTTGTGGGACCTGAAAATGGTATTACATTGCCTGGCGCAACTATTGTTTGTGGAGATTCCCATACGTCTACTCATGGTGCTTTTGGTGCTATTGCTTTTGGTATTGGTACCTCTGAAGTAGAAATGGTATTGTCTACACAATGTATTATGCAATCTAAACCTAAGGCCATGCGTATTAACGTAAATGGAAAATTAGGTTTGGGGGTTACTCCTAAAGATGTAGCTTTATATATTATTTCTAAACAAACAACTTCTGGTGCTACAGGTTATTTTGTAGAATATGCAGGAGATGTTTTTGAGGATATGACTATGGAAGGTCGTATGACTGTATGTAACTTGTCTATTGAGATGGGGGCTCGTGGCGGTATGATTGCTCCAGATAAAAAAACGTTTGAATATATTAAAGGTCGTGCATTAACTCCTAAAGGAGCTGATTGGGACAAAGCTATGGAATATTGGAATACCTTGAAAACAGATGAAGGTGCCAAATTTGATGCCGAATTTAATTATGATGCAGCCGATATAGAACCAATGATTACTTACGGAACAAACCCAGGAATGGGGATGGGGGTAACTAAAGATATACCTAATGCTGAAGCGGTTGAAGGCGGTGTTGAAACTTATCGAAAATCTTTAGGCTATATGGATTTTCACGAAGGTGAAGCTATGATTGGTAAAAAAATTGATTTTGTGTTTTTAGGTTCATGTACAAACGGACGTATTGAGGATTTTAGAGCATTTTGTTCAATCGTAAAAGGTCGTAAAAAAGCAGATCACGTTACAGCTTGGTTGGTTCCAGGATCTCATAAAGTAGTAGATCAAATTAAAGCAGAAGGATTGGACAAAGTCATATCTGATGCAGGATTTGTATTAAGAGAGCCAGGGTGCTCAGCATGTTTAGCAATGAATGATGATAAAATTCCAGCAGGAAAATTATCTGTGTCAACATCTAACCGTAATTTTGAAGGTCGTCAAGGTCCAGGGTCAAGAACCTTATTGGCTTCTCCTTTAGTTGCAGCAGCATCGGCTGTAGAAGGTGTCGTTACGGATCCAAGAACAATTTTAAATGCTAATGTTGTCGCATAATTTAGGCAATCAGCTGAAGTAAAATAATAATAAAATATGCTAATAGCGAAAAGCTAAAGGTTAAAAGCAAATTACAAAATGGCTTACGATAAATTTGAAGTATTAACAAGTACAGCGTACCCACTTCCAATAGAGAATGTGGATACAGATCAAATCATTCCAGCTCGTTTCTTAAAAGCAACTGAGCGTGTAGATTTTGATATCAATTTTTTCCGTGATTGGAGATATAATAGTGATGGAACACCTAAGGCTGATTTTCCATTAAACCAAGAAAAATATGCAGGATCTAAAATTTTAGTGGGAGGCAGAAACTTCGGTTCTGGTTCTTCAAGAGAGCATGCCGCTTGGTCTGTTTATGATTTTGGGTTGCGTTGTGTTATTTCTTCTGCATTTGCAGATATTTTTAAGAATAACTGTTTGAATATTGGTGTATTACCAGTACAAGTATCAGTAGCATTTGCAGATAAATTGTTCAAAGCAATTGAGGCTGACCCTAAAACAGAGATTAGAGTAGATTTACCTAATCAAACAGTTACTTTATTAGCTACTGGTGAATCTGAATCTTTTGATATTAATCTTTACAAAAAAGATAATATGTTAAATGGATTTGATGATATTGATTATTTAAAAAACATTGAAGAGGAAATTACTCAATTTGCTAGTAAACGACCATTTTAAGTTAGTTTTAATAGGAAATTTTAAATCTTATTAAAAGAATTTTTATTTGCTATTTAACTTACGTGTTGTATTTGGGTGACAACATAGATATCGTTGTGTTTTCTTCATGGCCAAGAACCACTTCTGAAAAAAATAATTAGATTTTAAATTGATATAAAGAATATCATACTTTCAAAATAAAACTATGGATTTTATAAAAGTTCATAGTTTTATTTTAATGTGTATCTTTTTTTCCAACCTGAAAAAATAAGGCACCAATAGCCATAATAAGCCCAATAAATTCTCTGGAACCTTCCAAATAGGGTTTTTCATAAACCATTTTCCCGAAAATTTCTTCTTTGTGTTCTGTGTTTAACCAATCAAAAAAATAGAAAAAATACCTGCTCGCATAAAGTGAATAGCCAATTATGAGCACCCAAATGATGATTCTATGTATGCTTGTGTAATTTGAAATAATAGAAACAAGTGCTACAATCATATACAATGAGAACCAAAGAGTAGGGTCTGGGTCATTAAGTTGGATGATGGCAAATAATGAAAACATAGTACTTAATACGATATTGAGATTTCTTTTTGATTTTGTAATATTTTGATGGTTAGTCATTAGTTGTTTTTTTATGAAATTTGTTTAAAATTTAAATAAAATAAATTTACAAGAATATTTACAATAAAAGTAATTTTTTAATAAGCATAAATTAAGGAAGTTATCGCTTAATAGTCGTTTTTGAAAAGCATATTAAACATGTTAAAAGGTTCAAGTTTTAAATGTTTTTTTATTAATTATGTATTTCAAAAAATATCTCTTAAAAATCAAATGAAACAATTAAAAAAAAATATACTGTTTTTTATAATGTTAGTAATTTATAATACTGTTTTAGGACAGGTAAATATTAAAGGTGTTGTAAATGATACGAATGGAAATGCTTTAGAAGGTGTAAATGTTGTAATAAAGGGCACCAATTTTTTTGATATTACAGATAGTCAAGGAGTTTTTGAAATAAATGACGTGGTTTCAGGGAATTATATATTAAGTATTTCGCATATTGGTTTTAAAACATCATACAAATCGATAGATGTAGATAAAGATAATTTGTCATTTTTATTTGTATTGGAAGACGATTTACTTAATCTTCAAACTATTGTTGTTACAGGTACTTTTGAGCCTCGTATCCAATTAGAATCTAGCACGTCTGTGAGTTCTTTAGAATTAAAAGTATTACGTCAAGTAACGCCCAGAGGAACTGCTGATTTGTTGCAAAATATTTCCGGGACATTTACTGATGCTTCTGCAGGCGAAGTATTTACAAAAGTATATACACGAGGTATTTCAGCTTCTGCTGAAGACGATTTTGGTTGGTATTACATATCCCTACAAGAGGATGGATTACCCGTAAGTTTAGTACAGCATTCTTATTATTCTCCGGATATTTTTCACCGTTTGGATCTTAGTACTAAACGAGTAGAAGCCATAAGAGGAGGAAGTGCATCTATAACGGCATTAAACGCACCAGGAGGAATTTATAATTTTATTTCGCATGACGAGCGTTCTCATTTTGGAGGTGAAATTCAATTGCAAAGTGGTTTACAAGGCGAAGGGAATCCATTGTATAAAGTAGATGCAATTCTGGGAGGTCCTTTAGGTAATAATTGGTTTTTTAATGTTGGAGGTCATTACCGTTATGATGATGGTGCACGAAATACAGATTTTGTATTTAGTAAAGGAGGTCAATTTAAATTTAATGTCTTAAAGAAATATAGTCGAGGTTATTTAAAATTTTATGGCAAAATTTTGGATGATTATACAAACAGATGGACAGGAGTTGCAGCAACAGATTGGAATGACCCTAAGCCTGCTTTTGATCAGGATTTTAATACTACAGCTCTAATGATGCCAGCATTTGATGTTTCTATTCCAGATGGGCGGAACTTAACGCAAGGAGCTACTAATAGTTTTAATCCATCAAAAGGTTTGTATGCTAGAGATTTAGCGTTTGGATTTGACTTATTACAAGACCTTGGCTATAATTGGTCTATTAGAAATAATACAAAATTTTCTACAAAAGATGCTATTTGGCAAACCTCTATAAGTAATGCTTTTGTGTCATTAAATGACCCTACAGCATATTTTATTAGTGATACAAGTGGTTCAACATTTCCATTAGGACAAGTGGTTTTTAGAAATGCTATTTCAGGATTGGAAATTGCAAGATTAGATAATAGCGGTATTTTTGGAGGAAACCCAATTGAGTATATTGGTAATGGCACCTTACCAAATGATGCAATTATGGGAACATCTGCTTGGTACAAAGATAATAAAGCTAATGAATGGATGAATCAATTAACCTTGCGTAAGCAATGGAAAAACCATGATTTTAATATGGGGTTTTCTTTAGGGTTTTCAGATACCTCGTTATTTACACAAGGTAGTTTTGGATATGTTACCTACGAGCCTAACCCAAAAATGTTACAGGTAACTCTTGAAAATCCAGGAGAACCAATTATTTATTTATCAGATGAAAATGGAGTGAGTAATTATGGAGGTTTGTTTTATGTTAATTCTCAAGCTCAAGTAAGTCAGGTCGCTACATTTGTGAACGATAGATGGAAGATAGCTGATAAGTTTTACTTAGATTTAGGTTTACGGTTAGAGACTATAGGGCACAAAGGAAGTAAAGACCGCTATGCGCCAATTGAAGAAGTTGGAGGAGTTGATGGAGATGTAAATACAGCTTTTGATAATAGTTTAAATGTATTTACTGGCGAGCAAGATATTTTTAATTTTAACTATACTTATTTATCTTATTCTGTTGGTGTAAATTATAAAATTGAAGATGAAGCGTCGCTTTTTGCTCGGGTTTCAAAAGGAAATAAAGCACCAGAATTGAACTATTATTTCAATAATTTTGATAATGTTCCTGTTAATAGTAAAGGTGAAATACAAGAAATTAATCAATTAGAATTGGGATTAAAATACAATCTAAAAGATTTTTCATTTGTTTCAACAGCATTTTGGAGTCAACTGAAAAATATCAGTGTATCTGATTTTGCCTTTGATGAAAATGATAGTAGTATTTTTTATACACCCAATCAATCTAACAGATCTAAAACAATAGGTTTGGAATGGGAGAGTATTTATACTCCTTTTCAAAATATGACATTTCGTTTTAATGGTGTTGTTCAAAATCCAAAAGCAACATCATGGACAGTTTATGATGCAGCGGGAAGCGTGGACATTAGTGATGATAGTATTCAAGATTTTTCTGGAAATCAATTACCATTTAACCCTAAATTAATGTTTAATTTAAGTACAGAATATCAAAAAGATCAAATATCAGCTTTTTTTAAATGGCAGTTTATGGGTAAAAGAGAAGGTAATGTTGCTAACGCATTTCAATTGCCTGCTTATAGTATTTTTAACTTAGGTACCGGCTATACCTTTAATAAGCATTTATCAGTAAATCTATTGATTACCAACTTATTTAATTCAGAAGGTTTAGCTAATTTCTTTGGAGCTAATAGTTTTGGTGTTAGTGCCAATGGGGTAACCACAGATTTTATTCAAGCTAATCCTGATGCGAGTTTTGTTGTTGTTCCTGTATTGCCTCGAGCAACAGTTTTGAAATTAAACTATGTTTTTTAGAGGTATTTAATTACTGCTACTGCTGCATTTTAAAGTAATAATCTAAAGAATGTTTGCCAGAACCATAGACTAAAAAAAAGCCACAAACCAATATAGTAGCAATGGCTATGTATAAGTTTGTTGTGTTCATTTCACCTACAAAATTTATAGCAATAGCTCCAATTAAAATGGGTAGTTGGGCTATGATTGCCCAACGTGTTAATAAACCAGAAGTAATTAAAAGTCCACCAATAAAATGAGCTGGAGCCACGTAATGCATTGCCATCATGCTACCAGCCCAATTTTTTATGGGTTCAAAAAGTTGTAATAACATGAGGCTATTGGTCATAAAACTAATCCCTTTTATAAAAATAAAAACACCAAAAGCAATACGTAAAAAATCAATCAGCAAATAGGAATGTTTATTTGCCCATTTATTGAGTGATTTTATTGTTACCATGATTGAAGTTATTGAAATTCAATCATTAAAGTACAAAAATCAGATGAGAATTAAAAATTAAACTTGGAGTAGCCCTAAATTAAATTTCTTTTCAATAGGAGCATGATTAGCAGCTTCTATACCCATACTTATCCATTTTCTAGTGTCTAACGGATTTATAACAGCATCTGTCCAAAGCCGTGCCGCGGCATAATAAGGAGACACTTGGTTGTCATATTTGTTTTTTATTTTGTTAAAAAGGGCTTCTTCTTTTTCTTTAGTTATTTTTTCCCCTTTTTTCTCTAAGGAAGCTTTTTCAATTTGAAGTAATACTTTAGCAGCAGAATTACCACTCATTACAGCAAGTTCTGCACTAGGCCATGCCACAATAAGTCTAGGGTCATATGCTTTTCCACACATAGCATAATTCCCCGCACCATAACTATTTCCAATAATTATCGTGAATTTAGGAACTACTGAATTACTAACCGCATTCACCATTTTGGCTCCATCTTTTATAATACCGCCGTGTTCGCTTTTACTGCCTACCATAAAACCAGTGACATCTTGTAAAAATACTAAGGGAATTTTCTTTTGATTGCAATTTGCAATAAATCGTGTGGCTTTATCTGCACTATCATTATAAATAACACCGCCAAATTGCATTTCGCCGTGTTTGGTTTTTACTAATTTTCGTTGATTAGCAACAATGCCAACTGCCCATCCATCAATACGTGCATAACAAGTTATTATTGTTTGCCCATAACCTGCTTTATATTCATCAAATTCAGAGTTATCAACCAAACGTTTAATCACTTCGTACATATCGTATTGGTCTGCTCTTGATTTAGGAATAATGCCATAAATATCTTCTGGATTTTCTTTAGGCTTGTTAGATTCAATTTTATTAAAGCCAGTTTTATCGTAATCACCCATTTTATCGATGATGTTCTTAATGGTAGTTAAAGCATCAGCATCATCTTTGGCTTTATAATCTGTAACACCAGAAATTTCACAATGTGTTGTGGCCCCACCTAAAGTTTCGTTATCAATAGTTTCTCCAATAGCTGCTTTTACTAAATAGCTTCCAGCAAGAAAAATACTACCTGTTTTATCAACAATCAAAGCTTCGTCACTCATAATAGGCAAGTAAGCACCACCAGCAACACAACTTCCCATAACGGCTGCAATTTGTGTAATTCCCATGCTACTCATAATGGCATTGTTTCTAAAAATACGACCAAAATGTTCTTTGTCTGGAAAAATTTCATCCTGCATGGGCAGGTAAACACCTGCTGAATCTACTAAATATATAATTGGCAACCTATTTTCAATAGCAAGTTCTTGTGCTCTAAGGTTCTTTTTGCCCGTGATGGGGAACCAAGCTCCAGCTTTTACAGTAGCATCATTGGCAACAACAATACATTGTTTTCTTTTTATATAGCCAATTTTTATAACCACACCACCAGAAGGGCATCCTCCATGTTCTTCATACATACCGTCTCCTGTAAAAGCTCCAATTTCAATAGATTTTGAACCTGTATCTAAAAGAAAATCAATTCGTTCACGGGCGGTCATTTTCCCTTTTTTATGTTGTTTTTCAATATTGATTTTTCCACCACCTAATTTTACTTGAGCTAGGCGTTTGTTTAAATCTGAAATTAAAAGTTTATTGTAATCTTCGTTTTTATTGAAGTTAATATCCATTAGTGCTTAGTTTAAAGCTAAAGTACAAAAGTATAACCTCAAAATTTATAAGTCAAACTTTTTTAGTTTTTAAAATGCCAAATTGAATTTCGTGAAAATAGTTTACTTGGAACATAAAGTTGTTTTATATAAGTTTGTTTCAACAAAAACATAAAAATGAAAAGTATTATAGCGTTTGCAGGAAGTAATAGTAAAAATTCAATAAATAAAAAATTAGCAGTTTATACATCTAGTTTAATCGAAAATGTAAATATTCAAATTTTAGACTTGAATGATTATGATCTGCCTATTTATGGTATAGATTATGAAAAAGAGCATGGCATTCCAAAATCAGCAAAAAGTTTTTTGGATAATATTAAGTCTTCAGATGGTATTATTTTATCATTAGCAGAGCATAATGGAGCTTATGCTACTGCTTTTAAAAATATATTTGATTGGATATCCAGAATTGAAAGTAAAACTTTTTATGGAAAACCTATGTTATTGATGGCAACTTCACCAGGGGCTAGAGGTGGAGCATCTGTATTATCAATAGCACAAGATAGATTTCCTCGTCATGATGCTCACATTATAGAATCATTTTCTTTACCAACATTTGGAACTAATTTTTTAGAAGGAAAGATTGTTAATGAGGAGCTGAATTCTGAATTAAAAAATAAAGTAGAAATTTTTAAAGCAGCCTTATAAGTTAAAAACGAATGTTATATTAAAATAGACATCTGTGGCATTATAATAGCAAAAGATGTTTATTAAAAAAAGCCATAACTTAACTCTGATTTTATCTTTAACCTATACTAAAAATATAAGAGGTTTTCAGCAAGTTTACTTTTTTTAGAAAGGAAAAATGGTTAAAAAATGAAAACATATAATTCTTTAATTTAATTTTTTTAAGGTAGGTTATTAAATTTAAAAATTAATTATATGATATTGTTAAATCAAAGTCCAATTATCGATTATTTATACAATTCAAAGTATATATTGTTAGTCTTTGTATGATTTATCTATTTTTACGTATATATTTTTTAACCCCAAATTAAAATCATGCTTAAAAAGAAAATTTTATTATTTTTTTTTGTTGTTAGTACGTATACAACATATTCTCAAACTACAGAAAACATATCAATAGATTCAACAAAAGTAAGTTCATGGATTTTTGGAATAGGCTTTAATGCGGTTGATGATTCAGGTAATGCTTTTGGAAAATTATTTGATATAAAAGATGCATGGAATGCAGTGCCATATCCTTCGCGATTAAGTATTGGTAGATATTTTAAAAGCGGATTAGGTGTTGAAGGTATTGTGGCCTACAATCGGTATAAGGAAGGAAAGATAGTTGATAATTTCCCACTTACAGAAGATAAAGATTATTTTTCTATTGATTCAAGATTGAGTTATGATTTAAATGAAATTATAGGAGATACTGGTTGGTTTGATCCTTACGTAGGAGTAGGTGTTGGTTTTACACATGCTAATGATTATTCTCGCGGGACATATAATGGTGTAATAGGTTTTAGAACTTGGTTTACTGATAGAATTGGAATGGATGTAAATTCATCAGGAAAATGGGCTATGAATTCAAATTTTAAAAATCATTTACAGCATGCCATTGGTTTGGTTTATAAATTTAAAGAAGAAAAGGGTTTAACTAAAAAAGAGGAAGAAAAATTAGCTTTAATTGAAGAATTAGCAAAAGAAAAATCAAGAATTGAAGATTCTATTGCTCGTGTTAATAGAGCGCATGAAAAAGCTATTTTACATGAGAAAATGATAGCTCAGGAGAAAGAAAAAGCAAGATTAGCCCAGTTAGAAAAAGAAAAATTAGAAACAAGGAATGAAATACAAAATAAAATTGATGATTTAGAGGATATACATTTCCCTTTTGATTCTTCTAATTTAACATTTTTATCTAAAAGTATATTAGACAAATTAACGCTAATATTAAATGAGTATCCAAAATTATCATTAAAAATCACCTCACATACTGATTCAAGAGGATCCGCTATATATAATCAAAAACTTTCAGAAAAAAGGTTGAAAAGTACACTTGATTATTTGTTTGATAAAGGTTTCCAAAGTGATAGAATTGAAGGAGAAGCTTTTGGTGAAGATAAGTTGGTTAATGAATGTGATGACCATACAAGGTGTTCAGAAATAATGCATAAGCAAAATAGACGATCTGAAATTAGTATCCTCAAATTTTAGTTGACATATCTTAACGGAATTACATAAAAAAATACTAACTTTTAAAAGTTAGTATTTTTTTATGTAATAATCTGACCATTTTTTTATAATACAGTGTTTAAAATACTTATTAGTTACATATTAAGTATTCTAATAATTGTTTTTCGACAAGTAGTATTTATCGCTAATAGATGATGGTTGATTTATAATTAAAAAATACGATATTTGCTTTTCTGAACTAAAAATAGAAAAGATTATGGCAATGAATAAAAATACTGTGTTAGCATGGGCTACATGGATTATGATATTTGTAGGACTGAGTTTAATTGCGCTGGGGGCGTTTAGATATGATGATGTAGCTGGATGGGGTTTTGCAGCTGTTGGTATTGGCTTTTTCGCTATTGCATGGGTTTTTAATGCCCTTAATGGCAGAGTTTAAATAGTTATTACAATTAATACTCAAGTTAAACAATTAAAAATGTATAATAAAAATGAGTGACGATAAAAAAGTGATTTTTTCAATGTCTGGTTTAACCAAGACTTTTCAAGGAGCAAATACACCTGTGTTAAAAAATATTTATTTAAGCTTTTTTTATGGCGCAAAAATTGGGATTTTAGGACTTAATGGTTCAGGGAAATCAACTTTGCTTAAAATTATTGCCGGGATAGATAAAAATTATCAAGGAGATGTTACCTTTTTACAAGATTATTCTGTTGGATATTTAGAGCAAGAACCAATATTGGATGAGTCTAAAACTGTGCTAGAAATTGTAAAAGAAGGTGCAGCTAAAACGGTTGCTATTCTTGATGAATACAATAAAATAAATGATATGTTTGGTTTGGAAGAAGTGTATTCCAACCCGGACAAAATGGAAAAGTTGATGAACCGTCAAGCAGAACTTCAAGATCAAATAGATGCTGCTGATGCTTGGGAATTAGATACAAAGTTAGAAATAGCTATGGATGCTTTGAGAACTCCTGATGGTGATAAAAAAATAAGTGTATTATCAGGTGGTGAACGTCGTCGTGTAGCATTATGTAGATTACTTTTGCAAGAACCTGATGTGTTGTTATTAGATGAGCCAACCAACCATTTAGATGCGGAATCTGTGCATTGGTTAGAGCATCATTTAGCACAATATAAAGGAACTGTAATAGCTGTAACACATGACAGGTATTTTCTTGATAATGTTGCTGGTTGGATTTTGGAGTTAGATAGGGGAGAAGGTATTCCATGGAAAGGAAATTATTCTTCATGGTTAGATCAAAAGTCTAAACGACTGGCACAAGAAAGTAAAACAGCTTCAAAACGTCAAAAAACATTAGAGCGTGAGTTGGATTGGGTTCGTCAAGGAGCAAAAGGACGACAAACTAAACAAAAAGCACGTTTAAAGAATTATGATAAGTTAATGAGTCAAGATCAAAAACAACTTGATGAAAAACTTGAGATTTATATTCCTAATGGTCCACGGTTAGGCACAAATGTCATTGAAGCAAAAGGTGTAAGTAAAGGTTATGACGATAAATTGTTATACGAGGATTTAAATTTTAACTTACCACAGGCTGGAATTGTAGGAGTTATTGGTCCTAATGGTGCAGGTAAAACAACCATTTTTAGAATGATAATGGGAGAGGAAACTCCAGATAAGGGCGAGTTTGTGGTTGGAGAAACAGCCAAACTAGCTTATGTGGATCAGAAGCATTCTAATATAGACCCTGAAAAGACTATTTGGCAAAACTTTAGTGACGAGCAAGAATTGATTTTGATGGGTGGTAAAGAAGTAAATTCAAGAGCTTATTTAAGTCGTTTTAATTTTTCTGGTGGCGAGCAAAATAAGAAAGTGAAATTACTTTCTGGAGGTGAGCGAAACCGCTTGCATTTAGCAATGACACTAAAAGAAGAAGGTAATGTATTATTATTAGATGAGCCAACTAATGATTTGGATGTAAATACGCTACGAGCTTTAGAAGAAGGTTTGGAAAATTTTGCGGGCTGTGCCGTAGTAATTAGTCACGATCGTTGGTTTTTAGACAGAATTTGCACTCATATATTAGCTTTTGAAGGTAATTCACAAGTATATTTCTTTGAAGGTAGTTTTTCTGATTATGAAGAAAATAAAAAGAAACGTTTGGGAGGAGATTTGATGCCTAAACGTATTAAATACAAGAAACTTGTTAGGTAATTATGTTTATTTCTAATAACCTGATTATGTTTTTAAATAACAAAAAAGCCTGCATTGCAGGCTTTTTTGTGAGTACAAACTAAATTAATAAATGTTTAATAGTTTTTTATTTGTTACTGTACATATGTCCTTCGGTAAAATCTTTGTATGTCTTATTTTTGTCATCTTCAGCTTGTTGCTCACTTATTTTATTTAAGCGGTCATTTTCTTTTTTTAATAGAAAAGATTTTCTAACACCTAAAATTAAAAGGATAAGAAAAAAACCAACAACTATTGAAAGCCCAATAACAATTTGGTTTTGATTGAATAATGATAATTTTAGGAAAAATAAAGTTATGTAACCTGTAAACATGTGTGTTATTACATTCGTATTAATAGCAGTACCAAAGGTATTGGTTTTTTAATGACTAAACAATTAAAAATGATTGATCTAAGGGTTTTTTATACACATTATAATGTTTAAAACTTCAATAAAATCAAACAGTAAATGGACTTCCTATACAAAGAATTTATGATGCCTTTGTTTTAATATAAAAAGTTTAATTAAAAGCAATATGAAACAGTAACTGATTTTTACTTTTAAAACTGATTTATTTTAACGAAATTGCTTACCGAAATAAGCATATTTAGGTTAATAGAAATTAATAGCTAAATAGGTGTAAACAAACCCCAAATTTTGAGTATGGCAAGTAATCATATAAAAAACATTAAAAGCAAGCTCCTTTCTGACAATTATTACATTCTCAATAGAATTAATTTTGATTATTTAATGAGTAACGGTAAATGGGTAACTCAAATGCGTGAAGTTTATAACAGGGGTGATGGAGCAGGTATTTTGCTATATAATAAACAAAAGCAAACCATAATTTTAACTAAACAATTCAGAATGCCAACCTATATGAATGACAATGGTGATGGTTATTTAATTGAAGTTTGTGCAGGAATGTTAGATAAAGATGATCCTGAAGCCTGTATTATTAGAGAAACTGAAGAAGAAGTTGGTTATAGAATTAAAGAAGTAAAAAAAGTATTTGAAGCATATACCTCTCCTGGAGTTTTAACTGAAAAAATGTACTTTTTTATTGGTTCCTACACAGACGATATGAAAGTTAGTAAAGGAGGTGGTTTAAGTAGCGAACATGAAGATATTGAGGTACTTGAATTGCCTTTTAGTGAAGCTTTAAATATGTTGAATTCTGGTGAAATTAATGATGTTAGAACAATTATCTTATTACAGTATGCACAGATTCATAAATTATTAGAATGATGATTTTATTTTAACAAAAATTTACCTATACTTTTTATTAGTTAAACTGCTGTAAATCAGTTTTTTTTGTTTTTTTATTTGTATAGCCTAATTCTGGGGTTTCAATAAAACATCTAATAATTTAAGTTAAACGTATATAAGTCAAATACCAATATTTATTTAATACGGTATAAAAAAATAACATATAAACTCTTAAAAACAACAATTAAAAAAATAGTAATTATGGAAGATAATAAAAGTAATATAGGATTAAAAGTAGCTTTAGGTATTGCTTTGGTTTTATTTTTAGCAACGGGTTTTTATACTATGAATCTGTATAAAAACAGTGAAAAAGTTCAAAATGACTTGATGGAAGAAAAGCAATTGGTAATGAACGATTTAAATGCTATGGCAAAACAATATGATATTGCTATAAGTGAAAATAAAGTAGCAAATTCAGATTTAATTGATGCTAGAAATCGTATACAAGGCCTCATTGATTCTTTAGCAATGTCTGACTCTAATGTTAAAACGCTTTGGAGATACAAACAAAAATACACTTCTTTACAAAAAGAAATGGATGCTTTATTAGCATTAAATGATTCTTTGAGAGTTGAAAACTCATATTTGGCAACTTCTTTGGATAGCACACGTGTGCGTTTGGAAGAGCGTTCTATTTTTACAGATTCCTTGTTGGTTCAAAATACTGCGTTAGCTGAAGTTGTTAAAAATGCAGCTGTTTTAGGAGCTGTTGAGTTAAAAGGTTTTGGAGTAATTGAAAGAACCTCTGGAAAACTAATCCCTACAGAAAGAGCAAGACGTACTGATAAAATTAGAGTTTGTTTTACAGTTGCTAAAAATAAATTAGTGCAGTCTGGTAACCAAGAGTTATATGTTCAAGTGGTAGATCCCCAAAACAATATTTTAGGATCTAATGACCAAGTTCAGTTTGAAGATTTAACTCTTAACTATAGTATGATTAGTAAATTTAATTACGAGAATGCTAACTTAAATATTTGTGAGTTTGTTACAAGTAAAGACGATGCAGATTTTGAAAGTGGACGTTATATTGTTAATGTATTTAATGAAAAAGATTTAGTAGCAACTTCTGAGTTTACACTTAAATAGATAATATATTACTTAATATTTCTAACCCGAAAGTATGGCTTTCGGGTTTTTTTATATTATTGTTTGAACTTTTATGCAGCGGACTTATTATTTTGAGAGTATATTTAAAGTATAATTATTGAACATGAAAAAAGAAACAGGTTTTCATTCAAAAAATAAGCATAAATTAGGATATGATTTGCATGATTTATGTAAAGCATCACCTGAATTGTTACCTTTTGTTTTTATTAATACTTATAATAATAAAACAATTGATTTTACCAACCCAAAAGCCGTAAAAGCTCTTAACACAGCTTTATTGATAAAACATTATAATATTACTTTTTGGGAATTCTTGGACACTAATCTGTGTCCTCCAATTCCGGGACGCGTAGATTATATTCACCATATTTCAGATTTATTAGATAATTCAGGAATAAGAAGCAATGTTCGTGTTTTGGATATTGGTACAGGGGCTACTTGTATATACCCTATTTTAGGAAATGCCGAATATAACTGGACTTTTGTAGCTACAGACATTGACAAAGAGTCTTTAAAAATAGCACAAAAGAATATAGATAAAAATCAACTGCAAGATGATATAACGTTAAGACATCAAAAGAATAAGTTACAAATTTTTAAAAATGTCTTAAAAACAGATGACATGTTTTCTGTTTCCATGTGTAATCCACCATTTTATAAATCGGAAGCAGAGGCTTTAGAAGCTACAACCAAAAAATTACAGGGTTTAAAAATAGCAGGTAAGGCCATAAGGAATTTTGCGGGGACAAAAAATGAGTTATGGTATAATGGAGGAGAAAAATCTTTTATTCATAATTATTTATATGAAAGCTCATTATTTAAAAAACAATGTGTTTGGTATACAACTTTAGTTTCTAAAAAAGAGTTAGTTAAAAGTATGTATATGTCCTTAAATAAACTCGGTGTAACAGATATTAAAACAATTCATATGAGTCAGGGTAACAAAATATCAAGAATTGTGGCATGGACTTTTCAGTAAAAAATATTTTAAAGGTATATTAATTTTCATTTATATGATAATATTAATAAAAAAAGGAGCTCAAAATTGAACTCCTTTTTAGATAAATAAGAACCTATTAAATGTTTTCGTGTAAGTGATGGTGTTCATCAATTAGTGGTCCACCTTCAATAATTTGTTCAGATGCTTGCTGTGCAAATTTCTCAAAATTTAAGTGGAAAGAGTGGGCTAATTGAATAGCTTTTCCAACGTAAGCGCCTTTTTGCAACCAAGTATTCATAGGATCTAAAATCTCTGTTGGTACCCCTGGGCAGTATTTAGGCATAAATAATCCAAAAATAAAGTTTTGTTCGTAATCAACATTTTCTAATTCTCCATTAAGAATTGCAGTAATCATAGCTCTTGTATATTTTAATTTTATACGTGAACCAACACCATAAGGTCCTGCGCTCCATCCAGTATTAATTAACCATACATTAACACCTGCTTCTGTCATTTTTTTACTTAACATTTCACCATAAACTGTAGGGTGTAGAGGCATAAAAGGTTCTCCAAAACAAGCAGAGAATGATGGTACTGGTTCTGTAATTCCTGCTTCTGTTCCTGCAACTTTTGCTGTATAACCAGAAATAAAATGATAAGCGGCTTGACCAGGAGTTAATTTTGATACTGGAGGTAATACCCCAAAAGCATCACATGTTAAAAAGAAAATATTTTTAGGGTTATTAGCATACAGTGTTTCTTGAATATTATCAATATGATGAATTGGGTAACTTACACGTGTGTTTTGAGTGATACTACCATCCATATAGTCAGGTTCACCATCAGCTTTAAAAACAATGTTTTCAAGTATAGCACCAGGTTTTACTGCTCTAAAAATATCTGGCTCTTTTTCTTCAGATAGGTCAATTACTTTTGCATAACATCCACCTTCAAAGTTGAAAATATTATTATCAGCAGTCCATCCATGCTCATCATCACCAATTAATTTACGTTCAGGATCTGCAGATAAGGTTGTTTTTCCAGTACCTGATAATCCGAAGAAAATTGCAGTATCTCCAAATTTACCAACATTAGCAGAACAGTGCATTGGTAAAACATCTCTTTCAACTGGTAAAATCATATTTAATGCAGAAAAAATACCTTTCTTCATTTCACCAGTATAGGCAGAACCTCCAATTATAGCTATTTTTTGTGTAAAGTCTAAAATAGAGAAATTACCTTGACGAATACCATAGGCTTTTGGGTCTGGACATTCATAACCTGGAGCACAAAGAATTAACCAATCCTCTTTAAAGTTTTCTAATTCTTTCTCACTTGGTCTTAAAAACATGTTATAAACAAACATATTTGACCATGGTAATTCAGTTACTGTTCTAATATTTGTTCTAAATTCAGGATCTGCACATACATATCCATCTCGTGCATAAATTTCTTTTCCAGAAAGGTATGTAGTAATTTCGCTTTTTAATTTATTGAAGTTTTCAGTAGATACTGGTTTATTTGTTTTTCCCCACCAAACTTTATCTGCAGTATAATCATCTTTTACAATAAAACGGTCTTGAGGTGAACGTCCTGTGAATTTTCCAGTATTGATAGCAAGTGTTCCGTTTTTTGTTTCTCTACCCATTCCTTTATCAACTGTTATTTTTTGTAATTCTTCAGGTGATAAGTTCCAATGCACATTTACGTCTTTTAAGCCATACTTCGTTAAATCTACTTGGCCTTTTTCTTCAATTGTTTTCATTTTATTCTATTTTAAGGTTCTTATTATTTATAACTTTTTATATAATTATTTGCTAGCTTTAGCACTTTAAATAGTGTTTTTTAATTATACAGTAAAATTACAGTAGAAGGTTGCTAAATATTATGACTAAAATCATACTTTAAAAATGTACGTTATTTTTAAATTATTAGGAGTTTTTAATACACTTGAATGTAAATACTGAAAACGAAAACGTAATAGTAGTAAGGTGTTTTTAAGTATTTGTAATATATTTAAATAAATATGATTTAATTAGAAGTAAATAAAGTTAAAAAATAGTAATTTGGTAATAAATTAAGTGAATATATGAAATTAGATATTCTTGCTTTTGGTGCACATCCAGACGATGTAGAATTAGGTTGTGGAGCAACGCTAGCAAAAGAAATTGCTAAGGGAAAGAAGGTGGGCATTATAGATTTAACCCGAGGTGAATTGGGAACCCGTGGTACTGCCGAAACAAGAGATAAGGAAGCTACTGAAGCTGCTAAAATATTGGGGGTTTTGATCAGAGAAAACCTAAAGTTTGCTGATGGTTTTTTTATCAATGATAGAAATCATCAATTGGAAATTATTAAAATGATTAGAAAGTATCAACCAGATTTGGTAATCTGTAATGCGATTGATGATAGGCATATAGATCACGGTAAAGGCAGTAAGTTGGTAAGTGATGCTTGTTTTTTGAGTGGTTTGATAAAAATAGAAACAAAAACTGATCAAAATATTGTTCAAGTTCCTTGGCGTCCCAAACAAGTGTATCATTACATACAATGGAAAAATATAGAACCTGATTTTGTGGTGGATGTTACTGGGTATGTAGATAAAAAAGTAGCCTCAGTTATGGCTTATAAAACACAGTTTTTTGATGTGAACAGTAAAGAACCAGAAACACCTATTTCAAATAAAAATTTTACTGATAGTGTTGTTTATAGGTTAAGAGATTTAGGGCGCTTAATAGGAGTTGAGCATGCTGAAGGTTTTTCAGTGGAACGTTACATAGCTGTTGATAGTTTGTTCGATATTAAATAGTTAGAATTTTAAGTATTTTATTTTTTATTTTATGCAAAAAATATTGAAAAAAGTTTTTGTAGATACCGTGTAAATCATTTACATTTGCACACGCATTACAAAATGTAAGTTACATGGTGGTTGTAGCTCAGTTGGTTAGAGCATTGGTTTGTGGTACCAAGGGTCGCCGGTTCGAATCCGGTCTTCCACCCAAAAATAAAAGCCTTTCAATTTATTGAAGGGCTTTTTTTGTTGAAAATATTTTTTTATTTTTAAAGATTAACATGTATTAAGTACTGAGCTCTTTGTATACGTATTTTTAGATGTTTTAATACTCTATGACTATTTTTTAGAAAAACTCTCCTTAGTGCTTTTAATAATACTTTTTATGGATGTGTCTTAGGTGATATTTATGTTCTCTGTCTACACCATATTGAAAATTCATAGACTTGGTGGGATCATATTGTAGACTCTCCGTTTAAATCAGTTGTTAGTACCTCACTCATATAGTTAAAGTACGGGCGAATTATTTTAAAAGCGTCATTTACGTTTTCAATAAAATTGGGTTCTAGTATTTCCTTGTCGGTATATTTTTTTATGAATATAAATTGCTTTTTTCTTATTAAGTCAATGGCTTCATGTTCTTTGTTAAACCCTCGAGGTGCGGTTGTAACTTCATCTCCTACAATATTGCCCCAAACATTTTTAAATATTTTATTGTTTAAAATGTCACGTATTTCAGAATCATCTATTTCAAACTCTTTTCGCACTCTTAATAAATCTTCTTTATTAGGGGCCCAAAAACCAGTCGCAATAAATGATTTGTCGTTTGGCTGTATTTGTAAATAATACCCACCTCTCAGTTGAGGTTTTGTTCTATGAAAAGATCCTCCAAAATGTGTTTTGTATGGAGCTTTATTTTTTGAAAAGCGTACATCACGATAAATCCTAAATATTTTTATTTTATCAACATCGTCATGTGTTTTTAAGGACTCAAAAATACTATTATAAACATCTTTAACTTTATCTTCAATAGCCTTAAATTCTTTTTTATGCTCATTAAACCATTCACGATTATTATTTTTTTCCAATTTTTTTAAAAAGTCTAAAGTTTCTTTTGGGATGATTCTTGGAGTCATAAAATGTATTATTTAGGGCCTAAAATACAAAAGTCCCACTTAAAATAGGACTTTATATTTGTATTATAATATTGTAATTATTTCTTACTGCTATAGGTTTTCGTTTCCACTTTATTTGTGTTTTCATTATAGTAATCCACAATTAAATTGTTTTCATCATCAAAATACCCAAGCCCATTATAAAATTCTCCATTTATAATATAGTGTCCTTTAGAACTTGAATGCCATGCTGATTCTAATTTTTTAAAGTCAGAAGGATTATTGTTTATACCTATATCAAAACCGTTTTCATTTGGAACAAATTGGTATTGATTGTTTCCTATTTTATAATACAACGCTGTTGATTGTGTATCATAATTATTATCGGAATCATTATCAACCGAAATTGTTTTATTCACTTTTACATTAGCTTTTATTCGGTTTTGATTTACTTTTTGAGCGTCATTTTCATCCAATTCAATATCAGCTTCTTCTCTGGTGATAACCCTTACTTTATTTTCTGTAATTTTTTCACCATTGTTAACTTTTATTGTTTTTACTTCAATTTCTTCTTTTATTTCTTTTGGTTTTACTTGCCCCGATACACTAAGTGATATAAATAATGTGAGGGTAGCTAAAATTAAAATTTTCATATTTACAATTTTTATGATTAATAATCAATTATGTAATACATCAAACTATTTTTGATTTTCACTTAAATATTACAACACAAATATCACTGAATATGGAAGTTTTTTTGTTATATGTTTTTTGATTTGATTTGTATAATTTACACACGAGGTATTTAAATTATTAAATAAAATCTTGCTTGTCTGTAAAATAGTGCTGTTAATGTATCTGGAGTTCTAAAAAGTAGTTGTTTTTGGGAATGTAGGCTAACTTGGTTTGATGTTTTTTGAACTCACAGTTTAATATTAAATTTTAAGAAACCAGATATTATTTTTAATAGTGAATTAGATTAACTAAATTCAATGTTGTTAAGAATCAATCCTGAAGCTGGAGCAATATATTCAAATTTTATAGAGCTATTTGGTAACAGACTAGCTTTAATTTCTTCTATTGAGATTTTTCCTTTCCCTAAATCGATAAGTGTTCCCATCATTAAACGAATTTGATTTCGCATAAAACCTTTGCCTTTAACTCTGAGAACAAATGATTTTTCTGGGAAATAATTAGCAGTATAAATAGTGTTTTCAATTAATTCGCAAAGTAATATTTCGCGATTATAAATACCATTATCAGTTGGTTTATAGCAATAAGATTTAAAATAATGTTTGCCTTGGAACAATTTAGCTCCTTTTTTCATGATTTCAATATCCAAGTCATCAAGAATGGTAGTCATGATAGGTGCACAAAACGGATGATTTTTTTGTCCAATAGAAAACAAATACAGATATTCTTTAATTTTAGAATGATTGATAATATTAAAATGTTTATCAACTTCTCGAATAGTTAAAGCCCTAATGTCTTGTGGTAAATTATAGTTGAATAATTCTAAAAAAGCTTCTTGATCTTTGATTGGATCTGTTAAAAACAATTCAAAGGCTGCACTTTCTGCAGAAACCATAGCATCTGTTCTACCTGAACTTAAACTTTTAAATGTTTTTCCTTCAAGGATAAAATTTAAGGTTCTATCCACCATTAAGTGTAAGGTTTTCAAATTTGGTTGTTTTTGCCAACCATGAAACCGATAGCCCAAATATTGAATGGTAATAACGTAGAAGTATTTTTTCATTATACAGTATTGCAGGAACAAAGAAAGTTCTTTTTCTTTATTGAAACAAAAACAAAAAGATATTATACTAAAACGTGATGGTATACACATGGATTCAGATTGTTAACTGTTTAATCATGTTTTTTTAATAGAACAAAAATTGATTTAGAATAATGATTTGATTTCTGTTAAATATTATTTTTTAGAAATAAACTAAATATTAAATAAAAAAAGAGGCGTGAAATTTTTAAGTTTCACGCCTCTTTTTTGAGATTCTAAGAAGACTTAGTAATTAATTTTCCCAACCAGGATTTTGAGTAAGGTTAGGATTAAGTTGTAATTCATCTAAAGGTAGTGGTTGTAAATATGCTCTGGATTCATCAAAATTAAAATTACCAAAGTTTGAAAAAGGTAGTAAAAATCCATCAGAATCAACAGGCGTTGAAATAGATACAGTATTTACCACTCCGTCATTATAGTAAGCGCCTCTAGGCTGGTCACCATCAAATAAGGTATGAGCTCTCCATCTATTTAAATCATCCGATCTAAAACCTTCTGCCATTAATTCAACAGAACGCTCTCTTCTAACTTCATAAATAATAGGGGTTAAGGTATGACCATAATTTGGCCAATTAAGGTCTGTAGTAATAGCTCCCAAAGTAATCCCAGGCATATCAACACGATCACGTAATAAGTTAATGGATCTATTTAAATCTGTTTGTGTAATAGTTCCTAATTCTGCTTTTGCTTCAGCAAATATTAATAGAACTTCAGCATAACGCATAATAATTCTTGATGTGTCTTCTGTATATCCTTGAAAATCAGAATAATAGTTTATGTTTCTGTACTTTTGACTTTCATATCCTGTATTACCAGTATTTGTATCGTTAAAATCAGGGTATTGCCAATAAGTGTAAACATTATCCCTAAATTCCACTTCATCACCAGGAACCATTATCAAGGCAGCCAATCTTGGGTCTCTGTTATTTTCGATAGTTGTTAAACTTTCGTTGTCTCCATCATTGTATAATTGGCTAACTGAGATTGGGTCACCATCTGTACATAAGTAGCTGTCAACAGCAAATTTAGTATACCCACATCTATTAGGCCATGATATTTGTAAAACATTGCTGAGGTTAAGCGTAACAGAATTATAATCTCTCCATAACATTACTTCACTATTTCCACTTAAACCAACTTGATTAAATAAAGAGCTATAATCATCATGTAAAGTAAATACACCACTATTCATTACAGCTTCAGCAGCATCTGCAGCTATTTGAAGAAAACGGGATCCATCAGATCCTACTACGCCAAAAGGTGTGCCATTATGGTATTTTTCCCAGGTACCTTCGTATAAAGCTACTCTTGCTTTAAACAATTGAGCTGCTTCCCTACTGATTCTTGGATGACCAGAAATATCAGGAAATGATTGCAAAAGGTCAATTGCGGTATCTAAATCAGAAAGCATGAAATCTACTACTTCATTTCTTGGGTCTCTTGCAGCAAAAACATATTCTGTATCGTTGTTGTCAAAATACTCAGAAAATATAGGTAAATCTCCATATCTTGTTAATAATTCAAAATAATAATAGGCTCTAAAAAAATAAGCTTCACCTGAGTATTGGTCAATTAAGATTTGTTCTGTATCACTACTTGCAGCTGCTTGGTCCAAATGGTCTATAAGCCAATTCGCTTCTCTTACTTCATCCCAACTCCATATAGATACAGTAGCAGAGTTTGGTATGTCATAACTTAATCCGCTGAGTCTGTTACTTGGATTTTCAGTTAGTGCCATATCAGTATTGCTATCAGGTAAGATGTTAAATCCGACTGATGTGGATGCCCAGCCCGGTAAATCGTTATAAAAGCCATTAACGGCGGCTTGTAGGTCTGTGGCATTTTGATAAAAAGATGCTTCAGAAACGGTATCTAAGGGAATCTTTTCTAAAAAATCTTCACAAGATGTTAAAGAAAATATTGAACTTAGAATAAGTAATTTTAATTTATTTTTCATAATTATTCTTTTTTTTAAAATGATACATTTACTCCAAATGAAACGATTCTAGATAATGGATATGATGATGCACTACCAATTAGGTCATTATTGCCAGGGAAATCTCTGACCTGTTCTGGATCAAAAAACATCAAATCAGTCACAGTAAATAAATTTTCACCTGTTAGGTACATTCTTATATTATCTATATTAAGGCTTTGAGTAACATTTTTAGGTATTGTATATCCTATTTGTAAACTTTTTAACCTTGTATATGCACCACTTTGAATGAAATGCGTTGTATTTAGTCTATAGTTTTTGTTGGTTCCACCACCACCATTCAAATAAGGTTTTGGGAAATAGGCATCTAAATTAGGCCCTAGTGGGTTTGTGGTATCTTCAGGTCTGAAATAGTCTAAATGATCTTCCCAAACAAAGGCATGGAATGGGCCGTTAGAAGGACCTCTAAATCCTTGTGAATTACCTTGAACCATGTTAACATCACGTTTTCCTACACCTTGTACAAAGGCACTAAAATCAAAATTTTTGTAATTAAAACCAAGTGTAATTCCGTATAAGTAACGTGGCGTTGTATTTCCTATTACTTTCATGTCACCACTATCACCTAAGGTATTACTACCATTATCTATAACACCATCATTATTTTGATCTACATATTTTAAATCACCAGCTGTGTATGCAAGACCGTTGACGAATGATTGATCTACCATATCAGTATATGCGGTTGCTTCTGTATCAGTTTGAAACAATCCATCTGTTTCATAACCCCAAATTTCACCTAAGTTTTGACCTTCATAATAGTTGTTAAGTACATTTCCTTCATTTGGATAATCTGTAATAGTTTGTTTATAATCATTTAAAACAGCCCTAATACTATATCCAAAGTCTCCTATTTGTTGTCTCCAACTTACTTCAAAATCAAAACCTTGTACCCTAGAAGTTCCTACATTACGTAAAGGAGGAGTTGTTCCTAATTGTGCAGGTAAATCTATTCCTGGGCCAGCCATGTCTTCAGTGTCTACTCTGTACCAAGAAAACGCCATATTTAACTTATTATTAAAAGCACCTAAATCAAAACCGATATCTGTAGTTTTTACCGTTTCCCAAGTTAAACTTTCACTTGTTAAACCAGGTGTTTGAGAGAAATTGCCACGTTCGCCATCAAATAAAAATGCCGTTGTATTGTCTGTGTTTATTAAAGATAGGTATAAATAATTTTGAACATTTTGGTTACCAAGAGAACCGTATGAACCTCTTAATTTAAATGTGTTAATACTTTCAATTGGCCAAAAATCTTCTTTAGCTACATTATAACCAGCAGAAAAGCTAGGTAAACCTACCCATCTATCTTCTGGAGCAAAACGAGAAGCGGCATCTCTTCTATAAGTGAATTCTAATAAATATTTTTCTTTAAAATTATATCTAAATCTACCAAAATATCCAACTGTAGACCAGTTGGTTATGGTTTCACTAACTAATTGGTCATCATCTAACGAAGCATTTAATGAAATAATGTTGTTCGTAATTAAATAATCAGTGGTTGCTCCAAGTGAATAAAAATTATTTAACTCAGATGTAATACCTGTGGTTAAATTAAAATTATGATTATTTAAAGATTTATCATATGTAGCGTAGAAATTTGGCGAAAAATATTCAGTTGTTGATACCGTTGGAGAATAAGAAGATTCTGCTTGTGAAACTCTATCAACAAGACCATTCGGAACAATTTTTTGATGTGCTAAAACATTTATTTCTTGAAAATTATTATTTCTTCTGTAGTTTAAATCTAAATTTAATTTAAGATCTTTTGTTGCTTGTACTATGAATTTAGGAGACAGTATTAACTGATCGTTTTTTGTTTTTATTCGTTGATATTTCCAAACAGGATAGTACGTGTGTTCTAATAATTCTTCACCATAAATAGGATCGAACTGTGGTAGCGTAGGTTTTATTTTTGTAAGTAAATCTAATACCTGAGTTTTGTTTCGTATGATAGAATTATTACTGTTATTGTAAGGGAAATCAGTATAACTTTTTAAGAACTTACTATACAACTCAATTGTTAACCATTTATTAGCCTGTGCGCTTATTTTTGCATCTAAATTGTATCTTTGAAACGATTCATCCGTTACGGCTAATAATCCATCTTCATCATAGGCACCAGCGGAAATGTAGTAATTTATTTTTTGGTTACCACCAGATATGCTTAAATCATGTTTTGTTCTTTGAGCCCATTTTTTTATAATGATATCATCCCAATTTGTAGCGCCGGTACCTTCAATACCAATAGAACCATAATTCCAAGCACTTCCATTAGCATTACTTACAATAGAAGGCGCACTGCCTGGATTTGCCATGTTTGCTATAATATTGGCTAAATCGGTATCATCATAATAGACAGGGTTACCATTATTAATACGCGCATCATTGATTGTATATGCAAAGTCTATAGCACTCGCAGAGTTTGGATAGGTTGTTGGTTGCGTAAAGGAAATACTACTCTTGTAGCTTACTTTAGCTTTGCCATCTAAATTTTTACCAGTTTTAGTTGTTACTAAAATGGCACCTGCAGCTGCATTGGAACCATAAATGGCAGCAGCAGCAGCATCCTTAAGAACAGAAACAGATTCAATATCTTCTGGATTAATATCGTTAATATCCATACGAATTCCATCTACCAGTACTAAAGGACTAGTATCACCAATAGCACCTGTTCCACTAGCAGAAATAAAACCACGGATGTTTATATTAGAATCAGCTCCAGGTTCACCACCAGATGTTGAGTTTGAAACAATCAAACCAGGTACTGTACCTTGTAAAGATCTAACGGCATTTGCAGTAGGTCTGTTCTCAAAAACTTCTGTACCGACTTGAGAAACCGCAGCTGTTAAATTAACTTTTTTCTGAGTACCATATCCAACAACGACTACTTCGTCTAAAATAGAAATATCTTCCTCTAAAACAATATCAATGTTGGTTTGATTGCCAACTGGTACTTCCTTGGTTTTAAAACCAACATATGAAATCACTAAAACTGTATTTTGATTTGAAACAGAGATTTCAAAACCACCATCAAAATCTGATTGTACACCTTTTGTTGTTCCTTTTACTAAAATGTTAACACCAGGTATGGGTTGACCGTTAGCATCTTTAACCGTACCAGTAATCTGTTGCTGTTGGATAAAATTGGTTGTTTCTGACACATTTTTTATGTTTGGCGCTATACCGAACATTGATGTGACACATAAAAACACAAAAGTTCTTATTGTGGGAACTAAAAACCTTTTTCTAAAAAGAAAAAGGGCACTATGTAATTTAATTTTCATAGGATGTGAATTAATTAGTTATTATTAATTTGTTTGAGTTTTTTTATATAAAAAAAAGTTAAATACAAAGCTCTAATAGAAAATATGTAATACTATTGTATAATAATTGTTACTTTTTATAAGTTGTCTTCACGGTTAACCTTTTGTTCATAGTTTTTAAATAATTATTTAAACTTAGATATTTTTTTTTCTAATAAATTAAAAATTTCGACGAATAACTTCTGCCCTTCGATAAATAATTTCATTTCAAAATATAGCAAACCCTCTTTTTATTACCGTCTGCACAGCCTATTAGTTGCTTAAATCATATAAATAAGTGAATGTAGAATAAGATGCTTATTTTATTGTTGAAACTGTGTTAACTCGACTTAAAAAAAAACATAAATGAGTTATATTTTTTAAGTTTAAACATGGGTGTAATCCAATTATTTTTAAATAATTAAAATGCGTATGATTTTTATTAAAATGTAAATAAAAAAAATGATAGTTAGAAACTAAAGTTACTGATTTTCTGTCTATAATCAGAAGTTATTGGTCGAAATTTTAATTAAATAACCGAAATTATACATAGTTTTATTATTTAACTAAAACGACATTTTAAATGAACATCCAAGTAATAAAGTACAAAGAAGCTGGTAAATTTGAAGAGACACGTTTTGAAAAAATTCATAATGTTATTTTCGGTTCTTCACAAGAGGGGTCTATAATTGTAGCTCATGAGATTGCAGAATTAATAAAAGAAAAAGCAGCATCAAATAAGCCTTGTGTTTTAGGTTTGGCAACAGGGTCATCTCCTGTTAAAGTTTATGAAGAATTGGTTAGGATGCATAATGAGGAAGGTTTAAGTTTTGCTAATGTTGTAACTTTTAATTTAGATGAATATTATCCAATGGATAAAGATAATATTCAGAGTTATTTTTATTTTATGCATGAGCATCTCTTTAATCATGTGGATATATTGCCTGAAAACATAAATATTCCAAATGGAACAGTAAAAAGTGAAGATTTGCATCAATATTGTATAGCTTATGAAAATAAAATTAAAGATTTAGGTGGCTTAGATTTTCAATTATTAGGAATAGGAAGAACAGGACATATTGGGTTTAATGAGCCTGGTTCTCATTTTAATTCGGCAACAAGAAATATAACTTTGGACTATATAACAAGAGTGGATGCGGCTTCCTCGTTTTTAGGTATAGATAATGTACCAAGAAAAGCTATAACCATGGGAGTTGGCACTGTTAGAAGTGCTAAAAGAATTGTGTTATTGGGATGGGGAATTAATAAAGCCGAGGTTTTAAGAGAAACCATAGAAGGTGAAATAACCTCGCAAGTACCAGCCACTTATTTACAAGAACATCATAATACCACTTTTGTATTAGATGAAGGGGCTTCTTCAGAATTAACTAGAGTAAAAACCCCTTGGTTAGTTACCTCGCCCGAATGGACAGATACGCTTAAGTTAAAAGCAGTGGTTTGGTTAAGTGAATTAACAAATAAACCGTTTCTTAAATTAACAGATAAGGATTATAATGATAATGGTATGTCTGATTTATTAGGGGTTGAAGGTACAGCTTACGATTTAAACATTAAAATGTTTAATAAATTACAACATACTATTACAGGTTGGCCAGGAGGAAAGCCCAACGCTGATGACTCCAATAGGCCAGAACGTGCAAACCCAGCAAAAAAACGTATTATTATTTTTAGTCCGCACCCTGATGATGATGTTATTTCTATGGGAGGAACTTTTGATAGATTGGTACAACAAGGACATGAAGTCCATATAGCTTATCAAACTTCTGGAAATATTGCGGTTTCAGACACTGAGGCATTTAAGTTTGCTGAAATAACTAAAGCCCTTCACTCAAATTCTGAAATTGCGGATGATATACTCAACTCTTTACATAATAAAACAGGAAATGAAGTTGATTCTATTGAGGTAAGGCAATTAAAAGGATTGATACGAAGAAGTGAATCCTTAGCTGCTACTCGTTATTTAGGTTTGGATGATTCTAATGTTCATTTTTTAGATCTTCCTTTTTATGAAACAGGTACTATAAAAAAGAATAATTTATCTCAAGCAGATGTCGATATTATTACGGAAATAATTGAAAAGATAAAACCACATCAAATTTATGCTGCTGGTGATTTGGCTGATCCACATGGTACGCATAAAGTATGTTTGGATGCCATATTTGCATCGTTAGAAGTATTGAAGCATCATGATTATATGAATGATTGCTGGGTTTGGTTATATCGTGGTGCATGGCATGAGTGGGAATCTTATGAAATTGAAATGGCAGTACCTATGAGCCCAGATCAAGTTTTTAGAAAAAGACATGCTATATTTTATCACCAATCACAAAAAGATGGTGTGATGTTCCAAGGTGATGATAATAGAGAATTTTGGGTAAGAGCAGAGGATAGAAATAGATTAACCGCAAAAAAATATAATGCACTTGGTTTAGCAGATTATGCAGCCATAGAAGCTTTTAAACGATATTACTTTTAGAAAATTAATAGCAGGTTTTGGGACTGTGTCTTATATTGAAGAGTTCAATATTTTTTGCTTAACCTCTTCAATATAAGAGCGCCCAATAACATATCGAAGCCCTTCAATTTCTACACTATTGCCTTCCACAGCATCAATTTTATCTATCGCTACCGTATAGGATCTATGGATTCTTAAAAAATCATTTGAAGGTAGTAAATCTGTAAAATCAGATAATGTACTATGTATAATATATTTTCCAGAAATGGTGTTTATTTTTAAATAGTCTTTAAGAGATTCTACAGTTAAAATTTCATCTAAAAATATTTTTTTCATTTTCTTCTTGTCAATCTTCACAAAAATGAAAGACCGTTCTTTAGAACTGTCAATGTACGACTTGTTGTTTTCTAATCTTCTGTTTACCTTATTTAAAGCTTTCATAAACCGAGGAAATTCAATAGGTTTGATTAAATAATCCAACACATCTAATTCGTAAGTTTCTAAGGCAAATTCATCATAAGCGCTAGTGACAATCAATAAAGGTGGCGCTTCTAAACTTTTTATAAAATTTATACCATCTAAAACAGGCATGTTAATGTCCAAAAATATAACATCAATGGTATTGCTTTTTAAAAAATTTAGGCCATCAATAGCATTGTTAAAAGTATTTATAACTTCATAATCTTCTATTTGCTCTAAATAATTTTTAATAATATTAATAGCAAGTGGTTCATCATCAATAATCAAGCATTTCGTTTTCATACAATACAATTTTTCAGGAGACTCGTATTCTTAGTTTTACGACAAACATGTCGTCATTATTTTTAATTTTTAGTTTATAATCTTTCTTATTATACCCTAAAGCTAATCTTTTTTTTACGTTTTCTAAGCCAATTCCGCTAGATTGATTAAAAGAATCTTTGTGCTCTGTGACTACAGGCATGGGGTTAGATATTTTAAAGAAAAGAAAATCTTTTTTAATAGCTAAATCTATAACAATTTTTACGGCACCAATATTTTTATGAGCTCCGTGTTTAAAGGCATTTTCTATAAATGTTAGTAATATAATAGGGGCTATTTCTTTATCTTCAATATCACCAGAAATAGACATGTCAATTTCTAAATCATCACTATGCCGTACACGTTCTAAATCTAAATAATTGTGAATACAAAGAATTTCATTTTCTAAAGATTGCCTTTTGCTTTTTGTTTCATACAAAAGGTATCTCATGAGTTCAGATAATTTTAGTATAATTTTAGGTGTTTTTTTTGAATTTTCTACTGCTAAGGAGTAAATATTGTTAAGGGTATTAAAAAAGAAATGAGGTGAAATCTGAGTTTTTAAGAATAATAATTCAGTTTCTAATTGTGCTTTTTCTAAATCAGCAACTCTTTTATGTTCTTTTAAAAAATCTAATGTAACCTTTATTGCTGTAACGAATGTAATTACATAAAGTTCTCCAAACATCATTTCTATAACATAGTTAAGTGTTAAAGTGTTTATTGTAGCGGGGCCTTCAGGCCAAACATTCTGATTTACAAAAAAGTAGGTTAAATTGAATTTAACAACTACCATTAAAAAAATAGCTAATAAAATTAGAAATACATATGAAATGTATTTTTTCTTAAAAGCTAATTTGGGCATTAGTAGATAGATGTTAAGGTAACACAATATCATGTGAATCGGAAAGCCTAACAAGTTGGTTTTAAAGGAATACAGGTATGGTGATTCTAATATCCCATTAAAAGAATCGTCATCAAAATAAATTCCCCATCTAACCGTATTTAGGGAAAAATAAACAAGCCATAAAAGCGTATGATGTTTTAATGAGACTTTATAATCATGATTTGAAATGAATTTCATTTATACGTTTGTAAAATTAGAGTTTTTTTGGTGTTTAGCTTTGTTAATATGTTGTCTGTCTAAATTACTTTCAATTTTTGCTAAATTTATGAATTTTTATATAATCAATAGATTAAAATCATTTTATGAGAAACATTACATTACTTTTTTTGTCAATTTTAATTATTACAAGTTGCGAGCATGAAATAGGGAAAAAGAGCTTTGAAAATGATTTTTTAACCAAGTATGTAGATCCGTTTATAGGTACTGGAGGTCATGGACACACTTATCCAGGAGCTACTGTTCCTTTTGGAATGCTGCAAGTTAGCCCTGTTAACGGTATAAGTAATTGGGATTGGTGTTCTGGTTATCATTATTCTGATTCTATTGCTATCGGATTTAGTCATTTAAGTTTAAGTGGCACAGGCATTGGTGATTTAGCAGACATCTTATTTATGCCAATAAACAAAAAAGTAGATTTGTCAATCATGCCAAAATCTAGAGATTCTTTACCTTATAAGTCAAGTTATAGTCATAAAAACGAAACAGCAAGTCCAGGGTATTATCAAGTTTTTCTTGAAGACCATGATGTAAATGTTGAATTAACTACATCCTTAAGAACAGCTTATCATAAATATACTTTTAAAGAAAATGATGAACAATCTGTAGTTGTTGATTTGGGTTTTGCTATCAATTGGGATAAAGCTACCAATACAGATTTAAAAGTTGAAGATGAATTTACAATAAGTGGTTATCGATTTAGTACAGGATGGGCTAAAAATCAGAAAGTCTTTTTTGTTGCAAAGTTTTCTAAACCTATAATTGAAAACAATATTATATATAAAAAATTTGATGTCATTAATGATTCTGATGGGGTTAAAACTGTTGCTCAACTGTTTTTTGATAATGATAGCAATCAATTGCAAGTAAAAGTAGCACTATCCTCTGTTAGTATAGATAATGCAAAAGATAATTTAGAAAGTGGTGATTTTAATTTTGAAACTGTAAAAACCCAAGCTAATAACACTTGGAATGAAGCTTTATCAAAAATAAAAGTAGAAACACCAATTGATTCTCTAAAAACTATTTTTTATACAGCTATGTATCATGCGCAAGTCGCTCCTGTTACTTTTAGTGATAAAAACGGGCAATTTAGAAAAGAAAATGACAGTATCGTTACAGCTACTAATTACACAGCTTATTCAACGCTTTCGTTATGGGATACTTTTAGAGCAGAACATCCGCTTTTGACAATAATTGCTCCAGATAAAGTTTCAGATATAACCAATACGATGCTTGAGTATTATCAACCTAAAAAAATACTTCCTGTTTGGACACTTTATGCTAACGAAACAAATACCATGACAGGGTATCATTCTATTCCAGTTATTGTAGAGGCTTATTTGAAAGGTATAAAGGGGTTTGATGCAGAAAAAGTTTATGATGCTATGAAAACCACCATGATGCAAGATGAACGTGGTTTAATTCATTATAAAAAACATGGATACATTCCTTATAACTTGTTGGATGAATCAGTAACAATAACCTTGGAATATGCTTATGATGATTGGTGTGTAGCCCAAATGGCGAAAGCTTTAGGAAAAAAAGAAGATTATCTGTATTTCTTAAACCGTTCTAACGCATATAAATATTTATTTGATGAAGAGTCAGGTTTTATGAGAGGAAAATCTGAAGATGGTAATTCTTGGAATGAACCTTTTGACCCTAAATATTCAAACCATAGAGAGCATACAGATTATACAGAAGGCAATGCGTGGCAACACAGTTGGTTTGTTCCGCACGCTGTAGATAAATTAGCCTCTTTGCATGGCGGTAATACTATATTTACTAATAGATTAGAACAACTTTTTACTGAAAGTTCGGAAATAACAGGTGATAATACTTCTGCTGATATTTCTGGTTTAATAGGTCAATACGCACATGGTAATGAACCAAGTCATCACATTGCTTATATGTTCAACCATGCAAAAAAACCATGGCGTACGCAATTTTGGGCGCGTCATATTTTAGACACACAATATAATACAACACCAAATGGATTGAGTGGTAATGAAGATTGTGGGCAAATGAGTGCATGGTATGTTTTAAGTTCTATTGGTTTGTATGCAATGAATCCAGTTTCTACAGATTATGAAATTGGTAGTCCTATTTTTGAAACTGCTACAATCCGTATTACAGAAGAAAAGACTTTTACAATAGAAGCCGAAAATGTTTCAGATAAAAATATTTATATACAATCTGCAACACTTAATGATCAACCATTTAATCAAACAACTATTTCTCATAAAACCCTATTGGAAGGTGGAGAACTTCGTTTTATTATGGGAGATGTACCTAATAAAAATTGGGGTATCGAATAAAAATGAAAATTAATTTAATTAACGACTAACCAAATTACCCTAAATGCATATTATAGATGTTTTAATAATTGTGCTTTACATTCTACTAACTCTTGGGGTTGGTATTTGGATATCTAAACGAGCTTCAAAAGGTTTAGATTCTTATTTTCTAGGAGGTAAAAGCATTAATTGGTATTATTTGGGCTTAAGTAATGGGTCTGGAATGTTTGATGTTTCTGGTACAGCATGGATGGTAGGGCTTTTATTTCTTTATGGCGCAAAGAGTTTTATGTTTATGTGGATGTGGCCTATTTGGAACCAGATTTTTATTATGGTTTTTTTAGCTATTTGGATTCGACGATCAAATGTTATGACAGGCTCTGAATGGATTTTAACACGTTTTGGAGATGATAAAGCTGGTCGAGCGTCACATTTAATTGTAGCCATTTTTGCTATTGTTGCTTCCGTAGGTTTTATAGCTTATTTTTTTGAAGGAGTTGGTAAATTTATGACCGTCATTCTTCCTTGGGATGCAGCACTGATAATAAATGATGTTCTCTTGCTAACGTCAAGTGAAAGTTATGCCTTATCCATCATATTTTTAACTACTATCTATACTATTAAAGGAGGAATGTTTTCAGTTGTAGCAACAGAAGTATTGCAATATGGAATTATGGTATTAGCAGGGATTCTAATTGCGGCCTATGCTTTTATAACTGTAACAGATATTGAAATAAATAGTATTATTTCAACGGAATGGAGTAATGTTTTCTTTGGAAATACCATTGAAGGATCGTGGTCTAAACAGTTTAATGCTTTTAATGAATTGATAGATAGCCAGGGATATAAAATGTTTGGGGCTTTTATTGGCATGTGTCTTTTTAAAGGTTTTTTTGCAAGCATAGCAGGACCAACCCCAAGTTATGACATGCAACGTATATTATCCACCAAATCTGTTAAAGAAGCTGCTTATATGAGTGGTTTTACAAATCTTGTTTTATTTATACCGAGATATTTACTTATTGCTGGTATTGTTGTTTTAGCTTTAGTTTACTTGGGGCCATCTATGGCAGCATCCTCTGATTTAAGTCTTGGAGAGATGGAAATTATTTTACCAAATGTTATTAATAATCATGTGCCAATAGGAATAAAAGGTTTGTTGCTTGCGGGCCTTTTAGCAGCTTTTATGTCAACGTTTTCAGCATTTGTTAATTCAGGTCCAGCTTATATAGTTAATGATATTTATAAAAAATATTATAAACCAAAAGAAGAACCTAAGCACTATATTAAAGCCAGTCATATAGCATCTTTTGTAATTGTTATCTTAGGAGTGGTTATGGGATTTTTTGCAGAATCTATTAATGCCATTACTTTATGGATAACAAGTGCTCTTTATGGGGGGTATGTGGCATCTAATTTTTTAAAATGGATCTGGTGGCGATTTAATGGTTGGGGTTATTTTTGGGGCATGACTTCTGGCTTATTTATTGCAACACTTCAATTTTTATTAGATCAAAATAAAGACAACTTTGAAATAGGAACTTGGATTTATGACCTGTCTCACATGTCCGCTATTTATGTGTTTCCAATTATTTTTATAGTATCCTTATTAGGCTCCTTTTTAGGAACATTTTTAACGCCTCCTACCAATATGAAAACATTAAAAGAATTTTATTTTAATGTGCGTCCATGGGGTTGGTGGAAACCCGTTTATAACGTACTTAAAATAGAAAATGATGCCGTAACTAAAAACAAAGATTTTGTTTCGGATATGTTGAATTGCTCTGTTGGTATCATTTGGCAATCAAGTATGATTTTATTGCCTATTTACTTTATGATTAGAGATTACCCCAAAACGCTAATTACTTTATTAGTATTTATGGTAACTTCGGTTATTTTAAAATTTACTTGGTTAGATAAAGTGCGAAAAATACCTGAAACAGATAATAATTCCAAGAATATTAAAAATTAATACAAAAATTAAAACGGATGATGAAGCATATTATACCTTGGCAAGATAAGCCAAGTAGCTGTAACGATGTTATGTGGCGTTACAATGCAAACCCAATTATAAATAGATATGATATTCCATCATCAAACAGTATTTTTAATAGTGCTGTAGTACCTTTTGAAGATGGATATGCAGGTGTATTTCGTTGTGATAATAAAGCTGTGCAAATGAATATTTTTGCAGGATTTAGTAAGGATGGAATAAACTGGAACATTGAACACCAACCAATAAAAATGCAGGCTGGCAACACCCAAATGATAGAGTCTGATTATAAATACGATCCACGGGTTGTTTTTATTGAAGATCGTTATTGGATTACTTGGTGTAATGGCTATCACGGTCCAACTATAGGTATTGGGTATACTTTTGATTTTAAAGAATTTTTTCAATGTGAAAACGCTTTTCTACCGTTTAATAGAAATGGTGTTCTGTTTCCCCAAAAAATCAATGGTAAATACGCTATGTTGAGTAGGCCGAGTGATAACGGTCACACACCGTTTGGTGATATTTATATAAGTTACAGCCCGGATATGAAATTTTGGGGAGAGCATCGCTGTGTTATGAAAGCCTCTAATTTTGAAGATAGTGCATGGCAATGCACAAAAATAGGTGCAGGACCTATTCCAATATTAACAGATGACGGTTGGTTGATGCTGTATCATGGTGTTATAAATACATGTAACGGGTTTAGATATGCAATGGGAGCAGCCATTTTAGATGAAAATGAACCCGATAAAGTAAAATATAGAACACAATCTTATTTATTAGGTCCCGCTGAAACTTACGAGCAAATTGGCGATGTACCAAATGTTGTATTTCCATGTGCAGCTTTACATGATTTTAAAGAAGATAAATTAGCCGTATATTATGGAGCTGCTGATACCGTAGTGGCATTAGCGTTCGGTCGAATTAGCGAGGTTGTAGAGTTTACTAAAAATAATAGCTTATAAAAATAGAGATGTTTAAGATAAAATTTTTATGGATAATTTCATTTAGTATTCCAGTAATTAGCTGTGCACAAGTCAATGCAGACCTGATTCCACAAACGTATACTGCATATAAAACGCCTAAAAAAATCATTATTGATGGTAGTGACTCTGATGAAGCTTGGGGTAAAGTAGCATGGACAAACTCTTTTGTTGACATAGAAGGCGTAAAAAAGCCCAAATATAAAACAGCAGTCAAAATGTTATGGGATGATGAATATTATTATATTTTGGCTAAAATGGAAGAACCTCATGTTTGGGGAAATTTAACCAAACGAGATACCATTATCTTTCATAATAATGATTTTGAAGTTTTTGTAGAACCTGATGGTGATACTCATAATTATTATGAATTAGAAATAAATGCTTTAAATACAGTCTGGGATTTATTCATAACAAAGCCTTACAGAAATGAAAATGTAGTATTAAATGACTGGAATATAGTTGGATTAAAATCTGCAGTTAAAGTAAATGGAACTTTAAATAATCCAACTGATATAGACGAAGGGTGGATTTTAGAAATAGCAATTCCATGGAAAGTATATAAAACGGGTTATTTTCACAAAAATATACCAGCTGATAAATTCTGGAGAGTTAATTTTTCAAGAGTAAACTGGGACTTTCAACTTACTAACAGTGGGGACTATGAGAGAAAAAGAGATGCTAAAGGAAAACTTTTACATGAATATAACTGGGTCTGGTCTCCAACAGGTGTTGTAAATATGCATGAGCCAGAAAAATGGGGTTATGTATTCTTTTCTACAGAAGTACTTAATACTTCAAACCCTTTTATCATACCTCAAGATGAAAAAATAAAGTGGGAATTATACAAAATGTACAGAGTTCAAAATGCACATTTTAAAGCGCATAAAGCATATTTTACTTCTGTGGATAGTTTGATAAATTCAGAAATTAAAGTAGAAAATCATGTTTTAATACCTGTTTTAGAAAATCATAGTACGGGTTGGAATTTATCCATAAAAAGCCCATTTACAAATAAAGTATTAATAGTAACAGAAGACGGCAAATTTATAACAAATTAAAAACACATTAAATATTTATCATTATACTAAACAATTATAATGATGGTTAGTGGTAATTAAAAACAATAAAAGTAAACTCATGAAATTACTAAAAATAGCATTTTTAAGTATCTTATTATCTATTGTTTCGTGCAATGATATAAAAACCAAAGAAGTTGGTGAAACAGAAGAAACGTTAATGGAATCAACTCCAAAATTTAAGTATTGGAATTGGATTTCTGCAGGGCATAAAAAATCAGACTCTGCCTATACGGCACATTTTAATAAACTAAAATCATATGGTATAGATGCCGTTTTAATCAATACAGGTACGGATCCTGAATTGTTAAAAAGATTAACACCATTAGCCAATAAGGCGGGATTGGAAGTACATGCTTGGATGTTTACAACAAACAGACCGGGTGATTCTATTGCGTTACAACATCCTGAATGGTATATGGTTAGTAGAAGTGGAAAATCATGTTTTGTTAAAGAAGATAGGCCCTATGTAGGGTATTACCAATGGTTATCTCCAAGTCATCCAGAAGCCCGAAAACATATTTTGAGTTTAGTGGAAGGCTTGGCCAAAGTTGAAGGTGTTGCCAGTGTGCATTTAGATTATATTCGTTATCCAGACGTGTATTTGCCAATAGGATTATTACCAAAATATGATTTAAAACAAGAAGAAGAGCTGCCTGATTATGATTTCGATTATTCTGATGCAAGTGTTGAAAAATTTATTGCATTACATCATAAAGATCCTCGTAAAATGGAAAATCCAGCCATTGATATTGAGTGGAAAAACTTTCGCTTAAACGAAATAAAGTCTTTGGTAGACGAAGCTTACACAATTGTTCATCGTCATAATAAAAAATTGAGTGCAGCTGTTTTTCCTTATCCAGAAATGGCAGATCATATGGTACGTCAACGTTGGGATAAATGGAGTGTAGATATGGTTTTACCTATGATTTATTATAACTTTTATAATGAAGAATTAGATTGGATAGGCTATGCTACAAAACAAGGTGTTGTTGATTTAGAAGGTAAGGCAACCGAGTTGCATACAGGTTTGTTTACTCCTAAATTATCGCCAGAAGATTTAGAAACCGCCATTCAGTATGCAAAAGATAATGGCGCAAAAGGTGTTGCATTTTTTGATGATTATCATATGACAGAAGAGCAATTTGAAGTTATAAAAAATTCTAAAGAATAATTTTTTAAACCAAATATGTCTGATAGAAGAAATTTTATAAAAAAAGCGACATTAGGTACTGTTGGAATAAGCACAGCTTTTAGTTGTGTAGGATCTAAAGAAATGAAGAATGAGAAAGCTTTTAATGATAAGCCAATTAGAAAACCTTTAGTTCTGTCTACTTGGCGTCATGGTTTAGCTGCTAACGAAGAAGCTTGGAAACAATTAAAAAATGGAGAGTCAACTTTAGATGCTATTGTAGCAGGAGTAGGAGTTTCTGAAGCAGACCCTAATGTAGCAAGTGTTGGTTATGGTGGGTTTCCTGATAGAGAGGGGGAAGTCACTTTGGATGCCTGTATTATGGATTCTAATAGCAATTGTGGTTCGGTATCCTTTTTACAAAATATCAAACACCCTATTGCAGTTGCAAAAAAAGTAATGGAAAAAACGCCACATGTAATGTTAAGTGGAGAAGGAGCATTACAATTTGCTTTATCAGAAGGCTTTATTAAAGAAAACCTTTTAACCAACAGAGCAGAAAATGCTTGGAAAAAATGGTTAGAAAATTCAAAATATAAACCAGTTATTAATATTGAAAATCATGATACAATTAGTATGTTGGCTCTTGATGAAGCAGGTGATTTATATGGTGGTTGTACTACAAGTGGTGCTGCTTGGAAATTGCATGGTCGTGTAGGCGATTCTCCAATAATTGGTGCTGGACTTTTTTTAGATAATGACGTAGGAGCAGCAGCTGCCACAGGCTTAGGTGAGGCAGTTATTAGAACCGCAGGAAGTGCTATGGTTGTGGAATTAATGCGTCAAGGAAAAACACCTATGGAAGCCTGTAAAGAAATTGTTGAACGCATTTATAATAAACACAAAAACCATAAGGATATGGAATATCTACAAGTGGGGTTTATTGCAATAAATAAAGTAGGAGATTATGCAGGATATAGTGTTAGGCCAGGTTTTAATTATGCTATTTGTGATGATGAAAAAGGCAATAGAATGGAGTCAGCACTTTCTAAAATGACTTGATGTAATTTGATAAGAATGAAAAATAGTTTTAGTCTAAAATTTTTAACAGTATTAGCATTTCTTTTAATATTATGTTCATGTGGATTAAAAACGGATAAATTTTTTACGGAAGCTGACATTAAAATTATCCCAAAAGTAGAAAGTCTACAAGTAAATTCTGGTGTTTTTGAGTTTAATAAAAATACCCTGTTTGTTGTTACAGATAATTCTCAAGAAACAGCGGCTCAATTATTAATCGATAAATTTAAAACGGTTAATAATTGGGATTTAAAAGTTGTCTCAGAGCAAACAAATGATAACTATATTGTTTTTAATACGGATGTCTCGCTTAAAAATGAAGCGTATACTTTGCGTGTTACGTCAAATAATATTAGCATTTCAGCATCAAGTTATTCAGGTTTTTTGTACGGTGTGCAATCTTTGAGAATGTTATTACCTACAGCTATAGAGAGTAAAAAACAGGTTTCAGATATTGTTTGGCAAATTCCTAATATAGAAATAAAAGATAGTCCGCGTTTTAAATGGCGAGGTTTAATGTTAGATTTATCGCGTCATTTTTTTGATAAAGATTATATTAAAGAAACTATTGATGCCATTTCATTACTTAAAATGAATGTGCTACACCTTCACTTAGTAGATGACCACGGTTGGCGAATAGAAATAAAAAAACACCCAAGATTGACTGAGGTTGGTGCTTGGCGTGTTGATCAAGAACACATGCCATGGAATAAAAGAGCAACAAACAGTCCTGAAGAGAAAGGTACCTATGGCGGATTTTTAACCCAAGAAGAACTAAAAGAGGTTGTCGCATATGCCGAATTAAAAGGTGTGGAAGTTGTGCCAGAAATAGAAATGCCAGCTCATGTATCAAGTGCTATTGCTGCGTATCCTGAGTTATCATGTTTAGAAAAACCTATAGGAGTTCCATCAGGAGCGCTATGGCCAATAACCGATATTTATTGTGCAGGAAAGGAATATACCTTTGAGTTTTTGGAAGATGTATTGATGGAAGTTATAGATATATTTCCTTCAAAGTATATTCATATTGGAGGGGATGAAGCAACTAAAACCAATTGGAAAACTTGTCCACATTGCCAGAAGCGAATGAAACAAGAAGGGCTTCACGATGTTGAAGAACTTCAAAGTTATTTTGTAAAAAGAATGGAAAAATTTATTAATTCTAAAGGGAAAAAGCTTATTGGTTGGGATGAAATTTTAGAAGGTGGTTTAGCACCAGGCGCTACAGTTATGAGTTGGCGCGGATTTAAAGGTGGGCTCCAAGCGGCAGGACAAGGTCATGATGTTGTTATGACACCAACAGATTTTTGTTATTTTGATTACTATCAAGGTCCTCCAGAACAAGAACCCGTAGCAGGGGGCAGTGTTACAACTTTAAGTAAGGTGTATCAATTTGATCCAGTTGTCGATTCTATGACAGAGGAAGAAGCCAATCATGTTTTAGGTGGTCAAGCCAACCTTTGGGCTGAGCATGTATCTACTGAACCGCATTCGCAGTATATGATTTTTCCACGTTTAGCAGCTTTATCTGAAACTGTATGGAGTCCAAAAGCATCAAGAAATTGGGATGATTTCTCAAACCGTTTAATATCTATGTTTCAGCGTTATGATTATTTAGGTATTAATTATGCTAAAAGTTCTTTTATTGTTACATCAGATATGAAAATTGATGTTCAAAATAAAACGGTATCATTAATTTTACACAATGAATATCCAAATTCGAATATCAAATATGCTTTGAATGATGAAGCTTTAGACAACAATTCAAAACCTTTTGTTGAACCAATTATTTTATCTAAAACAACAGCTGTAAAAGCAGGGTTGTTTAAAGATGATGTTTTATTTGGCGACATTTTTCAAGATACTATTAAATTTCATAAAGGTGTGGCGAATAATGTAATGTATAATACAGATTTTAACGAACGGTATCAAGGTGCTGGAGATTTTAATTTGGTAAATACTTTAAGGGGCACAAAGAATTTTAGAGATGGTAGATGGCAAGCCTGGTTAAATTCGGGTGTAGATGTTACAATAGATTTAGAAACTGAAAAAGAAATTAACCAAGTGACAGTTGGGAGTATGGAAAACCAAAAAAATGGTATTTTTTATCCAACTTTAATTCAAGTTTTTGTTTCAAACGATGGTGAAATATTCAACGAAATAACATCTTTTAATAGATTATTTGTGTTAAATGAAAATCCAGAGTTAAAAGATTTTATATTACCTTTTGATACACTAAACACAAGGTTTGTGAAAATAAAAATCAGCTTGTCAAATAATATCAGAGAACGTAATGAAGGATGGATATTTGTAGATGAAATTCTAATTGACTAAAGGATGTATAATGCTAAAAAATCATATTAGTTCTCGTAAAATAGCCTATTAATATTCATTTTTATGAAAAAAAAAATTCTCACAATATATATTTTAACACTTGTTTTAGCCGTGAACGCACAGGATTTTACAGATTATGTAAATCCATTTATTGGCACATCCAATTTTGGAGCTACCAATCCAGGTGCAATTGCTCCAAGAGGGATGGTTGGTGTTTCGCCTTTTAATGTTGCGGGTAAGCAAAATATTTTAGAAAAAGACAGTCGCTGGTTATCAAATCCATACGTTAATGAAAATACTTTTTTAACTGGATTTTCACATGTTAATCTAAGTGGTGTTGGTTGTCCAGATTTAGGTGTAATCTTACTCATGCCAACCACAGGTGATGTGGAAACAAATCACTTAAATTATGGGAGTAATTATACCAATGAAACAGCCAAAGCTGGTTATTATAGTACAGTATTAGAAAAATACAACACAAAAGTTGAAGTAACAGCAACACCCAGATCGGGTGTTTCAAGATATTCATTTCCTAAAGGTAAATCCAATATATTATTAAATCTTGGTTTAGGTTTAACTAATGAAGAAGGGGCTTCCATAAAAATTGTTTCACCTACAGAAATAGAAGGCATGCGAACTGTTGGGTCTTTTTGTTATTACAAACCCGAAGAAGCATATCCTGTTTATTTTGTAGCAAAGTTTAGTAAACCAGCAGAATCTTTTGGAGTTTGGAAAACACCTCGTACGTATATAGGAGAAGAAGCAAAATGGATGACTTACAATGGTAAAACACGATTGATGGAAGGTTATCAAAAAGAAGTTATTGGTGATAGTATAGGGAGCTATTTTACATATAATTTTGATAAACCTACACAAATTGAAGTTAAAGTAGGGGTATCATATATAAGTATAGAGAATGCCAGAGAAAATTTAGAAAAGGAAACACATCATTTGTCTTTTGATGAAATTTATAAGCAAACGGTCTCATCGTGGAATGAAAATTTATCTAAAATAAAAGTAGAAGGAGGCACTCAAGATGATAAAACTATTTTCTATACAGCTCTATATCACACGTTAATTCATCCAAATATTCTTAATGATTATAATGGGGAGTATCCTAAAATGGCAACTCGGGAAACATTAAAAACAGAAGGAACACGCTTTACTGTTTTTTCCTTTTGGGATACATATAGAAATTTACATGCCTTGATGTCTTTGGTGTACCCAAAACAGCAGTCAGATATGGTAAAAAGTATGTTGGATATTTATGATGAAAGTGGTTGGCTACCAAAATGGGAATTAAACGCTACGGAAACAACCACTATGGTGGGTGATCCTGCAGGCATTATTTTAACGGATACCTATTTAAAAGGGATTAAAGATTTTGATGTTGAAAAAGCCTATCAAGCTATGGTTAAAAGTGCTGATGCTATTGATAATAATCCGCTTCGACCAGGTATAAAAAACTATATCGATAAAGGATATTTAACCTCTGATCAAGGAGGTTCTGTTTCTACAACACAGGAATATAATATAACAGACTTTTCAATCGCTTTACTTGCAAAAGAACTAAATAAAAAAGAAGATTATAAAAGGTTTATTAAACGTTCTATATCTTATAGAGCCCTATTTGATGATAATTTAAAACTTTTACGTCCCAGAAATGATGATGGTAGTTGGTATGAACCTTTTGACCCTTTAGCAGGGGCTAATTTTACTAAAAACATTGGTTTTATTGAAGGTAATGCATGGCAGTATACTTTTATGGTATCGCATGATATAAATGGGTTAATGAAATTAATGGGTGGACCAAAACCTTTTAGTAAACAACTACAAAAAGTATTTGATACAAAACAATTTGATATGGCCAATGAGCCAGATATTGCTTATCCTTACTTATTCAATTATGTGAAAGGTGAAGAATGGCGAACTCAAAAAATGGTTTCAAAACTAATTCGTCAATATTTTCAAAATAAACCTGCTGGACTTCCTGGAAATGATGATACGGGTACTATGTCTGCTTGGCTAATTTATAGTATGATGGGCTTTTATCCTGTTTCTCCAGGTGAACCTATATATGCTATTACTTCTCCTGTTTTTGATAAAATAACCATTGCTTTACATTCAGAATATTATAAAGGAAAAGAATTGATCATTGAAAAAACAGGTAATAAAGGAGGAGTAATTGAGACTATTCAATTAGATAATAAAATCCATAAGGGATACTTTATTAATCATTCAGATTTAGTAAAAGGCTCAAAATTAAAAATCAATTTAAAATGAAAACAAAATTAATCTTATTTCTAATGCTTCTTATTTATTGTCAAAAAATAGTATCTCAAGATGCCATAGAAAAAGTTGTTTTTAAAAATCAGTTAATTAATTTTGGTAAAGCTGATACCCTTCAAGAAGCAGATGTAATAAGATTGCAAGGGGGTAGGGTAGTTTTAAAAAAAGTAACGGTACCGAAATTTCCAAAAGGAACCGATGTGTCGATAAAGCTTTCATTAAGATCCAATGGTGATAAATGGGATAAATCTGGCTCTTGTTTTGTAGTGACAGACCCGAATCAAATTTCTATTTTAAATGTTTCTAAAGGAGAAAAGACATTTCCTGAAGCGTCTTATATGAGTGAAAAACATGGTGGTGTATTAGCAACTGAAAACTATAAGCCTGTTGTTGAAGCATTGCGCTTTATGACACCCTTTGGAGTGGGATATTATAGCAATGATAAAATTAAATACAGAAAGCCAGTATACATTCCTACATGGGAAAAAGAAGTGGTTTGGAATCAAGATATATCGGATTTAGGGAGCATTGTTACGGGCACGTTTTATATTGGGGTTTGGATAGATGCTTGGACCAAACAGGGCTATAAATTTGATTTAAACCTTATATATTCTAATCGAGCTAAAAAACAAAGAGAGGTGCTGCCTTTGGTTAATGCAGTCAATTATGTAAAAGGTCAGGGGTTGCCTCATTTTTTTGCTGAAGCCCCATTAGATTATACTTTTAATTTAGATAAAGATTTAAAAAATGCAAAACTGCATTATATAACAACAGGTCATGGAGGACACAGTGGGGGTGATGAGTTTATTAAAATTAAAAATAGTGTTTATTTTAATAAGCAATTGGTTTTGGATACCATTCCTTGGCGCGATGATTGTGCTTCATTTAGAAGGTTCAATCCAACCTCAGGTGTTTGGTTAAAAAAAGATTCTACCTATTATAGGGATAGAAAAACTAAAGAATACAGGTTAAAAGAAATAGAAGAGCGTCTTGCTTCTTCAGATTTATCAAGATCAAATTGGTGCCCAGGTTCGAAGGTAGCGCCTTTTACGGTTGAATTGGGTGATTTAGATTCAGGAAAACATACTTTAACAATAAAAATACCCGCTACTAAAGCTGAAAAAAATAAGTCTAATCATTGGTTAGTTTCCGCATACATTACCTACGATAAATAGTTTTTTTAGACATAAAATAAAACCATTTTTATGTGTTTTCCACCAACGTCTTTTCAGGCGTGTTATTCGTCGAACTAATTTTTGTGTGTCTTTTTATGTTACTTACTTTATCATAGTTTGTTTTTAGTTTAGTATTTTTAATATAAGGGAGAGTTACAATCAATTCTCCCTTTATTTTACCAATCTTGAATTTGATTAAATAAAATACTTATTTGACTTACTTTTCAAACAAATAATAAACTTTTTTTAAACTTAAATTATTAAGTTTAAAACTATAAAATAATGGCGTTGTATTTTCGCAAAATAGGTTAGATGAAATTTAATCTGATAGTAAAAAAATGATATAGGCTATTTCAGTTTATTATATTTTTTAATCAGTAAATACCACGCATGTTGTGAGTGTTGTTGAGTTTTTATATGGTAGGATAATATTTTAATAGATGCTATTTAATAACATTATGAATATTTAGATTTTTTATAAATGAATTTTAATACGATATAAAAACAAAGAATATGCAGTCAACAACCAAAAACAATTTAGTTCCAATAGTTATTATAGCAGGCCTGTTTTTTATATTTGGATTTGTTACTTGGATTAACGGAGCGTTAATTCCTTTTATGAAAACAATCAATGAGTTAACAGACGCACAATCCTATTTAGTGGCTTCTGCATCTTATATTTCATTCGTATTAATGGCTTTGCCAGCATCTTATATTTTAAATAAAATTGGCTATAGAAAAGGGATGTCTTTAGGGCTGATTATTATGGCAGTAGGTGCTTTGGTTTTTATCCCAGCAGCAGAGGCAAGAACGTATTGGGTGTTTTTATCAGGAATCTTTATTCAAGGAGTTGGTATGACACTTCTGCAAACAGCAGCTAATCCATATATTACTATTTTAGGGCCAATGGAAAGTGGTGCTAAACGTATAGCAATCATGGGAATAGCTAACAAAACTGCAGGAGCATTAGGAGCTTTAATTTTTGGAGCATTATTATTATCAGGAATAGATGAAGTTAAAGAAAAATTAGGGAATGCCACTTTAGAAGAAAAGAGTTTGCTTTTAGATACCATGGCTGATAGCGTTTTTGTGCCTTATTTAGTTATGGCATTAGTGCTATTTATTTTAGGTTTTTTAATTAGAATGGCGCCATTACCACATGTTGAAGCAGAAGAGTCGGAAGATTTTGCTGAGGGTAAAATGACAAAAACAAGCATCTTTCAATTTCCTCATTTATGGTTAGGGGTTTTAGCTTTATTTGTATATGTTGGAGCTGAAGTAATTGCGGGAGATACTATTATTGCTTATGGTATATCATTAGGGTTTACTGGTGAAGAAGCAAAATTTTTCACTACCTATACGCTTATGGCTATGGTTGCGACTTATACTTTAGGCGTATTTTTGATTCCAAAATATGTTAAGCAAAAAGTAGCTTTAGTAGTAAGTGCCATCTTGGGAATCGTATTTAGTTTTTGTGTTTTAAATACCACAGGGTTTACTTCGGTTTTATTTGTGGCAGCTTTAGGGATATCAAATGCTTTGGTTTGGCCAGCTATTTGGCCTTTAACATTAGAGGGTTTAGGTAAATTTACTAAAACAGCCTCGGCTTTATTAATCATGGCAATTTCAGGAGGAGCAATTATTCCTCCACTATACGGTAGGTTGGTAGATGCTAACAAAAATGAACTAATGCTAAGTGGAATAGACCAAATACAAGCAACAGCAAGTGCAGCAACAAGTAGTTATTGGATATTAATTCCATGTTATAGCATTATTTTATTCTTTGCTGTATGGGGACATAAATTAGGAAGGAAATAATAAATAAAATGGTGAAAAAAAAATTAAAAAATAGAAATATGAATAAATCTTATTTAGTCGTTTTATCGTTGTTGCTGTTATCTTTTGGTTGTAAACATGAGGCTGAAAAGAAAGAAACAATACCTCAAAAACCTAATATTGTCTTTATAATGAGTGATGACCATGCTTACCAAGCAATTAGTGCTTATGGTCATGGAATAAATAATACGCCTAATATAGATAGAATAGCAAATGAGGGCGCTATTTTTAATCGAGGATTTGTAACAAATTCTATATGCGCACCAAGTAGAGCTGTAATGCTAACCGGGAAGCATAGTTTTGTAAATGGTAAAGTAGATAATATAAGCCCATTTAATTGGGACCAAGATAATTTTGCCAAAACACTTCAACAATCAGGATATCAAACTGCCATGATTGGTAAAATTCATTTAGATGGATTGCCACAAGGTTTCGATTATTCCAATGTACTTCCAGGCCAAGGTCAGTATTATGCTCCAGATTTTATTGAAAATGGTGTAAAAAAAACATATCCAGGTTATATAACTCAGGTTACAACTGATATAGCCTTAGATTGGTTAGAAAACAAAAGAGAAAAAGATAAACCTTTTTTAATGTTGTATCACCAAAAAGCACCACATAGAACTTGGATGCCGGAAGAAAAGTATTTAACATTATTTAGTGATAAAACTTTTGATCCGCCTGCAAATTTCTTTGATGATTATGAAGGAAGACCAGCCGCAGCAAAACACGAAATGGGTATTTTAAAAGATATGGATTTAGTCTATGATCTTAAAATGTTAGATAAAGAAGGTGATATTAAAACTAGGTATCGGGGAATGTTCCAAAAAAAATACGATAGGATGACTGATGCCGAAAAGGAGGTTTGGGATAATTATTATGACCCTATTATTGCTGATTTTAAAGCCAGAAATTTAGAGGGTAGAGAATTAGCACTTTGGAAGTATAATCGATATATGCAGGATTATTTAAGTACTATTCAATCTGTTGATGATGGAGTAGGTGAAGTTTTAGATTATTTAAAAGAAAATGGTTTAGAAGAAAATACTATTGTTGTGTATACATCAGATCAAGGTTTTTATTTGGGAGAGCATGGTTGGTTTGATAAGCGTTTTATGTATGAGGAATCTTTTAGAACTCCTATTTTAGTTAAATATCCTAAAGAAATAAAGGCAGGAACAGTTATTGATGAGTTGGTTCAGAATCTAGATTTTGCTCCTACATTTTTAGATTATGCAGGTGTTGAAATTTCAAAAGATATACAAGGGGAATCCTTTAGAAAACTGGTTAAAGGTGAAGCAAGTGAATGGCGTGATGCTATTTATTATACATACTATGAATTTCCAGGGGAACATCATGTTAAGCGTCATTATGGGGTAAGAACAGATCGTTATAAGTTAATTCATTTCTACTATGATATGGAACAATGGGAATTATATGATTTAGAAAAAGATCCTTCAGAAATGAGTAATGTTTATAACGACCCAGCTTATGCAATCGTAAAAGAAGATATGCATAAACAATTAGAAAAAATGAGAACAAAATATGGTGATAGTGATGAACTTAATAAAAAAAATTTAGAACACTATCTTACTGCGAAAAATATAGAACATTAAAAAAAGAGGTAATTAAAAACGTATCAAACGTAATAAATAATTGTAAATATGTTAGCTAAAACCCAAGTAAAAAAGTTTATTGGATATTGTAGTTTTTCAATAATCATAATAACATTGGTTACTATATTAGGTTGTAAAGATCAAAAAAGTAAAGTTGAAATTGTTACAAAACCAAACATACTTTTTTTGTTTACAGATGATCAAAGAGGTGGAACTATTGGGGCATTGGGGAAGTATGATGTTCAAACACCTAATATGGATATGTTAGTTAATAAGGGCACATCATTTACAAACTCCTATATTTTAGGAGCAACAACTGCGGCTGTTTGTTCGCCAAGTAGAGCTATGTTAATGACGGGGCGTCATTATTTTAATATAGAAGCCAATGTATATGCACAATTTGCTTTTCCAAGAGAAGAAAGAGGTAAAAGTGATAAATTAACCTTTCCAGAATATTTTAAAGCTAATGGTTATGAAACATTTGCTACAGGAAAACAACATAATGGAGAAATTTGGTTAGAACGGGGCTTTAGTCAAATTAAGTCTGCATTTTTAGGAGGGATGACTACGCATTTTGGAACAAAAGTAATAGATTACACTCCAGAATCAGGTTGGTCTGAGCCATATAATAATAAAGAAAAATTTAGTAGTGAAGTATTTGCGGATGCAGCCATAGGGTTTTTAGATAACTATAAAAATAAAAAACCTTTTTTAATGTATGTGGCGTTTACAGCACCTCACGATCCACGTACGGCTCCACAAGAATTTCATGATATGTATCCCGTTGAGAACATTGCTGTGCCAGAAAATTTTATGCCACAACATCCTTTTGAAATTGCAGATGATCATATTAGAGATGAAATTTTAGCCCCATTTCCAAGAACAGAAGCTGTTGTACAAAAAGAGATATCAGACTATTATGCCATGATAACAGCTACAGACACCCAAATTGGGCGTATATTAAAAACATTAGAAGCTTCAGGTCACGCAGACAATACCATAATTGTTTTAGCAGGAGATAATGGTTTAGCTTTAGGTCAACATGGTTTGTTAGGTAAACAAAATGTTTATGAGCATAGTGTAAGTGTACCTTTAGTTTTCTGTGGACCTAACATACCTAAGAATCAAAAAACAAATGCATTGGCTTATTTGCATGATATTTTTCCAACATTATGTGGTTTAACAGGACTTGAAATCCCTGAATCTGTTCAAACAAAAGATTTAACTTCTGTAATTAAAAAAGAAGTAAAAGAAGTAAGAAGTAGTATGTTTTATGCATATAATTCTTGGCCAAATGAAGTGTATAATTCAAAAGTTAATAACAGTGGTGGTCACAGAGCTGTTCGCAAAGACAATTTTAAATTAATAGTGAGTTCTAATAAAGATATTTATACTTACCAATTATTTAATCTCAAAAATGACCCATGGGAGCTTGAAAATTTGATTGATCAAGAAAACTATCAAAGTATAAAAGAGGATTTGTTGGTAGAGCTTAAGCAATTGATTATAGAAAGTGGTGATACCGCTGATTTATCCAAAAAAGAATTCGGTTTATTTAATAATTTATAAACACATAATTTAAAAAAATAATATTTCATGAATTTTCTATTTGTTAATATTAAGTTTTTATCAACTTTTAGTAAGCTTATTATTTATTTTTTAATGTTTTTTACTGTAAATCAATACATAATAGCTCAAGAAACAAGAAATTTTACCTGGGATGAATTAGCCGAACAGTATGAATGCCCAGAGTGGTTTAGAGATGCTAAGTTTGGTATTTGGTTTCATTGGGGGCCACAAGCGGTACCTGAGCAAGGAGGTGGTTGGTATGCACGCCATATGTATATGAAAGATGTTGGCAAACAAAAATTTGGAAAAATGGCCAATCCGTATCATTTACAAACTTATGGACATCCATCAGAATTTGGTTTTAAAGATGTTATTAATGAGTGGAAAGCAGAAAATTTTGATGCCGAGGATTTAATCAATTTTTCAAAAGAAAATGGAGCAAAATATATTGTTGCTTTAGCTAATCATCACGATCATTTTGATTTGTTTGATTCGTCTTACCATCCTTGGAATTCTGTAAATGTTGGTCCTAAAAAAGATATTATTGGTGAGTTTGAAAATGCTACTCGTAATGCAGGTTTAAAATTTGGAGTTACCAGTCACGACGATCGTTTTTTAAATTGGTGGAAACCGGCTTTTGGTTCAGATAAAGAAGGAAAATACGTAGGTGTTCCTTACGATGCACGTTTAACAAAAGCAGATGGCAAAGGAAAATGGTGGGAAGGTCTAGATCCAAAAGATTTATACGGTCCAGCTCCAGAAGATCGTACACCAGAAATTATTGAAGATATTAAGAAAAACTGGCTAAAACGTCACATAGAATTAGTCGATAAATACAAACCAGATTTATTATATAATGACGGATTCAATTTTACTTACGGCGATTACGGCAAAGAAGTTACTCGTAAACTTTATAATAATAGTTTAAGTGAAAACGGTAAAATTGATGCGGTAATGCTTTTAAAGCGTAAAGCAAAAGGTACTGTAAACGAAGTGGAATCTGGTGGTAGTAATACTTTACGAGAATATCCGTGGCAGTCCGAAATTACATTTACAGATTGGTTTTACAAAAAAGATCGCCATTTAACACACAATGCACGTACTATTCTTGAAATGCTAATTGAAGCGGTTAGTAAAAATGGTAATTTATTATTAAGCATGGAATTAAACCCTGATGGAACTATTCCGCACGAAATAAAAAAGAGTGTTGTTATCGTTGGCGATTGGTTAAAAATTAATGGTGAAGCTATTTATGGCACACGTCCTTGGAAAGTTTTTGGGGATGGTAAAAGTGTAAGAGGTGAAGAAGTTGAAACTGTTGAAGGAGAACTTAGAAATGCTACAGAAAACCAAAAACATGGCGAGCATTTTAACCAACGTACTACAGCAACTCCTGCTTTTGCTAATGATGAAGTTAGATTTACAACAAAAGGAGACGATTTTTACATTATAGTAATGAATCCTAAAGGAGGCGAGTTTGTAATTCCTTCTTTTGCTAAATCGAGTGAAGTCAATCCAGGAATTTTAAAAGATTTATCACAATTATACGACGGCAGAAAAGTTTCATTTAAACAAACTAATAACGGATTAACTATAAATATGCTTACTGTAAATGGGGATAGTTATCCTGTAGTTTTAAAAGCGGAATTTAAAAAGTAAAGAAAAAATGAAAAAGATCGTTTTAACGTTAACGACTGTTCTATCAATATCATTATCAATACATGCTCAGGGTAATGCTAAAGTGCATTATGTGAAATTAGTTGAAGGGGAAAACATAGCTTCAAACCCTATAAAAACTCAAGAAGCAAAATCTGAAGGAAAAGGTATTTCTGTTAGAGTTTATCCAGATATATCTTTTCAAACCATAACAGGAATTGGTGGTGCTTTCAATGAAATAGGAGGAGAAGCATTAATGTCTTTAAGTGAAGCACAGCAAAATGAGGTTATGAAAAATCTTTTTGATGCCAATGGAGCAAATTTTACAGTGTGCAGAACAGCTATTGGTGCTAGTGATTTTGGTATAGATGCTTACAGTTATAGTGAAGTTGCAAACGACTTTAAAATGAAAAACTTTTCTATAGAAAGAGAACGTACAAGCGTAATTCCTTTTATTCAAATGGCTTATAAGTACAATCCAGACATGCAATTATTTGCATCGCCTTGGAGTCCTCCAGGTTGGATGAAAGAATCGGGGTTAATGGATAGAGGTGAAGAATTTCCAGAGAAAAACGTTTTAAAAGACGATCCGAAAATTTACAAAGCTTACGCTACATATTTTTCTAAATACGTAGATGCCTATGCTAAAGAAGGTATTACAGTAAATAAAATTGTCATTCAAAACGAACAGGATATTTCAACAAAATACCCGTCTTGCCACATGTCACCAGAGCAAATGGGCGAGTTCGTAATTAACTATTTACGTCCACAGTTCGAAAAAGATAATATACCAGCAGAAATTTGGGCAGGTTCGTTCCGTACAGCAAAACGTTTAGATGGTTTAGAGTTTGTTTCAAATACAACATGGAGAGAAGCGGTTGATGGTATTGGTGTACAATACATGAATGCTAGACAAGTAGAAAACATGCAAGCGGTTTACCCATATATTAAATTTTTACATACCGAAGGTAATTGCTACGGTGCTAAAAATAGTGTAAATCAAGCATTTTCTAGATTTAATGAAGTTGCTAGTTTTATCAATCATGGTGTGCCAAATTTTTGTTATTGGAATATGATTTTAAATGAAGATTCTTCAAGTGGATGGGGATGGAAACAAAACAGTTTAATCAAAATCAACAGAAAAGATAAAACAGTAACGTATAATCCAGATTATGCTACAATGGCACTTTTTGGAAGGTTTATGAAACCAGGTATGAAACGTGTAGCTTCTGCATCTTGGTATGGCGATACAATTACGCTTAAAGATGAAAATAACATTTACTTGTTTATTAAAAACGAATCAAACAACATAAAAACTTTTGACATTTGGTTAAAAGATAATCAAGCTCAAATTGTAGATATTCCGGCAAATTCTATTTCGGTAGTAGAAGTAAATTATAAATAACCCTAAGAAAAATTTAAAGTGATAAAAAATAGAAAACATATATTATTAGTTCTAGCTTTAATAGCAATAACATTAGTTAAAGCACAAGAAAAATTACCATATTTAGATACATCATTATCTTTTGATGAACGTGTAGACGATTTAGTATCAAGAATGACTCTTGAAGAAAAAGTAGGTCAAATGATGAATGATGCACCTGCAATTCCACGTTTAAATATCCCTGCTCATGAATATTGGAATGAAGCTTTACACGGTGTAGCGCGTGCAGGTAAAGCTACAGTGTTTCCTCAAGCAATTGGGTTAGGCGCTACCTTTGATGAAGAGTTGATTTTAGAATCTGCTACTGTAATTTCTGATGAAGCTAGAGCAAAACATCACGAAGCTTTGCGTAATAATTCTTTTGAAAGATATGAAGGCTTAACTTATTGGACACCAAACGTAAATATATTTCGTGATCCGCGTTGGGGTCGTGGACAAGAAACTTATGGAGAAGATCCTTATTTAACATCTCGTATGGGAATTAGTTTTGTAAAAGGTTTACAAGGAGATGATGACAAATACTTAAAATTAGTTGCAACGCCAAAGCACTTTGCAGTACACAGTGGTCCAGAGCCAGAAAGACATTTTTTTGATGCAGCTACTACAGAAAGAGACTTATATGATACTTATTTGCCTGCTTTTGAAGCTACTGTAAAAGAAGGTAAAGCATACTCTATTATGGCAGCTTATAACAGATATATGGGTACACCATGTTGTGCAAGTCATCAGTTATTAGATGAAATTTTGCGTAAAGACTGGGGGTTTGATGGATTTGTTGTTTCAGACTGTAATGCAATTAGAGATATTCATGATTATCACAATTATGTAGATTCTAAAGAAGAAGCTGCCGCTGTAGCTGTAAAAGCTGGTTGCGATTTAAACTGTGGTTCTCGTTATGAATATTTAATTACAGCTGTGGCTTTTGGCGATATTACTGAAGAAGAAATAGATGTGTCTTTAAAACGAATTTTTAAAGCACGTTTTAAATTAGGAATGTTCGATCCTGCAGAAATTGTACCTTATGCAAGTATTCCTATGGATGTGGTAAGTTCTAAAAAGCACAGAGATTTAGCATTAGAAACTGCTCAAAAATCTATAGTATTATTAAAAAATGAAAATAAAACTTTACCGTTAAAAAAAGATTTAAAATCTATAGCAGTTATTGGGCCTAATGCAAATGATTTGGAAGTGCTTTTAGGAAACTACAATGGTTTTCCATCGCAATACTTCACTCCTTTAGATGGTATTAAAAATAAGGTTTCAAAAGATACAAAAGTATATTATGAAGCTGGTACAAAATTAATTTCTAAAGAACCTACAATGTCTTTAGTTTCTGCAGAATTTTTAAGTTTTGGTGATGAAACAGGGTTACAAGCAACTTATTATAATAATCATGATTTTTCAGGAAAACCAGTTGCAACCAGAGTAGAAAAAGTTATTAACTCTAATTGGAACTTAAGCCCTGTTAAAGGATTAGATGAAGCTAAATTTGCAGTAGAATATATAGGAAATATTAAAGTAGAAATTTCTGGTGATTATGATTTAGGATTACAAAGTCATCATAAAGCATATACTTTAGAAATTGATGGAAAAGTAATTGTAGACAATTCAGATAGACCAAAAAGAAGAGTGCTTAAAGAAACTGTTTACTTAGAAAAAGGAAAGTCTTACAAAGTAAACATTAAATATTATCACGAAGGTTATCCTGCAAAATTAAAATTCATGTGGGCTTCTAAACAAAAATCATCTTTTGATAAAGCCATAGAATTAGCAAAAAAATCAGAAGTTGTTGTTTTTGTTGGAGGAATTTCTCCGGGTGTAGAAGGTGAACAAATGCCAGTAAACTCAAAAGGTTTTGATGGTGGTGATAAAACCGATATTGAATTACCAGAAGTACAAAAAGAATTATTAAAAGCACTTCATGAAACAGGAACACCTGTAGTTTTAGTGTTACTTAATGGAAGTGCTTTAGCAGTTAATTGGGAGAACGATAATTTACCAGCTATTGTAGAGGCTTGGTATCCTGGCGAGCTTGGAGGGAATGCTATTGCCGATGTATTGTTTGGAGATTATAACCCTTCAGGAAGGTTGCCAGTTACTTTTTACAAAACAGTAAAAGATCTTTCCCCATTTGTAAATTATAGTATGAAAGGAAGAACGTACCGCTATTTTGATGGCGAAACGCTTTATCCTTTTGGATATGGCCTAAGTTATACCCAATTTGATTATGGAGATTTAAAATTATCTAAGACAAAAATGGCTGCAAATGAGTCTTGTGAAATTTCAGTTTCTATTACCAATACAGGTGATTTTGAAGGAGAGGACGTAGTACAATTATATGTAAGAGATGTTAAGAGTTCGGTAAAAAGACCTTTAAAAAGTCTAAGAGGAATAAAAAGAATTTCATTAAAACCAGGAAAGTCAACGACAGTAACTTTTGAAATTACTCCTGAAGATTTGTCATTTTTTGATATTGTTCAGCACAAAAAAATAGTAGAACCAGGAATTTTTGATATTGGAATAGGTCCAGATTCGAACAGTTTTAAAACAATTGAATTACAAATATTAAACTAAGCACATTAAAATGAAAAAGTTATTTTTATCGAGTGTTTATATTATTTTTATTTTACTCACAATAATAAGTTGTAAAAATAAAGCTAAAGAAAAAGTAGTACAAACTCCTGCAGAAAGGCCTAATATTTTGTTTATTATGGCTGATGACCATACATCACAAGCTTGGGGTATTTATGAAAGTATTTTAAAAGACTTAGTACACACTCCAAATATTCAGCGTTTAGCAGAAGAAGGTACCGTTTTAGATAATTGTTTGGTTTCTAATTCTATATGTTCTCCAAGTAGGGCAACAATTCTTACAGGTCAATACAGTCATATTAATGGTTTGAAAATTTTAGCAGGAGGTTTATCTCCTAATTACCCAACTATTGCAGGTGTTTTACAGCGTGGAGGTTATCAAACATCAATTATAGGTAAATGGCATTTAAAACAAGAACCAACCTCTGAATTTGATTATTATTGCGTTTTACCAGGGCAAGGTCGTTATTGGGATCCAGTGCTTAAAACTAAAGAAAATTGGCAAGATTATATGGATGGAGGAATAGAATATAAAGGATTTAGTACTGATGTTATTGCTGGTATGACGATTGATTGGATTGAAAATCGTGACAAATCAAAACCTTTTATGGCTATGTGCCACTTTAAAGCCACTCACGAACCATTTGATTATCCAGAACGTTTTAGTCATTTATATAGAGACCAAGATATTCCAGTACCCGTTACATTTTATGATGAGGGTGCTGAAACTACAGGAAGATCTTTTAAAGGACAATCTATAGATAATTTAAAGATTAGATATCTAACGGCTTCAAAAGACCCAGAAAATGTTCCAGGTTATATGAAATATCCAGAATTACCTTTTGATGTTGATGGATTAGATAATATGGCTGCACGTTATAAAACTTACCAGAAATATGTGAAAGATTTTATGCGTTGTGGAGCAGCCATAGATGATAATATTGGAAAAATATTAGATTATTTAGATGAATCAGGTTTGGCAGAAAATACCATCGTAATTTATACCGCAGATCAAGGTTATTTTCTTGGAGAACATGGTTTTTTTGATAAACGATTGATTTTCGAAGAGTCTATTCATATGCCATTTGTAATTCGATATCCTAAAGAAATTCCAGCAGGTGTGAGAAATAATGATTTGATAGAAAATGTTGATTTTTCAGCTTTATTTGCTGATTATGCAGGAGTAGAATACCCTGAAACCATGCAGGGACATAGTTTCCGTGAAAATTTAAAAGGAAATACCCCAACAGATTGGCGTAAATATGCTTACTACCGCTATTGGGATCATTCCAAAGACCGTCCAGGGCATTTTGGTATCCGAGGGGACCGTTACAAGTTAGCTTTCTACTATGGTAACGGATTAAAAGAGAATAATTATTCTAAAGAAGAGCAACCAACAAAATTTTGGGATTTTTATGACTTAGAAAAAGATCCGAAAGAAACCAACAATGCTTATAACGATCCTCAATATCAGGATATCATTAAAAATATGAAAGCAGAAATTTTAAATAAAAGACAATCTTTAGGAGATATAGATGCTGATAATCCTGAAATCTATGAGATTATTAAAAATTATTGGAATGATTAATTTAATTAATATTATTTAATAAAGAAACATGATTAAAACATTAAACATATTCATTATCGCTTTTCTTTTTTCTAAAGCAATTACAAGTTGTTATGCTCAAAAAGTAGAAAAGCCAAATATCATTATCATTGTAGCTGATGATTTAGGGTATGGCGATTTATCGTGTTATGGTAGTACATTAATTAATACGCCTCATTTAGATCAAATGGCCGCAGAAGGTATTAAATTTACTGATTTTCATTCGAATGGGTCTGTTTGTAGTCCAACAAGAGCTGCTCTACTTACAGGTAAATATCAACAGCGTGTTGGTATTGATGGGGTTGTTACAGCTAAGCAACATCGTGATAAAGGCTTAGCTACAAGTGAAAAAACATTTGCAGATGCTTTTAAAGAAGCTGGTTATGTTACGGGTATGTTTGGTAAATGGCATTTGGGGTATAAAACAGAGTTTAATCCTATAAATCAAGGCTTCGATGAGTATATTGGTTACGTTTCAGGGAATGTTGATTATCATTCACATATTGACCAAGAGGGTTATGAAGATTGGTGGCAAGGTGATAAAATTAAAAATGAAGAAGGCTATTCAACAGATTTGATAACAAAACATTCAGTTGATTTTATAAGACGTCATAAAGACGAACCTTTTTTGCTCTTTATTCCACACGAAGCACCTCATGGTCCTTTTCAAGGGCGTAATTCTGTAGCAGAACGAGCTGTAGGTTGGAAAAATGGTGCTAAACAAAAAGATAAAATGTCTGAAGAAGAGCTTAACAACATTTATAAAGAAATGGTTGAGGTTATGGATGAAGGCATAGGAGAGGTTATGGAAACATTAAAAAAACTAAAACTCGATAAAAACACTTTGGTATTTTTTTGTTCAGACAATGGTGCTTCTCAAAAAGTAGGAAGTAATGGTGGCTTAAGAGGGTATAAATCTACTTTATGGGAAGGTGGTCATCGTGTGTCTGCAATGGCTTGGTATCCTGGAACAATTACGCCAAATCAAATAAATAATGAAACTATTATGACAATGGATTTATTTCCAACTATTTTGGATTTTGTTGGAGCAGAAATCCCAGAAGGATTAGATGGTGTAAGCTTAAAAGATAATCTTGTTAAAGGAAACCCATTGCCAACAAGAGATGTGTTTTGGGGGTACATAGGAAGAAAAGCAATACGACAAGGTGATTGGAAACTTATTTTACGTAATAAAAATGCAGATCCTTTATTGTTTAATTTAAAAGATGATATTCAGGAGCGTAATAACTTAGCTAATCAGCATCCAGAACGGGTAAAAGCTATGCTTGGGAAATTAAAAGTTTGGAGTGAGGATGTTTATGCAATTTCAAAATAATAGTAAGCTATGAAACATTTATTTTACATAAATTTATTTGTTCTACTACTGGTTATAACGAGCTGTTCAGAGAGTGAAAAAACTGAAATAGCATCTAAACCCAATGTGATATTAATTGTTACAGATGATCAGGGTTTTGGCGATTTAGGTTATTATGGAAACCCTCATATAAAAACGCCGGTTTTAGATAGTTTAGCAAGAAAAAGTGTTCGTTTCGACGATTTTTCAGTTAACCCAGTTTGTGCGCCAACACGCTCTGCGATTATGACGGGTAAATATTCTATGTCTACTGGTGTGCACGACACTTATAGAGGTGGAGCAATGATGGCTTCTTCTGAAATTACTATAGCTGAAATTTTAAAAGATGCGGGTTATAATACTGGTATGATTGGTAAATGGCATTTAGGCGATAATTATCCCATGCGACCACAAGACCAAGGGTTTGATTACGTGTTAAACCATTTGTCTGGCGGAATCGGGCAATACGGTGATTGGCCAAATACGTTAAAAAGAGACAGTAGCTACTTCAATCCAATTTTATGGAAAAATGGTAAACAAGTACAAACTCAAGGCTATTGTACAGATGTTTTAACCGAAGCAGCTATGGATTATGTGGAAGACAACAAGGAGAATCCATTCTTCCTATATTTATCTTATAATGCGCCGCATGGGCCATTACAATTACCCCAAAAATATTACGATATGTACAAAGATGTAGATATCGATGCGGGTTTAATTAACCAAGGAAAACCTTATCCAAATGTTACCGAACACAGTAGAGAAAATTCTAAAAAAGTCTACGGAATGGTAACTAATATTGATGATAACTTAAGATTGTTATTTAAAAAATTAGAAGATTTAGACATAGATGAAAATACATTAGTTATTTTCATGACAGATAATGGTCCGCAACATCCAAGATACGTTGCTGGTATGCGTGGTAGAAAAGGTTCTGTGTTCCAAGGGGGTGTAAGAGTTCCAAGTTTTTGGTATTATCCAAAAGCTTTCAAAGAGCCTAGAGATATTAAAACACCTGCAGCTCATTATGATATTTTACCAACCTTGGTTGAGTTTACTGGAGTAGAGATGCCAGAAAATTTAATTATAGAAGGGGAAAGCTTATTACCTTTATTAACAAAAGAAAAGAAAACGTTGCCTCAACGTATTATTAACCGTTATTGGGCTCGAACAGCTCCTGTTAGGTATAGGAATGTATCTACTAGGAAGGGGAATATGAAATTGGTAGGTGTTGGTAAAGATGAAAATAATGCGGATACGTTTGAACTTTTTAACTTAACGGAAGATCCATATGAGCAAAATGATATTTCAGATAATAATCAAGCATTAGTTGATGAACTAAAAACTGAAATGGCTTCGTGGCTTGATATTATGGAAAAATCTAAGCATATTTTGGATTCACCTAAACCTATAATAGGAACCGTTTTTGAGAATCCTGTCATGCTGAATCAAAATGATGCTCTTTTTTTAAAGAAAGAAAATATTAAAGAAGAATTTATTTATTGGGATGTTATTGTAGATAAAACTAAAACCTACGATATAATAGTTCATTTTGATAATGAAATTGAAACGACAGGTGAATTAAAGTTAGTACTTGGTGAAATAACAGAGACATTACTCATTGATGCCAATGGTAAAAGAAGTTTTCGTTTTAATAATATAGAACTTAATAAAGGAGCATTAACTATTATGCCAAAAACATATTTAAAAAGAAAAGATGAATTAAAATATATCTATCCTTTTTATATTGAAATAAGGGGGTAGATAGGCTAGGAGGTTAAATTTATGAAAACACTAAATAACACTTATATTATAAAATCACTTCTTTTAGTTTTAGGTTTGACTCTAATGTTTTGTGCTAAACCTAAGGATTTTTCAGAACAAAAAGATGATTTTAAACTCGTATATACAGAACCAGCTGAAAAATGGACAGATGCCTTGCCCATTGGTAATGGAAGTTTAGGGGCTATGGTTTTTGGAGGGGTTGCTCAAGAGCATATTCAATTTAATGAGGAAACACTTTGGCGTGGTCAACCACACGATTATGCTCATGAAGGTGCCGGTGAATATTTAGCAGAGATAAGACAATTATTAACTGAAGGTAAGAGTAGAGAGGCACATAAGTTGGCTCAGGAAGAATTTATGAGCGAACCTCTAAAACAGGTACATTATCAACCTTTTGGAGATATTTATATTGATTTTAAAAATCATGAAAACTACACAAATTATAAGCGTGAATTAAACTTGAACGATGCTATTAGTTCGGTTTCTTATACCGTGGATGATGCTAATTATACACGAGAAATTTTATCCAGTTTTCCTGATCAAATTATTGCAATAAATTTAACAGTTAGCAAAGAAAAAGCACTTAATTTTGATGTATGGTTAGATGCCATTCACGATGATAAATCCGTTGTTACATCAAATGATTCGCAAACACTTGTTGTTAAAGTAAAAGGTGGAGTATTAAGAGGTGTTTCAACTTTAAAAATAAAAACTGACGGAAGCGTTACATCTGCAAATGGCACATTACAAATTACTAATGCATCAAAAGCCACGATGTTTTTATCAGCTGCAACAAATTATATTGATTTCAGCGATGTTTCGGGGAACCCGGAGACAATAGTTCCAGAAACGTTATCTAAAGTTGAAAATACAAATTACAAAAAAATCAAACTTAATCATATTCAGGATTACCAAGCTTTATATAACCGCTTTGAAATTAGTTTTGGAGATAATGGAAAATCTAATAATCCAACAAACCAAAGAATTTTAGATTTTAGTAAAACACCAGACGATCCACATTTAGTAGCTCTATATGTTGAGTATGCACGTTATTTAACCATATCAAGTAGTCGTCCTGGTACTAAACCAGCAACCTTGCAAGGTATTTGGAATGATAAATTAACGCCGCCTTGGTTCAGTAGTTATACCACGAATATTAATTTAGAAATGAATTATTGGCCGGTTGAAATGTATAATTTAAGTGAATGCCACGAACCTTTATTTGATTTAATAGAAGATCTTTCAATTACTGGAGCCAAAGTAGCCAAAGAGCATTATAATGCTGACGGATGGATTGTACATCACAACATTGATATTTGGAGAGGTGCCGCCCCTGTAAACGCTTCGCACCATGGTATTTGGTTAGGGGGTGCCGCTTGGTTATCTACTCATATTTGGGAACATTATTTGTATACTCAAGATAAAGCCTTTTTAGAGAAAAGATATCCGCTGATGCGAAATGCGGCGGTATTTTATAGTCAGTTTTTATATGAAGATCCTAATACAGGATATTTGATAAGTTCTCCTTCAAATTCCCCAGAAATAGGAGGTTTAGTTGCTGGTCCAACAATGGATCATCAATTAATTAGAGCATTATTTAGAAGCACTATAGAAGCTTCAAAAATTTTAGGTGCTGATCAAGAATTTACATCTAGTTTACAACCTATGATTTCTAAAATTGCACCCAATAAAATAGGCAAACATGGACAATTGCAAGAATGGATGGAAGATAAAGATGATCCTGAAAATCATCACAGGCATGTTTCTCATCTTTGGGCTGTTCACCCAGGAAATGAAATAAATTATGAGGATACTCCAGACTTAATGAAAGCGGCAAAACAATCATTAGAGTATAGAGGTGATAATGGCACAGGTTGGAGTTTAGCTTGGAAAATTAATTTTTGGTCGCGATTTAAAGATGGCAATCATGCTTATAAGTTATTGCATAAATTATTGAGTCCTGCTGAAAAACCAGATGGTAAGGTTGGTGGTGGTTCATATCCAAATCTTTTCGATGCACATCCACCATTTCAGATTGATGGAAATTTTGGGGGTGCTTCGGGTATTTTAGAAATGATTTTACAAAGTCATTTGGGTAAAATAGAATTATTGCCAGCTTTACCCGATGCGTTGCCAAGGGGATATGTTTCAGGAATTGTTGCAAGAGGTGGTTTTGAGTTAAATTTTAGTTGGGAGAATTCAGAATTAAAGGATGTTGAAATTTTATCTAAACAAGGTGGGAAATGCACACTAAGTTATAGAGATAAGCACATAGAGTTTAATACATCAAAAGGAAAAACCTATAAATTTGATGGTAATTTAAATTCAAAACCATAAAACATGAAAAAATTATTTATAATATCAATACTTTCTATTTTTAGTTGGAATGTTTCTGTTAAAGCACAAAGCAAAACATCACAGCCAAATATCATAATTATTTTCACTGATGATCAAGGCTATCAAGATATTGGTGTATTTGGTTCCCCATTGATTAAAACTCCAAACTTAGATAAAATGGCTGCTGATGGTATAAAGTTTACTGATTTTTATTCAGCATCTTCTATTTGTTCACCTTCAAGAGCTGCCTTGTTAACAGGAGCATACCCACAACGAATAGGCGTACCAGAAGTATTATGGCCAAATATTGCAGGTGGTTTATCGAGCGAAGAAACAACCATAGCAGATATGCTTAAAACTAAAAATTATGCAACAGCTTGTATTGGTAAATGGCATCTTGGCGACGAGGCACAATATTTACCTACAAATCAAGGGTTCGATTTTTATTATGGCATACCGTTTAGTAACGATATGTCTGTTAACCCAAAGTCAAAAGTGAATAAAAAGATTGTTTTTAGAGAAGGAATGACCATAGATAGTTTACGTCAAAAAAAATGGAGAAAAAGTAGAGTGCCATTATTTCAACAAGATGAAATTGTAGAATATCCGGTAGATCAAAGTACACTTTCTAAACGCTATACACAGCAAGCGGTAAATTTTATATCAGATCATAAAGAAGAACCTTTCTTTTTATACTTAGCACACTCGATGCCTCATGTACCGCTTTTTGCTTCTGAAAATTTTAAAGGGAAAAGTGCGCGAGGATTGTATGGTGATGTTATTGAAGAAATAGATTGGGGAGTTGGTGAAATTTTAAAAACGTTAGAAAATTTAAATATTGATAAAAACACGCTCGTTATTTTTACTTCAGATAATGGACCTTGGACTTCAAAAGGCGATAAAGGCGGTAGTGCTTTACCTTTAAGAGGTGGTAAATTTTTAACCTATGAAGGCGGAATGCGTGTGCCAATGATTGCAAAGTGGTCTGGTAAAATAAAGGAAGGAACCGTTACACACGAAGTAGCTTCAACAATAGACTTTTTGCCAACAATTGCACATTTAACGGATGCCAATTTACCAGAAAAAGAAATAGACGGAAAAAATATCTGGAAATTATTATCTGGAAAAAAAAGTAAATCGCCGCATAAAAAAGAAGGATTTTATTATTACAAAGAATCAACTTTAGAAGCGGTTCGTCAAGGCGATTGGAAGCTGAGAATTACAAAAAAGGAAGGTGTTGAGTTATTCAATTTAGAGGAAGATGTTTCTGAAAAAAATAATGTAGCATCACAACATCCAAAAACCGTTAAAAAATTACGAAAAATGATGGAAGAATTTGATGCAGAATTACAGAAAAATAAAAGAAACCAAGAACATTTATTAAAAAAATAATGTCCATAAAATCAGTTTTACAAATAACCTTAATTAGTATCGTTTTCTTTTCCTGTAATGAAAAAGAAGAGAAAAAGAGTATTACACATACAACAAAACCCAACATCATATACATTCTTGCTGATGATTTAGGTATTGGCGATGTATCTATTTACAACGAAAACTCTAAAATTGAAACACCAAATATCGATGCATTGGCAACTAATGGCGTAATGTACACCGATGCACACACAAGTTCTGCAGTTTGTACCCCAACACGTTATAGCATTTTAACAGGGCGATATAACTGGCGTACCTCGTTAAAACAAGGTGTGGTTAGTGGTTATTCAAAATCATTAATAAAGCCAAACCGAACTACTATTGCCGATGTTTTAAAAGACAACGGTTACAACACTGCTTTTATAGGTAAATGGCACATGGGCTGGGACTGGGATATTACAAAACCAGATTCTTTAGGTCTGGATATAGATAATTTAAAAGCAAGACCAGAGGTAGATTTTACAACACCTATTAAAAATGGTCCAAATACACATGGTTTTGATTATAGCTACGGATTTTGTGGTTCTTTAGACATGCCACCATACGTTTGGGTAGAAAACGATATGCCAACCAGCGTACCAACAAAATATACCAAAGGTAAAACCAAACAAGGTACTTGGCGTTATGGTTTAACTGCCGATAATTTTGAGCACGAACAGGCATTGCCAGAAATCACAAAACGTACCGTAAGTTATATTAACGATAATGCAAAAAAAGACGATCCGTTTTTTGTATATATGCCACTGCCTGCACCACACACGCCAATTTTACCAACCGATGCTTTTAAAGGTAAAAGTGGTTTAGAAAATCCGTATGCCGATTTTGTTATTATGGTCGATTGGGTTGTTGGAGAAGTTACAAAAGCTTTAGAAGCTAACGGCATTTCAGAAAACACATTAATTGTTTTTACTAGCGATAATGGATGTTCACCAACAGCAAATTTCAAACAATTAAAATCTAAAGATCACAATCCAAGTTACGTTTACAGAGGTACAAAATCTGATATTTTTGAAGGCGGACACCGTGTGCCATACATCATGACATGGAAAAATAACATTCAGCCAACAAAAACAGAACAATTGGTTTGTACTACAGACTTTTTTGCAACCGTTGCCGATGTGTTGAATATTGATTTAGAAGATAATGTAGCAGAAGACAGCTTCAGCCATTTAACAAATTCTGAAGCTCCAAAACGCGAAAGCATCATTCATCATTCTGTTCGAGGTGAGTTTGCCTATCGTAAAGGCGATTACAAAGTTAATTTCTGTAAAGGTTCTGGCGGATGGAGTTATCCAAATATCAACACTAAAAAAGCAATTTACGATACACTTCCAATGGTTCAATTGTATAATGTTAAAACCGATGCTGCCGAAACCAAAAATTTACAAGCAGAACATCCTGAAATTGTAAAGGAATTTAAAGCCGATTTATTAAAAATTATAAATGATGGCAGAAGTACTGTTGGTGCAAAACAAGAAAACGATGGTACAAGCGATTGGCCACAATTAGAAAAACTAAAGAATACAAAATTATAGTTAACAAAAAGATGAAATATAAATTAAACATAAAACAGGTATTTACGTGTTTGCTTTTAGGAGGAATTATTACAATTTCTTTATCGTTTACAGATAAAAAAGATCCGCCTTATAAGAACCCTAAACTTCCTGTTGAAGAGCGTGTGCAAGATTTGTTAAGCCGAATGACTTTAGAAGAAAAGTTCTGGCAAATGTTTATGATTCCTGGCGATTTAAGCATTGGTAAAGACAAATTGAAACACGGTATTTTTGGTTTTCAAATTTCATCAAAAGGAAAAAACGATAATGCCGCAGAGCAAATTATGGATTACGGTTCTACCGGAAGTGCTCAAGATATGGCAAACGAAATTAACAAGCTTCAAAAGTACTTTTTAGAAGAAACGCGTTTAGGTATTCCTATCATTCCGTTTAACGAAGCTTTACATGGTTTAGCGCGCGATGGTGCTACGGTGTACCCACAAGCTATTGGTTTAGCAGCTACTTGGGATACTAATTTAGTTGGAGATGTTGCAAAGGCAATAACTAAAGAAACTAAAACACGTGGTATTCGTCAAATTTTATCCCCAGTTTTAAATATTGCGCGCGATGTACGTTGGGGACGTGTAGAGGAAACTTACGGCGAAGACCCATATTTAACAACACAAATGGGGGTGTCTTTTATTAGTGAGTTTGAAAATGAAGGCGTTATAACTACACCAAAACACTTTGTTGCAAATGTTGGTGCTGGTGGTCGTGATAGTTACCCAATTAGTTTTAACGAACGTTTATTAGAAGAAATTTATTTTCCAGCTTTTAAAGCCGTTTTTCAAAAAGCAGGCGCACGTTCGGTAATGACGGCTTATAATTCTTTAGACGGAACACCTTGTACATCAAACGCTTGGTTGTTAAGAGATAAATTAAAAGGCGAATGGGGATTTGATGGATTTGTAATTTCAGATGCTGGTGCAACTGGTGGCGCCAATGTATTACATTTTACTGCAGCAAATTATGCTGAAGCTACAGAAGATGCGGTTGAAGGTGGACTAGATGTGATGTTTCAAACCAACTATAATCATTTTCCATTATTCTGGGAAGCTTACGAAAAAGGAATGGTTGATATTAAAGCTATTGATGAAGCGGTTAGCCGTATTTTAAAAATAAAATTTGAATTAGGTTTATTTGAAGATCCTTATGTTGATGCTAAAGAAGCCGATAAATGGAACGGACATAAAACACACCGTGAGTTAGCTAGAAAAGCAGCGTCAAAATCTATGGTGTTGCTTCAAAATAATAATGCAGTTTTACCTGTAAGCAAATCAAATAAAAAAGTAGCCTTAATTGGTCACGATGCTAAAACAGTACGTTTAGGTGGTTATAGCGGACCTGGTAACGATAAAGTTTCATTTTACAATGGTGTAGCTGCTAAAATTGGAGAAGCTAATATTAGTTATGCCGAAGGCGTTTCACTTAAAGAAGAAAATTACACCGTTATTGCACCAAAATATTTATCGTCAACTAAAGAAGGTAAAGAGGTTGAAGGTTTAAAAGGCGATTATTTCGATAATATTACATTAAGCGGTTCGCCAAAAGTGGAGCGCGTAGATAAGAAAATTGGTTTTGGTTGGACCTTATTTTCACCTCATAAAGATTTACCTTACGATTGGTATTCTGTGCGTTGGACAGGAAAAGTTAAAGCACCTAAAACAGGAATTTCAAAAATTGGTATTGAAGGTAATGATGGTTACCGTTTGTATTTAGATGGTAAATTGTTAATTGATAATTGGCAAAAGCAATCGTATAATACCATTTTAAAAGAATTTTATTTTGTTGAAGGAAAAGAATACGATGTAAAAATTGAATTTTACGAATCTGCAGGAAATGCAAAATTCAAATTTATTTGGGATGCCGATGTAACCCAAGAGTGGGAACAGCAAATTAAAGATGCTGTATCAGCTGCAGAAAAAAGTGATGTTGCGGTTGTATTCGCTGGTATTCACGAAGGTGAATTTAGAGACCGTGCTTTATTGGCTTTACCAGGGCATCAAGAAGCATTAATAAAAGCCGTTGCTGCAACAGGTAAACCAACCGTTGTTGTGTTAGTTGGTGGTAGTGCGATTACTATGGCCAATTGGAAAAACGATGTAGATGGTATTATCATGGCTTGGTATGCTGGTGAAAACGGAGGTAATGGTTTTGCTGATATTTTATTTGGTGATGAAAATCCTGCGGGACGTTTACCAATTACATTTCCGGTAGATGAAGCACAATGTCCGTTATACTACAATAACAAACCAACAGGTCGTGGCGATAACTACCATAATTTAACAGGACAACCTTTATTTCCATTTGGTTACGGTTTAAGTTATACCTCGTTTGAGTATTCAAATATTGAATTCAGTAAAAATAATATAGCGCCAAACGAATCAATAGAAGTAACTTGTACCATCACCAATTCAGGTAAATTAGATGGCGAAGAAGTGGTGCAACTTTACATTCGTGATGAGTTGTCATCTGTTGCGCAACCTATTAAATCACTTAAAGGATTTCAACGTATTGCCCTAAAAGCAGGGGAATCTAAAACCGTTACTTTTACTTTAGATAGTGAAGCTTTATCTATGTTAGATATTAATTTAAAGCGTGTTGTTGAACCTGGAGATTTTAGAATCATGATTGGTGCATCATCAAAAGATATCCGTTTAAGAAAAATTTTAACCGTAAAATAACCAACATCAAAATGAAACATATACAAGGATTAATTTTAGTTGCATTAGTGGCTTTTTCATCGTGTAAACAAGAAGAAAAAGGACTTGATGTATCTTGGAAAAGTAGTACAGAAAACAGCGTTTGGACTGATAAAACTTATCAACCACAACCTGTTGAAGTAATTCCAGAAGCAACTATAGTTGTAAATACAACAAACCAACAACAAACTATTGATGGTTTTGGTGGCTGTTTTAACGAGTTAGGTTGGGAAGCTTTAGCCATGGTTACACCCGAAGAAAAACAACAAATTTTAAACGATTTATTTAGTCAAGAAACAGGCTGTAAATTTACATTGTGTAGAATGCCAATTGGTGCTAACGATTATGCTGTAGATTGGTATAGTCACAACGAAACCGAAGGCGATTTTGCAATGGAAAATTTTTCTATAGATCGCGATAAAAAACGACTAATTCCTTACATAAAAGAAGCACAAAAAATTAATCCAAATGTAGCTGTTTGGGCATCGCCTTGGTGTCCGCCGTCATGGATGAAACACAGTAAACATTATGCTTGTAAAGCTAATCCAGAATTTAACGATTTACCAGAAGCGTGGAGTAATACAGAAGAATTAGTTTCACGTTTTATTACAGAACCAGAGTATTTTGAGGCTTACGCCTTATACTTTGCAAAGTTTGTTCAAGCTTACAAAGAAGCAGGTATAGATATTAGCGCTGTTCACGTACAAAACGAATATAATTCAGCACAAAACTTTCCATCTTGTGTTTGGAAACCAGAAGATTTAGGAATTCTTATTTCAGATTATTTAGGACCAAAATTTGAAGCTGAAAATATTGATGCCGAAATTTGGTTAGGAACGGTAGAGCGTCCGCAATTAGAGCGTGTAACAGATGTTGTTGAGTATGGTGACGCCAAAAAATATGTTGATGGTATTGGTTTTCAATGGGCTGGTAAAGGTGCTATTGAAGGGGTTCATGCTACATATCCAGACATGCGTTTAATGCAAACTGAAACTGAATGTGGCGATGGCTCTAACGATTGGAAGGCTGCCGAATACACATTTAATTTAATGAAGCATTATTTTGAAAACGGTGCAAATTCATACATGTATTGGAACATGGTTTTAGATGAAACTGGAAAAAGTCAATGGGGTTGGAAACAAAATTCTATGATTTCTATTGATAGTAAAACAAAAGCCATTACCTACAACCCAGAGTTTTATTTAATGAAGCATTTAAGTGCTTTTGTTATGCCTGGTTCAGTAAAAATTGATACGGCTGGAGACGATGAAAACGCCGTAGTTTTTTATAACGAAGCAGAAAATAATGTAGTGATTTTAGCGTATAACGACGCTAGCGAAAATAAAACCGTTCAATTTAATATAAACGATAAAGAAGTTAAAGCAAGTTTAGATGCCAAGTCATTTAACACCTTAACTGTAAACTTATAAAACATGGATAGAAGAAGTTTTGTAAAATATTTAGGAGCTACAGGAATTTGTATTAGTGCTTCATCGTGTGCCTCTTTAAATTTATTTGGAGATACATATGATGAAGAAGTAGCACGCGAAGCTTGGAAAAACTTAGCAAATAAAGAAGCTGCTTTTGCTTATGTAAGCCCTAATAAAAAATTACCAAACGTATTTATTTATGGCGATTCTATTTCTATTGGGTATACAACTACGGTTAGAAAAGAGTTAGAAGGTAAAGCCAATGTGTTTCGATTTCATAAAAACGGACAGTCAAGTAATAAGTTTATTCCTTTTGTTGAAAAAATGAAAACGACTATGTTTCAACCTTATTTAAAAGGCGGTTGGGATTTTACTTGGGATGTTATTCATTTCAATGTTGGCTTACACGATTTAAAGTATGTTAAAAACGGTAAGCTCGATTTAGAAAACGGCAAGCAAGTAAATAGCATTGAAAAGTACAAAGAAAACTTGCATGAAATCTGTAAGTATTTAAAGAAGGAATACCCTAAAGCAAAACTAATTTTTGCAACTACAACTGCAGTGCCAGAAGAAGGTGCCGATGGTAGAGTTGCAGGCGATAGTGTTAAATATAATAAAGCTGCATTAGAGGTTTTAGCAAATTATCCTGAAATACAAATTAACGATTTGTATGCCTTTACAAAACCACACGAAAAGGAGTGGTATATAAAACCGCATAATGTACATTATAATGAGCTTGGTAAAACCGCTCAAGGTAAAGAAGTGGCTAAAATAATAGCCCAAAACTTATAGTTTATGAAAAGAATATTAATTTTTATAACCATTATTTTGCTTTCTGTAACAGGAAAAGCACAAGAAAACACATTCATTCCGCAACCAGAATCTGTGGTGTTTAAAGAAGGTGTGTTTAATTTATCGAATACCACTAAAATTTACATGCCAAAGCAGGTAGAATCAAGCTTTAAACCTTACGTTTTAGAAAAATTAAAGTTTGAAACAGGTTTAGATTTTGTTGTTGAAACAGGAAAGGTTAAAGCGAAATCGAATTACATTGAATTTCAAAAAACAAAAGATAAATCGGTAAAAGAAGAAGGTTATATTTTAGACGTTTCAGATTCAAAAATTATAGTTAAGGCAAAAGGTTTTTCTGGTTTTTTTAATGGATTTCAAACTTTACGACAATTAGTTCCTATCGAAAAAACATTAGAAATTAAGCTTCCAAATGTAACAATTACAGATAATCCAAGATTTGGTTGGCGTGGAGTTTTAATGGATGTGTCGCGTCATTTCCATTCTAAAGAATTTGTAATGAAGCAGATTGATTTATTGTCGTCTTATAAAATAAATGTATTCCATATGCATTTAACCGACGATCAAGGTTGGAGAGTAGAAATTAAAAAATATTCTAAGTTAACAGAAAAAGGTGCTTGGAGAGCCGAGAGAGACGATCATTGGTGGAGTAGAAAACCGGCCACCGCCAATGAGCCTAAAACGGTTGGTGGTTTTTATACCCAAGACGATTTAAAAGAAATTATTGCATTTGCTAAAACCAGAAATGTAGAAATTATTCCCGAAATAGATGTTCCAGGGCATAGTAAAGCTTTGGTAGCTTCGTACCCAGAATTATTTTGTTCGGATATTGATACTACTGGCGTAAATTTTGAAGTTGCCGTTGGTGGCAAAGCACCTAACAATACGGTTTGTCCAGCAAGTGAATTTACCTATGAATTTTTAGAAGGTGTTATTGAAGAAATAGCCGATTTATTTCCATCAAAATATCTACATATTGGTGGCGATGAGTGTAGCAAAAAAGATTGGAAAAAAAGCGCGATGTGTGCTGCACTTATGGAAGAAAATGGTTTAAAAGATTACGAAGAATTACAGAGTTACTTTATTCAACGCATTCATAAAATTGTAGAAAAACAAAATAAAACCATGATTGGTTGGGATGAAGTGTTGAGTGGTAATGGTGTTCCTGGAGCAACCATTATGGCATGGCGTAGAGGTAAATATAACCCAGAAGTACAAGCGCCAAGAGAAGGTTACCCAACTATTATGACTTCTTATTTACATTCCTACATAAGCCGAGTTCAAGGGCCAACTTTTATGGAGCCAGAAGGTCCTAATTCTGTGTTACCTTTATCTGTAGTGTACAATCACGAACCTGTTCCTGCAGAATTAACCCAAGAAGAAGCGGCTAGAGTGTTAGGAAACCAAGCCAGTTTATGGGGAGAATTTACACCAACAGGAGAACATTTTGAGTATATGTTGTATCCAAGAACTTTAGCAAGTGCAGAAGTATCTTGGAGTAAACCAGAAGTGAAAAACTGGGAGCGTTTTCAAAAGGCATTGGAGTTTAAACACTTTAATAGATTAAAAAAAGAAGGTGTAAACGTTGCTAAAAGTTTGTTTACAGTGTATCCGGTTTTCGGTATCGATCAACTGCATAATAAAGCTATTGTGTATTTAGAAACCGAAGCAGTTGGTTACGACATATATTATACACTAGATGGTAGCGACCCAACAATTGAAGCAACTAAGTATACCGAGAATTTTAAAGCAGTACCAAAGTCTTTATTAAAAGCAGGATTATTCAATAAAAAAGGTGAACTGTTGGGAGAAATAACAGAGATAAGATTAAAATAATATGAAACTAAATAAAATACTTTTTGTAGCGCTATTCATTTCAAGTCTAGTATCGGCACAACAAAAACCTAATATTGTTTACATTATTTGTGATGATTTAGGCTATGGAGATGTTCAGGTTTTAAATCCAGAAAAGGGTAAGATTTTAACTCCAAACATAGATGTTTTTGCTAAAGAAGCCATGACATTTACAGATGCGCATTCTGCTTCGGCGGTTTGTACACCATCTCGATATGCAATTTTAACGGGGCGTTATTCTTGGCGTTCAAGGTTGCAACAAGGTGTTTTGGCAAGTGGCGATGAACTTGAACCTTTGATAGCTAAAGATTTAATGACAGTACCAAAACTATTAAAAACTGCAGGTTATAAAACCACAGCTATTGGGAAATGGCATTTAGGATTCAAGTTTGTAGATGATAATGGAAATCCAGTACAGGTTTACGAGGGAAAAAAAGTAATTGGTCCTGCAATAGGCTCTACTGTACCTAATGGTCCAATTTCAAGAGGTTTTGATTCTTACATTGGGTTTCATCATTCTAGAGTTATGGAAACAGTAATTAAAGATGATAAGGTAATCGATAAAATGGAGCCGATTAAAATGCTTCAGTTTTTAGGCGATCATGCTACTGAATATATTGCTAAAGAAGCTAAAGCCGGTGAGCCATTTTTTATGTATTTGGCTTTAAATTCTCCGCATAGTCCGGTTGTACCATCTAAGGATTGGCAAGGTAAAAGCGGTATGGGTGCATATGCAGATTTTGTTATGGAAACCGATTTTGTGGTTGGCCGTGTGTTAAAAGCCCTAAAAGAAAATGGTATTGAAGATAATACACTTGTCTATTTTACCAGTGATAATGGGTGTTCTGCTCCAGTTGCTAAAGCAGGAAAATTAGAAAAAGAATTTGGGCATTATCCAAGCGCAAATTTTAGAGGGTATAAATCTGATATTTGGGAAGGTGGCCACCGCATTCCGTTTATTGTAAAATGGCCAGGTGTTATTGAAGCGGATTCAGAAAACGATAAACTAATTTGCCAAACCAGTTTAATGGCGACTTGTGCGGATATCGTTGATTTAAATTTAGACGATAAAAGTGGTGTAGATTCATATAGTATCTTATCATTATTAAAGAACAAAAAAGCCAAATCCGATTATAATGTAGTGGTGCATCATTCTATTAACGGAAAATTTTCTATCCGTAATAAAAAATGGAAATTAGAATTAACTCCAGGTTCTGGTGGATGGTCTGCACCAACAGATAATAAAGCTATTAAAGAAAATTATCCAGATATTCAACTCTATAATATGAAAAAAGATGTTGAAGAAACTACAAATGTTTATGATAAATATCCACAAGTGGTTGAAAAATTAACATCACAACTCATTGATATTGTAGAAAACGGAAGAACAACTTCGGGGGAATTACAGGAAAATGACGTTACAGTAGATATTTTTAAAAAAGGAGTCACTAAAAAAGCGTCTGTACATTAAAGGCATAAAAGAATACAATGTATCTATGAGAATTAACACAACAAAAACACCAGCTTACTTCGCTATTATTTTAAGTGGATTAATTGCAGTGTCGTGTTCAACTTCAAAAACAAAAATTGAAGATGCAACACCTGAAATAGCAGATGTAAAACAAGCAGTAGATTATATAGATCCTATAATAGGAGCGATTACCTATGGTGAAAAATCTAAAGATGCTCATGGTTTTGGAAAAACCTTTCCAGGCTCGGCAACGCCTTTTGGCTTGGTGCAATTAAGTCCAGATACAGTGTCTGATGGCGATAATGGACCTGGTTATTCTTATGCACATACCACTATTGAAGGGTTTAGTTTTACGCACATGAGTGGTATTGGTTGGTTTGGAGATTTAGGTAACTTTCTAGTTACGCCAACAGTAGGAAAATTACAAACGAATAGAGGTGTTGAAAAAGATCCGGAAAGTGGTTACCGTTCACGTTATTCGCACGATACCGAAGTTACAGAAGCCGGATATTACGCTGTTACATTAGATGATTATAAAGTTAAAACCGAATTAACTTCTGCACCTAGAGCAGGAATAATTCGTTTTACCTATCCAGAAAGCGATAGTTCTCGTGTGCAAATAGATTTGGCGCGTAGAGTAGGCGGAACATCAACAGAACAATACATAAAAATTGTAAATGAAAACACCATTCAAGGTTGGATGAAATGTCCACCAGAAGGTGGAGGTTGGGGTGCTGGTGCCGGAAACGCCGATTATGTTGTGTATTTTTATTGTCAGTTTAGCAAGCCTTTAAAAGATTATGGTATTTGGAGTGCAGATTTACCAGATGTAAAGCGTAAAATGCGTTGGATACGTAAAGATAATTATCAAGATGCCATTAAAAACGCTAAAATTTATACCGATAAAACTGAATTACAAGGGGAACATTTAGGCTTTTACACCAATTTTAATACCAAAGCAGGCGAAGAAGTTTTAGTAAAAAGCGGTATTTCCTTTGTAAGTATTGCAGGTGCTAAAGAAAACTTAGAACATGATATTAACCATTGGGATTTTGATAAAACCAGGCAAGAAGCACGTGATAGTTGGAGTGAAGCTATAAAACGCATAAAAGTTTCGGGAGCTACGGATACTGAAAAAACTATTTTTTATACAGCTATGTATCATACTATGATAGACCCTAGAGCATTTTCTGATGTTAATGGAAATTATATGGGGGCTGATAAGAAAGTTCACCAAACAAAGGGGTTTACATATCGTACTATTTTTAGTGGTTGGGATGTCTTCCGCTCTCAATTTCCATTACAAACCATTATTAACCCAGCATTAGTTGATGATGAAATTAACTCTTTATTACAGATGGCAGAATTTAGTGGTAAAGAATATTTACCACGATGGGAAATGCTTAATTCATATTCAGGGGTTATGTTAGGTAATCCTGCGGTTTCTGTTATTAATGATGCTTATCAAAAAGGGATTCGTAATTATGATATAGAAAAAGCGTTTACGTATTCCAAAAATACAGTGGACAATACTGGAAATGGTACGTTAGGATATTCCCATAAACATATTTCTAAAACGTTGGAATATGCCTATTCAGATTGGGCTTTAGCTACAATGGCTAAATCTTTAGGGAAAGATGCTATTGCAGACGAATATTTCAAAAAAAGTAAAAATTATAAAAATATTTGGAATGATGAAGTAAATTGGTTTCGGGCTAAAGATAGTACAGGAACTTGGTTAGAGTGGAAAGGAAAAACGGTACATGGTCAAGGTTGTATAGAAAGTAATCCGTACCAACAAGGTTGGTTTGTACCACATGATATTGAAGGATTAAAAGAACTTATGGGAGGAGAAACTGCTTTTAAAAATGAATTGATTTCTTTTTTTGAAAATACACCCGAAGATTTTCTTTGGAATAATTATTACAATCATCCTAACGAGCCTGTTCACCACGTTCCTTTTATGCTAAATGAAGCAGGTGTACCACATTTAACTCAGAAGTATACACGAAAAATTTGTAACAATGCCTATGGTACTGATGCTTACGGATTGTGTGGTAATGAAGATGTTGGACAAATGTCGGCTTGGTATGTTTTGGCATCAATAGGGCTACATCCAATAAACCCAGGCGATAATAAATATCAAATAACAAGCCCTGTTTTTAACGATATAGAAATAGAATTGGATACTGAGTATTATTCAGGAAAAACCTTCAAAATTATAGCTCATAATAATTCAGAAGAAAACATTTATATACAATCCATGGAATTAAATGGAAAACCATTAAATCGCTTTTGGATATCACATGAAGAAATAACCTCAGGTGGTATTTTAGAAATGGAAATGGGGCCAGAACCGGTAATTAAATAAAAGATAAAAACAAATCAATATGAAAAAGATAGTTATTACATGCATTTTAGGATTTATGGCGTACACGATTAGTGCGCAAAAACATTATGATTACCCAATGCCAGATTACACACCAACTCAAGGTAATTTGGAAGCAAGAGCAGAATTTCAAGACATGAAATTTGGAATGTTCATTCATTGGGGAGTTTATAGCATTTTAGCAGATGGAGAATGGGTTATGCTACTTAAAAAAATTAAAGGAGACAATTATGCTCGTTTAGCAGATTTTTTTAACCCTCAAGATTTTAATGCAGATGAATGGGTAAAAATAGCAAAAGATGCAGGGATGAAATATATCACTATTACATCGCGTCATCATGATAGTTTTAGCATGTTTGATACTGATGCCAGTGATTTTAATATTGTTGACGCTACACCTTATGGAAAAGATCCTTTAAAAGAATTAGCTGAAGCCTGTAAAAAAGAGGGCATTAAATTAAATTTTTATTACTCATTGCTTGATTGGAAACGTGATGATTATAAAGATGGTAAAAAAGGTGATGCAGAAGCTTGGAATAAGTATGTAGACTTTATGAAAGCACAACTTACCGAATTGCTAACTAACTATGGTGAGATAGGTATGATTTGGTTTGATGGCCATTGGGATCAAAAAGAAGCGGACTGGCAATATGATGAAATTTATCCTTTAATTCATAAGTTGAGTCCAAATACATTAATTGCAAATAATCACCATATACAGCCTATTGCAGGAGAAGATATTCAAACTTTTGAACGTGATTTACCAGGAGAAAATCATGGTGGCTATAGTGAGGGAGTTGAAGTAAGTCAATTGCCTTTAGAATCTTGTGCAACAATGGCTAGTAAGTGGGGTTATAGTATATATGATCAAAAATTTAAGTCTACAAAACAATTGATTCACTTTTTAGTAAAAGCGGCAGGTAAAAATGGCAATTTATTATTAAATGTAGGTCCGATGCCAAATGGGAAAATACAACCAGAATTTGTTATCACATTAAAAGAAATAGGTGAATGGACAGCTAAATATGGTGAAAGTATTTATGGTACTAGAGGAGATGTCATTAAAACACAAGATTGGGGAACCATTACTAAAAAAGATAAAACGTTATATGTACATATTTTAAATCCTACTTCAGAGCCTTATATTTTTATTCCTGAATTGAGAGAAAAAATAAGTTCTGCAACATTGTTTGATGGAAAAACAAAAGTTAAATTTAAGCAGATGAAAGAGGGCACATTTTTATATGTTGATACGCATGCTATGAATGATATAGATGAAATTATAAAGTTATATATAAAATAATGTAACATAATCTATCATTGAAAAGAAGAAGTTTATATTTTAATCATATCATTAAATTTACTTCCATTAAAAAATGAAAAAAATATTATTTATTTTATTTTCATTATTATATACGTTTAATTGTTTTAGTCAAATTAGTTTTGATGAAGGTTATTTTATTGATAATATAGGAGTTAAAACAAAATGTTATATAAAAAATGATAATTATTCTGACATCACAAAAAATTTAAGTTATAAATTATCTGAAAAGGGTAAAACACAAGCGGTTAATTTAAAAACCATTAAAGAGATTGTTATTTTCAATACCAATAAATTTATAAAACAAAAGGTTGATATTGGCAGACCAGATGAATTCAATTTAAATGATACAGATTATAAGTTTAAAACAGAAGAAATTTTTTTAAAAGTTTTAGTAGAAGGCACTGCTAATTTGTATTCTTATAAAGAAAAAGGCATTGAAACTTTCTTTTTTAGTTTTAATGGTTTGGAAATAAATCAATTAGTTTACAAAGTCTGGATATCAGAAAATAGTGTTCAAAGAGAAAATAATAGTTACAGAAAGCAATTATTTGATAATTTAACTTGTGGAACTATAAATTTTAACACTGCAAATAATCTCAAATATGAAAGAAAAAATTTAGTTGATTTTTTTGTGCAATTTAATAATTGCAAAGGCTCAAACATAATTGTTTATAACAGTAAAACTAAAACTTTTAATGTCAATTTACGAACTAGGTTAAATTTTACTTCATTGAATTTAGATGAACGAGAAGGTAGAATAAACCCAAGAACTCATGATTTTGGAAAAGAAACTTTATTTGGTTTTGGTATTGAGTTTGAGGCTTTGTTACCGTTTCTAAAAAACAAATGGGCCGTTTCTGTTGAGCCTACATATGATGGAGAATTCAAATCAGAAATAATATTTGATAATGATGTAAATATTGGAGAAAGTGTTTCCGTACGATATAAAGCTTTTAATATACCATTAACTTTAAGACATTATTTATATATTAATACAGATTCAAAAATTTTCTTAAATGCTTCTGTTGTTTTTGACTTTCCTATAAAATCAAATTATATAGTTTATAAGATAAATGATAATATAATAGAAAATCTTAATCCAGAAGGAAGTGCAAACTTTGCTTTTGGTGGAGGTTATAAACTTAAAAACAAGTATAGTGTTGAAGCAAGATATTATACAAACAGAAATATCATAAACCAATCTATTGATTATTCAACCAGCTATTCTATGGTTTCTGTAATTTTAGCTTATACATTGTTTTAAAAAATCGATATTTAAAGTAGTAGGGCTATGGCGTATTTTTTCAATGTTTTTTATCATACGTGTTTATGGCTTTATTGATTGCAACCAAATAGAAAATATTAGTACTTTAAAATAAGTCATAATCAATTAATTTTAAATTAAAACAATGAATGGATTCAAGAATATATTTTTTTTATTATTAGTATTTTTTGCGTTTTCTTGTAAGCCATCAGAAAAAGTAGAAAAACCTAATTTTATATTTATTTTGGTTGATGATTTAGGAAAAGAATGGTTTCCCAGTTATGGAGCTACAGAAGTGAGCACACCAAATATTGATGCTTTAGTAAGTAAAAGTATAAAGTTCAAAAATGCATACTCTATGCCTCAATGTACACCAAGTAGAGTTGCAATAATTACTGGGCAATATCCATATAATAATGGTTGGGTGAGCCATTATGATGTACCACGTTGGGGGCACGGTGTTAGCTTTGATGCTGATAAAAACCAAAGTTTTGCAAATGCCTTACAAAAAGTAGGATATAAAACGGGAATTGCAGGGAAGTGGCAAATTAACGATTTTAGAATAGAGCCCAACGCCATGCAAAAAGTAGGTTTTGATGAATTTTGCATGTGGACAGGTTATGAGTCGGGTAACGAACCAAGTGGCAAACGATACTGGGATCCATATATTTTTACTAAAGATGGAAGTAAAACATACGAAGGTAAATTTGGCCCAGATATTTTTTCAGATTTTGTGGTTGATTTTATTAATGAAAACAAAAAAAAACCGTTCTTTTTTTATTACCCTATGGTATTAACTCATACGCCTTTTGTACATACTCCTCATGCCCCCAATGTAACAACAAAGTATCAAAAGCACCAGGCTATGGTTCGTTATACCGATTTTATTATTGGAAAAATTCTAAATAGCCTTGAAGCTTCTGGATTATCAAATAATACTTATGTAGTTTTAACAACTGATAATGGTACTGTGCCATCAATTATTGGAAAAAGAAACGGTGTGTATATAAGGGGAGGAAAATCATATTTAACTGAAAACGGGATTAACGCACCATTTATAGTAAAAACTCCAGATAATAAACATTTTGTAACTGATGCTTTGATCGATTTTACAGATCTTTTTCCAACATTTTTAAATCTGGCAGGAGTTGACAATACTACTCATTTAAATCTCGATGGACACTCGTTTTCAAAGGTTTTAATCGAAAAAGCAACACAAACTCATCGAGATTATATACTTTCAATGGGAGGTTTGCCAGCACATATTAATAAAGAGGGGAGGGTGGAAAATGCCATTCAATTTAGAGATCGTGTGCTACGCAACAAACAGTATAAGGTATATGTAGATACACTTAAGCAAATACACAGGCTTTTTGACATAAAAAACGATCCTTACGAAACTGAAAATTTAATTGATGAAGTAAAATTTCAATCAGTAGTTAGCGAATTTCAAGCAAAAGTTGATGTATTACCTAATTTAGATAATAACCCTAAATACAACAAAACAGAAGGTTTACAAACTGATGTGAATTTGGAATTTTTAGATAAAGCAGCTCAAGGTGTTAAGCATAGAAAAAATAATATGATGGGATCAGCATCTGAAGAGCAATTTTTAAAATTGAGTACGGAAACAATTAAGAATAATAAATAGGGGATCTAATTTTGAGGATAAATTCATACATATTAATACTAACTTTTTTGTGTTTAACTAACATTCAATCACAGCATAAAATTTATGTTTCCACAAAAGGGAATGATGCTAATTTAGGAACTAAAACCACTCCGTTAGCAACGTTAATTGGTGCAAGAAATTCTATTAGAAAGCTTAAAAAAAATAAGACATTTCAAGAACAAGGAGTTATTGTTATTATATCAGATGGGGAATATTCTATGAAAGAGCCTTTAGTGTTATTACCTGAAGATAGTGGTACAGCTGAATACCCTATAATTTATAAAGCAGAAGAAGGCGCCACTCCTGTTTTTAGCGGTGGTAAAAAAATTACTGGTTTTTATGAAAATGAAAAAGGTTTATGGGAAACTAAAATTTCAGAATCGTTGTATTACAAATGGAAATTTGATCAACTATACGTAAATAATAAAAGGGCCGTATTGGCTAAAACACCTAATAATGGTTTTATAAAAATAGATTCAGTTTCTCAGAATATATGGAAACAAGGTTCATCGCGAATAGCAGAATATGCCCAACAAATTATTTCTTTAAAGGAAGACGGGTTTGATCTACTGTCTAAAATAAAATCAGAAGAAATAAAAAATGTACGTTTTAAAGCTTATCATAAATGGGATTATACGCTACGTCACATAAATGATATTGATGCTAATAGTAAAAAAATAGTAACTTCAGGAAGAGGGATGAAGCCTTGGAATCCATTAAAGAATGACAGGCGTTTAGTTTTAGAAAATTTTGAAGCAGCTTTAGACGCACCAGGCGAATGGTTTTTAAAGGATAATGGAACTTTACTTTATAGACCTTTAGAAGGCCAAATGATTGGAAGCACAGAAGTAATAGCACCAGCCCTTGAAAATTTAATTAGTATCATTGGTAATGAGAAAAACAATAAACCTGTTGAGTACATTACCATTCAAGGACTAAGTTTCAAAAATTGTCATTATAAAATTCCTTCAACAGGTGCAGAACCAAATCAGGCCGCAGCAAAATTAAATGCAGCCATTATGTTTGAAAACGCAAAAGACATTTCAATTATAAATTGCGAGATTTCATTAATAGGACAACACGCCATTTGGTTAGGTAAAGGATGTCATAATTCATTAATAGAACATAATTATATTCATAATATTGGTGGTGGTGGTGTTTATCTTGGTGATTTTAAACCTTTAAAAGATGATTTACACACACACCATATTACTGTGAATAATAATATTATTAAATCAGGCGGACAAGAATTTCCTCCAGCTGTTGGTATTTGGGTAGGACATAGTTCTGATAATAACATATCTCATAATGATATTGGTAACTTTTATTATTCAGGAATTTCTGTTGGCTGGGTTTGGGGGTATAAACTAAGTTTAGCTAAAAGAAATACGATTGCTTACAATCATATTCATCATATTGGTTGGGATTTATTAAGTGATATGGCTGGGATTTATACTTTAGGTGACTCTGAAGGTACCATAGTTGAAAATAACGTCATTCATCATGTTCATGCATATTCTTACGGTGGTTGGGGCATGTATGCAGATGAAGGTTCTTCAGGGATATTTTTTAAAAATAATTTAGTATATAATACCAAAACTGGTGGGTTTCAGCAAAACTATGGAAAAGGAAATACGGTTAAGAATAACATTCTTGCTTTTGCAAAAAAATACCAATTACAATGTACTGTCGCAGAGGAACATAAATCATTCTCATTTACAAATAATATCATTTTGTTTAATGAAGGTGTCGTATTAAAAGGAGCTTGGGATGAGGTTGTCGCTGATATTGAGCATAATATCTATTGGAATACAAATGGAAATGATTATGATTTTAATGGACATACATTTAAAGCTTGGCAGAATAGGGGGTTTGATAAACATAGTTTTATAATCAATCCAAATTTCAAAAACTCTTTCAAAACCGATTTTAGGTTTGAGAACCAAAAAAGTATTTCTAAAATAAATTTTGTTCCATTTGATTATTCAAAAGCAGGAGTAATAGGGGATAAAGAATGGAAGAAAAAAGCAAAATTATCAAATTTAATAATTGAAAATTTTGAGTATGCAGTCATGAATAATATGATATTAGACCCAGAGAGAGGTTAACGATAATGATAAAAATAAACGGAAATAAAAATTTAATAATATGAGAAAATACACGATTTTAATGTTGCTGATGGTGCTTTTTGCAGCATGTTCACAACCAAAACCAACGTTTAAGCAAGAGGATATTTCATTAATTCCAAAGCCAGTAAGTTTTCAACTAAATGAAGGTTTATTTGAAATAGAAGCTAATACATCAATTATTCTAAAAAATGATAGTCAACAAAAAGCTGCTAATTATTTGATTGGTTTGTTTAATAAAGCAGCTGGTTTTAATTTGGAATTACAAAATACTATAACTAAAAGTGCTATTGTTTTTGAAACTATTGATGGATTAAAAGAAGGGGCTTACAAATTAGATATAAATGCTACAACGATAAATATTAAAGCTTCAGAAGAAAGTGGTTTTTTTAATGCAGTTCAAACCATTCGTCAACTTTTACCAGTAGAAATAGAAAGTAAAGATGTTGTTGATAGAGATTGGTTTGTACCTGCTGTTAATATTGAAGACGAACCTCGTTTTGAATGGCGTGGTATGCATATGGATTTTAGTCGTCACTTTTTTGATATTGACGAAGTAAAAGACTTTTTAGATTACATGGCACTGTATAAGTTAAATACGTATCATATGCATTTAACAGATGACCAAGGTTGGAGAATTGAAATTGAAAAATACCCATTATTGACAGAAAAAGGAGCTTGGCGAATTCCTAATAATCAAGATACCATCTGTATGGAAAGAGCTGTAGAAAATAAACTTTACACTATTGATGAAACAAAATTTACAGACATTGATGGCGAACGCAAATATGGTGGTTTTTTTACCCAAGATCAAATTAAGGAAATTGTAGCTTATGCAGATGAGCGATGTATCACAGTTATTCCAGAAATAGATATGCCAGGCCACTTTAAATCTGCCATTGATAATTATCCGTTTTTATCTTGTAATGAAGAGTCGGGTTGGGATACCGTATTTACTTACCCAACCTGTTTAGGAAAAGAAACAACCTATGAGTTTATGAAAAATGTTTTAAGTGAAGTGGTAGAACTGTTTCCAGCGAAATACATTCATATTGGTGGTGATGAGGTAAATATTGCTTCTTGGGAAGTTTGTTCGCATTGTCAAAAAGCAATTAAAGATAATAATTTGAAAGATGAACATGAATTACAATCACATTTTAATAGGGATATTGAGCAATTTCTACAATCTAAAGGAAAAGAGTTTTTGGGTTGGGATGAAATTGTAAGAGGAGGATTAACCAAAGATGCTAATGTGATGTGGTGGCGTAATTGGGCACCAGATGCTCCAAAAATAGCAGCAGCCAATGGTAATAATATTGTGGTTACCACTACAGCTGCTTATTATTTTGATTATTTAAATGAAGGTACTACTTTGGAGAGAGTGTATAATTATGAGCCTATACCTGAGGATTTTACCATTGAAGAGGCTAATAATGTATTAGGGATTCAAGCAAATTTATGGTCTGAGTGGATTCCAAGTTTTAAACGTTTACAATATCAAGCATTTCCAAGAATGTTGGCATTAGCAGAAAATGCATGGGCATCTAATGAAAATAAGAATTTTGAAGCTTTTAACAAAAGAGTAGAAATACAATATAATAGATTGGATGAATTAGGTATTTACTACTACATTCCAATAGTAGAAGGTTTAGATAAAGAAATAGCGTTTGTAGACCAAACATTAGTAAGTCTAAACTTAGCTTATCCTTTAGAAGGCGTAGAAATTTATTATTCTCTTGATGGTAGTGTGCCAAAAAAAACAGGTTTAAAATATGAAGCACCATTTATGGTGAGTGATACTGTTGAAATTAAAGCACGAGCCTATCGTGGAGATAAATTTAATGATTTAAAATCCACCAAAGTCATTCATAAAAATTATTTGGAACCAGTAAAAGTATACCCAAAAGAAAAAGGCCTAAAACAATGGGTTGTAAAAGGAAAATTCAAAAATGTTGAAGATGTTAAAATACCGATAGCAGATAATTTTGCACGAGTAGATAGTATAGCTTTGGGTGATTTAAAAGACCAAAAGAATTTTTCAATCGTTTATCAAGGTTATTTTAAAGCAGAACAAGATGCTGTTTATGAATTTGAAACACGTTCTGATGGAGGAGATACTTTTTTTATTGGAGATGAAATGATTGTTGATAATAGTGGTTGGCATGGCCCAAGAAAACGTTATGGTAAAGTAGCGTTAAAACAAGGCTGGCATCCCATAACAATTAAATACAGACCAAGTGATAACCCTAGGGTTATTGAGGTTAAATATGCTGTGCAAGGGGAAGAATTGAAAACAATAAATAGTTCTATAACAAGTTTTTAATAATTAAAAAACAAAGAATTAAAAGAATTACATAAGGAGAGAGATTTCTAATAAAGAGTAATAATTAATATATTTTAAATGACATTAAAATGAAACAACTCTTAAATATATTTAATTTTAAACAGATAAAATTATTGTTTTTTGTATTAATAACACAAACCATAAATGCCCAAAATCCTATCTTAAATATGAATGATGCCGGATTTGTATATGCCGCAGACCCAGCAGCAGAGGTGTTTAATGACAAGGTTTACGTTTACTGTTCTAGAGATTTGCCAGATGCTACTTCATATACCACTATGCAAGATTATGTTGTTTTAGAATCTGCGGATTTAAAAAAATGGATTAATCATGGAATAGTTCTTGAACCCAGAAAATATAGTTGGGCAAATGGACAAATGAATGCACCCGATGTAGCTTATAGGGACGGTTGGTATTATTTTTATTTTCCATTTGATAAAACCCATATTGGGGTGTCAAAAAGTAAAACACCAATAGGGCCTTGGGAAGAAGCCGTTACTGAAAAAATAACTACAATATTTGATCCTACTGTTTTTGTTGATGATGATGGGCAAGCTTATATATATGGGAATGATCATAAAGTAAATATTGGGGAGCCAGGAGCTCATATAATGGGAGCTAAACTAAAAAGTAATATGATAGAACTCGATGGACCTTGGATTCAATTAAGTAAAGAAAAGGTAAGTGAGGCTGTTCATGTTTTCAAAAGAAATGGCATATACTATTTTAGTGCTAGAGTTGGTCCCGTTACTAAATACTGGATGGCAAATACTCCTTTGCCTCAGTATGCGACTTTAAAAGGGGAATTAGCTCCAAATGCTCCAAATGCACCTAATCATACTTCAGCTATTGAATTTAAAAATGAATGGTATTTATTTTACCATCGAGGCGATATAAACGAAGGTTCTTTTCATAAAAGATCTGCTTGTTTTGAAAAAATGTTATTTCGAGAAGATGGGACTATATTACCAATTGAATATTCATTAGATAATAATTAAGTTTAAAAGTAAAAATGAAGTTTAAAAAACAATATAAATAACATAGCCCTGTTGAAACACCACACATATCTAAATAAAACGATCCAGAGTTATTAAAGAAATGGGATTTAATGGAAAAGGGTATTTCTTTTTTGAATTGGGAAAAGGACATTAAAAAATGGATTGAAAAATAGGACAAAGCTTGGAAAAACGATAATGAATTTGCAGATACATATACCATATTAGTAACATTAAATACACAAGATTATAACTGTCACAGGGTAAATTATTCAGAAAAAAAGTAAATAAATTAAGAGAAAATCAAATGAGAAACTACAGCTGTTTATTATTAATATTATGTTTGGGAATTGTATCTTGTAAAGAAGAAAATATATCAAAATCAACTGAAGACTTAGAAGAAAGTTTAACAAAGTACGTAAACACTTTTACGGGAACAGATGGTCCTGGGAATACGTATCCAGGAGCTGTTGTGCCTTTTGGAATGGTGCAATTAAGTCCAGATAACGGACTACCAGGTTGGGATAGAATTGCGGGTTATTTTTATCCAGATTCAACCATAGCAGGTTTTAGTCATACCCATCTTTCTGGAACGGGGGCAGGCGATATGTACGATTTATTAGTTATGCCGTTGAATAGTAAATTTACTGAAAGCTTAACTCCTGAGGGTGCTTATAGACCGTATTCCAAATTTTCGCATGATCAAGAAGAAGCAAGTCCAGGATATTATTCCGTAGATTTATTGAGTTCGGGAATAAAAGCTGAATTAACAACAACTCAACGTGTTGGATTTCATCAGTATACATTCCCTAAAGATAAAAAAAGTCAAATTGTTTTGGACTTAGGCTATAGTTTAAATTGGGACAAGCCCATGGAAACCAAAATAACAATTGAAGATACTCAAACCATTTCAGGTTATAGAAAATCAAAAGGCTGGGCGGCAGATCAGCGTGTATATTTTGTAATGACATTTTCTAAACCGTTTGATAGCGCACAATTATTTAATAATTCAGAAGAAATAATAGAACAAACAGTAGAAGGGAAATTCACAAAAATTATAGCCAATTATCAAACAGAAGAAAACGAAAAAATAAGAGTAAAAGTAGCATTATCATCAGCAAGTATTGAAGGTGCACGTCAAAGTTTAAAAGCTGAAATTCCTCATTGGAATTTTAATCAAACTGTTAAAGAGGCTGATAGTATTTGGGAAACCTATCTTTCTAAAATAAAAATTGAAGGAACTCAGGCTCAAAAAGAATTATTTTACACCAATTTATATCATGTGTTTTTAACTCCATCATTACACAGCGACATTGATGGAGCTTATAAAGGAGCCGATGGAAATACACATATGGCAGAAGGTTATAATAAATATGATACATTTTCTCTCTGGGATACGTTTAGAGCCACGCATCCATTGTATACTATTTTGGCACCTAAAGAGACAGAAGATATGATTAAATCTTTCTTATCTCATTATGATGAAACAGGTTTATTGCCTGTTTGGTCTATGGCAGGGAATGAAACTAATATGATGATTGGCTATCATGCAGTACCAGTTATTGTGGATGCTTATTTTAAAGGGATTCCTTTAGATGCTAAAAAAGCTTTAGAAGCTTGTGTAGCGTCAGCAACCGAAAAAGGTAGGCAAATAGATATTTATATGGAATTAGGTTATGTGCCAACTTCAGAAGAAGGCGAAAGTTGGTCGGTTTCAAAAACCTTGGAATACGCATATAATGATTGGTGTATTGCACAATTAGCTAAGGATTTAGGAGATATTGAAATTCAAAATATTTTTTCAAAAAGAGCTGAAAATTGGAAGAATTTATATGATTCAGAATCTACTTTTTTTCGTCCTAAAAACGCCAAAGGCGTGTTTGAAAGTCCTTTTTCAGCAAAAGCATATACATCAGAATTTTGCGAAAGCAACGCTTGGCAGTATTTCTGGTTTGTACCACACGATATTGAGGGTTTGATACAAACATTGGGTAAAGATCAGTTTACAACAAAATTAGATTCCATGTTTACCTACTATCCTACGCCAGAAGATAAATTACCTATTTTCAGTACGGGCATGATCGGGCAGTACGCCCATGGAAACGAGCCTAGTCACCATGTGGCTTATTTATTTAATAATATTGGGCAACCATGGAAAACCCAAGAAATGGTGCGTAAAATTATTAATACTCAATATAGCACTGAACCTAATGGCTATTGTGGAAATGAAGATTGTGGTCAAATGTCTGCTTGGTTAGTGTTTTCATCCATGGGTATGTATCCTGTTAACCCTGCTAATGGCGTTTATAGTTTAACATCACCATATGTATTAAATGCTACGATTCAATTAGAAAATGGTAAATATTTTAAGGTTACGACAGAAAATCAATCTGATGAAAACCATTATATACAAGGTATATTATTAAATGGAAAGCCATATAATGCATTAACAATAACACATAAACAGATTTTGGAAGGTGGTGAACTTCATTTTATATTAGGAGATACTCCAAATAAGGTTTTTTTAGAAGACAATTAATTTAAATACAGAATATCACAAAATACATTTTGTGATATTCTGTGCCAAGTGGTTAATTTAATGCTTATCCATAAAATTTCTCATAGCTTCTTGATGTTAATATCATCATACTTTTAGGTTATTTGCTAACCAATAGAAATGAGTTTTATGTAAATAATAAATCCGATTAAAATAATTTAAACTGGTGTTTTTAATGAAATTAAAATTATTTTTTGGTCATGAATATTTGTGGTAAAAAACAAATAATATTCACCACCTTCTTTAATATTGAATTTTTTACGAAGTTGTTGTACCGTTTCAGGAAAGTTACGAGTTGTAATGTTTGCTTTTGTAATCGATAGTTTTTTTATTTCCTTTTTATTGTAAGGGATTATGTTATAAATTTTAAAAGAGCGCCCAGGAAAATCAATCAGGGTGTCACTTGTGTACAAATGTGAATGTTTATGTAGCTTAAAAACATTTAATTGATTTGATACAGAATTAAATGCTCCAGCTTTTAAAATAGCACTGTTGGACTCAAACAAATAAGTAAGTGGCTCACTATATTTAGGTTTTGACAGTTTTTCATTTTCAAACGAAAATTTAAAATGTTCTTCTGTATCATTTTTAATATGAACCGTTTCAATTTGAATTTGCCCATTAAAGCCATCTTCTAAAACCCATAAGAGCTCTTTTACTTCATTTTTTACAGCTACAACGTGAATGGTTTTAACATAATTTAATTCATTAATCCCAATTGATAAATCTAATAAGGGAGATGTTTTAATCATGATGTTTTTTGAATGTTTGAAAAGCATTCCTAAATGTTCTGGAACATTTGGTAAACAATCATTTAAAAAGAAGACTTTGCCTTTAATGTCATGTCTTCTTGAAGGGTCTATATAAATCCAATCATAGTTTTTTGAACAATTTTGTAACTGTTCTATACCATTAATAGCTATTGTTTTTATATTTTTAATATTAAATTGTTTGTTATTGTGAGTTACTATTCTTGAAAGATTTTCGTTGATTTCACAATGAGTTACAGTATGAAATTGTTTTGAAAAATACAAACAATCCACTCCAAAGCCACCTGTTAAGTCAATTATAGACTCACCAGAAAGTAATTTCGATTTGTAACTAGCTGTAATTTCAGATGAGGTTTGTTCTATATTTAGCTTATTTGGGTAGTAAATATTTGGGGTTTTAAACCAAGTGGAAAGTTTCTTTTCACAACGTTTTTTTGCCTCTATCTGTTCAATAATAATTTTGGTTTCTACATTAAAAAAGGTTGTCCCTTTTAGTAGTAATTGACCAATATTAGAATTTAAATTTTTATTTATAAATTCTTGAATTTCAGTATTTAAAATAATTGGGTTCAATTGGTTTTATAAGCCTTTGGTTAATTTCTTGACAATTTTATTTTCTGATAAAAATTCTTTTAGAATCACTTTTATAGCAGTATATGCTGGTACTGCAATAACTAAACCAATAACACCAAATAAAATACCAGTGATTAAAATAACTAAGAAAATTTCCAAAGGATGTGATTTAACACTTTTTGAAAAGATTACAGGTTGACTTCCAAAGTTATCAATCAATTGTCCAAATATAAAAACAACCAGTACCCAAAGTGTTTTTGGCAAAATAACGTCACTAAAAGATTCTCCTAAATTACTTGTCATAGCTAAAATTGTCATTAATAATCCACCAACTAATGGGCCAACATAGGGAATAAGATTTAGCAATGCACAAAGGAAAGCTATAACTATAGCGTTTTCCACACCTATTATGAGTAAGCCAATAGTATATATAATAAACAAAATAAGTATTTGAAAAATCAGACCAACAAAATATCTGGATAGTAAATCTTTTATTTTTGTTGTTGAATTTTTCCATCGAGTCTCTTTACTATCAGGAATAAAAGTCATGATGCCATTTTCAAATAAACGGCTATCTTTTAAAAAGAAAAAAGAAATAAAAAGAACGGAAAACAAACCAATACTAAAGCTTCCTAAGCCACTTGCTATAGAGTTTAAGAAGTTAGGAATAACTGTGTAATCTATTTTGGATAAAAGATTTGAATTTTTTATTGATTGTTCAAAATTTATTTGATGTATATTAAAATAGTTTATGATTTCAACATACAAATCTTCAATATTGCTCTGTAATTGATGAATGTTTAGTAGTGATAAATTATGACTTTGCTTTACAACAAGCGGTATAAATAGTCCTACTAAACCCACAAAAATACCAAGTAGAATAATTATGGTAACAATAACAGCTATAGTGTTTTTAAATTTTAATCGGTTTTCTAAAAATAACACAATAGGCCTGCCAATTAATGAGATAACTACAGCAATAGCAATATAGCCAATTACAGATTGTATTTTGTAAATAAAAAATAGTAATAACGCAAAACCTAAAAGTATTGCAACAGCTTTTAGAATACCGTTTGTAATTGTATTTGAATTCAATTGTAACGTTTTTAAGTAGTGAATTTAATCATTTAGAATGAAAACCAGAAATAGCATGGCTTATAAAAGTTGTTTAGTTATCTCATAAATGGCAATATTTGTTGCTTGTACAACATTCATACTGCTGTTTTGACCAAACATTTCAATGTGAATAATAGCATCTGAACTATTAAGAATAGTTTCTGAAATACCAAAATTTTCGTCACCAATAATCAAGGCTATTGGTTTTTCTTTTGAAAAAGAGAATGTATTTATAGGTTTGCTGTTATTTGTGATTTCTAGTGAAATAACTTGATAGCCTTTGTTTTTTAAGTTTTGAACGGTATTAATAGCAGATTCATGAATTTCATAATTCACTTTTTTTTCTGTTGCTCTTGAGGTTTTTGATATTTTTCTTCCCAAAGTAATATTTGTTCCACAAAGCAGTAACTTTTCAATGCCAAATGCATCCGAAATTCGGAATAGACTTCCAATATTTGGAGCATTACTAACATTGTCGCAAACCAAAATAATTGGAAATTGGTGTTTGTTGAATTTGGTGTTGTAATGTGTTAGTTGCATTATTTAGAAAATTTGGTAAGGAAAATAGGAGTATATTATTGATAATGATTTGTTATTGCCCATAAAATAAATGAAATAATTAAAAGAAAACTAACAGTTTTAAAAATTATAAGCTTTTATTTTTTTAATAAGATATTTCTGCAATTAAGTACGAGTAAAATATGTTCAATTATAACAACTGATAAATTTTTCATTCATATTTTTGGTTGCTTGCTATAATTTAATTTTCAAACGCATACTTAATGATATTAGCACCCATTTTAAGAGCTTTTTCTCTAACATCTGCAGGATCATTATGTACTTCGGAATCTTCCCATCCATCCCCCAAATCGCTTTCATAAGTAAATAATAATACCAATCGGTCATTATAAAAAATACCAAATGCTTGTGGTCTTTTGCCATCGTGTTCGTGAATTTTTGGTAGACCTTGAGGAAATTGATAAGCGATGTTGAAAATAGCATGGCTGACAGGGATTTCTATCAGTTCTGTATTAGGAAACACCTTTTTAAGTTCTTTAATAACATAGGGACGCATCCCGTAGTTATCGTCAATATGCAAAAAACCTCCAGATTTTAAGTAGTTACGAAGATTTTCAGCATCTTCTTCACTAAAAAAAACATGACCATGCCCTGTCATATGCAACATAGGATATTGAAAAATATCAGAACTTCCTGTTTCTACTTCTTCTGGTTTAGGTTTTATTTTAGTATTGATATGGTCATTGCAGTACTTAATAAGGTTGGGTAAAGCTGTTGGATTACCATACCAGTCCCCGCCACCTTTATACTTTAAAATAGCTAATTCTTGCGAGAATAAGTTGAAAACTGAAAAACTAAAAATTAAAAAGCATAAGAATTTTTTCATGTTACTCATTTATAAATGCGACAGAATGACAAGCAACAATAGCTGCTGTTTCTGTTCGCAATCTAGTTTTACCCAAAGTTACAGGAATAAAATTGTTTTCTGTGGCTTGTATGATTTCTTTAGTTGAAAAATCACCTTCAGGACCAATTAAAATAGTAATATTAGTTTTTGGTTTTAATTGTTTTTTTAGTGATTTTCTATCAGTTTCTTCACAATGTGCAATATATAAATCACCTGTAAATTTTTGATTTAAAAACTCTTTGAAATTTACAGGTGTATTTAATTGAGGTAAATAACAGCTTAAAGATTGCTTTGTGGCAGATTGTAAAATACGCTCAAAACGATCAGTTTTAATAACTTTACGTTCGCTATGTTCGCAAATGATTGGTGTAATACTATCGATACCAATTTCAGTTGCTTTTTCTAAAAACCATTCATAACGGTCATTCATTTTTGTTGGAGCCACAGCTAAATGTAAATGATATTTTTTTTGGGGTTGTAGCGTTTTAGAAACTATGTTTACCGTGCATTTATTAATATTTGGTACAGAAACTTCAGCGGTAAACAACCAGCCTTTACCGTTAGTAATATGTAAAGAATCGCCACTTTTTTTACGTAATACTTTGACAATGTGTTTACTTTCTTCTCTGTCAAAAGTAAATTGGGTACTGGCTTCTGATATTTCTGAATTATAAAATAATTGCATTAATCTTTGTTTTCAATAACTTTTAAGACTTTTATTTCTGAAATAGTTTTAGGTTCGTAAGTTTTCAATATTATAAAGTAGGTGTTTGTAGCTGTGTGGTTATATGTGAAAATTTCATTTAAGCTATGACTACCATTGATAACAACGTCTTCAAAATCATAATTGTTTTTATCTTGTGTAAACCATCCAGAATCACCGCCTCTATTGGCATTTTTATCTGAAGAATATTGTTTTGCTAAAAAATCAAAAGACGCGCCATCATTATATTTTTTTATAATTGTGGATTGTATGTTTTTTAATTCTGAATCTTTCATGTTAGAGCTTTCAAGGGCAATGTAGCTAACACGGTAATTTATAGTTTCTGTTTTATCTACCACTTTATAAAACGTTTTGTAATATTCCGTTTCGGTTTTTTCTACCCCTCCTTTTGAAAGTTTAAATAGCGCTTTAGCTAATGTTGTTTTGTGCTTTTCTTCATTGAACGTAATTAATTTGTTCTTTTTTGAGTTTTTCTCTTTTAAAAAAGTATCAATTTGCTCTGGAGTTTCAATTATTTCTAACTCTTTTTCCAAAGAAGTTTGAGCAGTTAACAATGAGGTAATTGCAATAAATAAAATTGTAAGTAGGTTTTTAAACATGATGTAGGTTTTAAATTCAGTTTCAAATTTAAAGGTAATGTTTAACTGTATGGAGTCAGAAAAAATAAGTTTTTAAGAATGTATTGTTTATAACTTTAAATTTTGAGTCTAGCAGAAGCTATCACATTTTGCTTGGCAAAAGAACCTTCCAAATATTTTAAATATCCAACAATGGCTATCATAGCTGCATTGTCAGTGGTAAACTCAAATTTTGGTACGTAAGTGGTCCAACCAAATTTTTGCTCTCCATCTTTTAAGGCTTGACGAATGCCAGAATTAGCGGATACACCACCGCCTATAGCAATATGCTGTATACCAGTTTGTTTGCTTGCTAATTTTAGTTTATCAATCAAAATGCCAATAATAGTATATTGTATGGATGCACAAATATCATTTAAGTTTTCTTCTATAAAATTAGGGTTTGCTTTTACTTCTTTTTGAATAAAATAGAGAATCGCTGTTTTTAAACCTGAAAAGCTAAAATTCAAGCCATCTACTTTGGGTTTCGTAAACTTAAATGCTTTGGGGTTTCCAAATTTTGCACGTTTGTCAATTTCTGGACCAGCGGGGTAGCCCAATCCTAAAATTTTACCACTTTTATCAAAAGCTTCACCAACAGCATCATCCATAGTTTCACCAATAACCGCCATATTAAAATAGTTATCAACTCTAACTATTTGCGTATGGCCTCCAGAAATAGTCATTGCTAAAAATGGAAATGGCGGCTTGTTAAAGCCTTCTTCGTCAATAAAATGTGCTAAAATATGTGCTTGCATATGGTTTACATCTATAAGTGGAATGTTTAATCCATAGGCTATTGATTTTGCAAAAGAGGTCCCTACTAAAAGCGACCCCATTAAGCCAGGGCCTTTTGTAAAAGCTACTGCATGTAACTTGTCTTTAGTTATGTTGGCTTTTTTTAATGCTTGCGTAACAACAGGAACTATATTTTGTTGATGTGCTCTAGAAGCCAATTCGGGAACCACACCACCGTACTCTTCATGTATTTTTTGACTGGCAATAACGTTACTTAAAATTTTACCATTTTGTATTACAGAAGCAGCGGTATCGTCGCATGAGGATTCAATCCCTAAGATGTAAATATTTTGTGAAGACATTAATAAAAATTAGGCACAATAATTGTTAATTTTGAAACCGAATAGACATCCATTGGTTCAATTTTATTCGTAAATACAAAATTACTCATTTATTTTTTATCAAACTTAGAAAGTCTTGGTTTGTAGATTTTTTTGTAAAACTATTATATAACTAACGTGGTTTATTCTTAATAAAATTATAATTTTAACAACTATCAAAAAGTTTCTAAAAATAGTATCAAAAATAGTGGGCATTTTGCTGATGCTATTCATCATTTTGGTGTTGGTACTTTCTATTCCTGCCATACAAACCAGTCTTGGAAATTATGCTACCAAGCGTATTAATGAAGATTTTAAAACAAACATTAATATTGATAGGGTAAGTTTACAGTTTAATGGTGATGTAGAAATTAAGCATATTTATATTCAGGATTATAAACAGGATACGCTTATTGATATTTCTGAATTAAATACATCTATTTTAAACTTTAGAAATTTATACAATGGTAAATTGGTTTTTGGGGATATTGATATTATCAATTTAACTTTTAATATTAAGACTTATTTAGGCGAAACGGGTACAAATTTAGATGTTTTTGTGAAAAAGTTTGAAAATGACAACCCCAAAAAGGTAAAGAGTGATTTTTTATTGTCATCTAGTGATGTGTCTATTTATAATAGTGTTTTTAGACTAATTAATGAAAATAGTGAAACGTCAAATCAGCTTGAATTTACCAATTTAAATATTAATGCTACTAATTTTTTAATAAATGGTAGTAATGTTAGTACGCGAATAAATACTTTAGGTTTTAACGATAGTAGAGGCTTGGTTATGAAAAATATGATGACCGACTTTGCTTATACTATAAATGATATGACTTTTACTAATTTAGATATCAAAACCCCTTATTCTGTATTAAAAGGCGATTTAAAATTTTTGTATAATAGAGAGGATTTGCAGTATTTTACTGACAAAGTTTTAGTTGAAGCAAGTTTTAGAGATTCTAATATTTTATTGGATGAGCTTAATATCTTTTATAATGAATTTGGTGCTAATCAGTATGCAAATTTTAATGCAGATTTTTCTGGAACTTTAAACGATTTACAAACAACTAATCTTAGGCTAAATTCTAGTGCAAATACAAAAGTTTATGGCGATATAAATTTCAGAAACCTATTTAACAAGGAAGCTGAAAATTTTTACATGAATGGACGTTTCTCACATTTATCTTCAACTTATAGAGATTTAAAATCTTTATTACCTAATGTTTTAGGCGAAGCAATACCTTCATCATTTAGAAGGCTTGGGCAATTTACCATAGTTGGCAATTCTCAAATTACAACATCTGCTATTGTTGCAGATCTTGAAATTAATACCGACTTGGGCTTGGTAGATTCTAAATTAAAAATTAATAAAATAAACGACATTGATAATGCAGAATATAATGGTAATATTATTTTAAAATCGTTTGATATTGGGGCCTTTTTAGAAAACCCTAATGTAGGTGAAACGTCTTTGAATCTTGATATTAATGGTTCTGGTTTTTTAATTGAAAATATTAAAACTCAAGTAAAGGGGGATATTTTTGATATAGGATATAATGACTATCAATATAAAAACATAAAAGTAGCAGGAAATGTTATGAATAAAATTTTTGATGGTAACCTGCAAGCTAACGATAAAAATTTAAGATTAAATTTTAACGGACTAATTGATTATTCTGAAAAAATTAATAAATATGATTTTACAGCAAATATTGATTATGCAAACCTGAACACTTTAAATTTTATAAAAAAAGATAGTATTTCAGTATTGTCAAGTAATGTTACAATGAATATGAATGCTAGTAATATGGATGATGCTTTGGGTAAAGTAACGTTTAAAAATACCGCTTATAAAAATCAAAATGACACGTATTATTTTAAAGAATTTAATATAACATCTAGGTTTGACACCAATAAAAATCGTTTTATAGAAATTAATTCTCCAGAAATTATTGAAGGTAATTTAAATGGGAAATTTGTTATTAAAGATTTTAAAAAGTTATTTGAAAATTCATTGGGACATATTTATACTAATTATGTACCCAATAAAGTAGCTGAAAACCAGAACATTGATTTTAATTTTAAGATTTATAATAAAATAATAGAGGTTTTTTATCCAAATATAGAATTGGGTTCTAACACCTTTATTAAAGGAAGGGTAAAAAGTGATGCTACAGCTTTTAGATTAACATTCAAATCACCACAAATTAAATTACTGGATAATTTTGTAAAAAATATAGAGCTTCAAGTTGTAAATGATAACCCTCTTTTTAATACATATGTTGAAGTTGATAGTATTAATACTGGATTTTATAACGTTTCTAAATTTAATTTAATCAATGTTACCTTAAATGATACGCTATTTATGCGATCAGAATTTAGAGGTGGTAAAAATAATAATGATAAATATAATTTAAGTGTTTACCATACTATTAATGAGTCGAATGAATCTGTTGTAGGATTTAAAAAATCGGATGTAACTATAAAAGGAAACACGTGGTTTATAAATGAAAAACTCGATAATTTTAACAAAATTACTTTAGATAAAAGTTTGAGTAAATTTAGTATTGATAAACTTCAAATAAATCATATTGATGAAGAGATTAGTCTTTCTGGAATTGTAAGAGATTCTACTTATAAGGATATTAAGCTTGATTTTACTGATGTAGATTTAGAAAAAATTCTGCCAGATATTGAAAATTTATCTTTAAAAGGTAATGTAAACGGTAAGTTAGATATTCTTCAAGAGCATGGTGTGTATTTGCCAAATTCTACCGTTGTTATTGATGATTTGGAAGTTAATGAATTTGAATTAGGGTCTTTTAAAGCTACTATTAAAGGAAATGAAAATTTAACCAATTATCATATAAATGCAACAATAAAGGATGATGAAGCAAAATCGTTTAGTGCCATTGGTAATATTAATGTTTTAGGAAAGCAATCTAATATTGATGTAGAGGTGGCTTTTAACCAGTTTAATTTATCTCCATTAAACCCGTTTTTACAAGATGTTTTAAGTAATATAAGAGGAGAAGTTACAGGGAAAACAAAGGTGGTTGGTGACTTAAAACAACCAGACATTAATGGAAATTTATCCTTAGAAAATGGAGGCTTTACAATTCCATATCTTAATGTGGATTATGATTTGAGTAAAAAATCGTTCGTTTCTTTAAAAAACCAAGCGTTTATTTTCAATAATGTAGACCTTACTGATACCAAGCATAATTCCAAAGGAAAATTAAACGGTACATTAGGACATGTTAATTTTTCAAAATGGCGATTAGATTTAAATATTGATACGCCTCGTCTTTTGGTTTTAGATACTAAGGAAACAGAAGGCTCTTTGTATTATGGAACGGGGTTTATAGGGGGCAATGCAAGTATAAAAGGACCTACAGAAGAATTGGTTATAACTGTGGTTGGAGAAACAAAAAAAGGAACCGTTTTTAAAATACCTTTAAGTGATACGGAATCTTTTGGTGATAACTCTTTTATTCGTTTTTTAACTCCTGAAGAAAAACAAGCACGATTAAGTGGAGGTGAATTTGTGATAAAAGAAATTAAAGGTTTGGAATTGGATTTTGATTTAGACGTTACAGAAGATGCCTTGTTAGAAATTATTATTGATAAAAGTACAGGACATTCTTTACGTGGAAGTGGACGAGGTGGTATTTTGGTAGAAATAAACACCAATGGGAAGTTTAATATGTGGGGAGATTTTTCTGTATTTGACGGTGTATATAATTTTGCTTACGGTGGTATTGTTCAAAAACAGTTTAGAGTACAACCTGGGGGGACTTTAGCTTGGGAAGGCGACCCACTAAAAGCACAAATTGATATGCTTGCAATTTATAGAACTCAAGCAAACCCATCAGCATTGCTTGATAGTCCAATAAACAGGAGTATTCCCGTAGAACTTAATATTACGTTAACAGGTGATTTAGAACAGCCTAAACCTTATTTTGATTTTGAATTTCCTAATGTAAATTCTACTATTAAGTCTGAGTTACAATACCGATTAGAATCTGGAGATGACAGGCAAAACCAAGCGCTATATTTACTTTCAACAGGAGCTTTTTCAAGGGGCTTAAATGAACTTAATTTTACGGGTACTATTGCTGAGCGGCTTAACGGTATCATCAATGGCATATTTACAAATGATGATAGTAAACTTAATATTGGTGTAAATTATGAGGTGGGAGAAAATAGACCAGATTATAAAACAGACGATAGATTTGCCTTAACTTTACAGACACAAATAAGTGATAGGGTATTAATAAATGGTAAAGTAGGGGTGCCTGTAGGTGGTGCAGATGCAAATGAAACGGTAGTAGCTGGTAATGTAGAAATTGATTTCCTTTTAAATGAAGAAGGAACGCTTACAGCAAAAATATTTAATAGAGAAAATAGTATTAGAAATTTTGGTGAAGCCATAGGGTATACGCAAGGTGTTGGTCTTTCGTATGATGTAGATTTTAATACCTTTAAGGAACTTATCCAGAACTTGTTTTCAAAATCAGCAAGCCCTGTAAGTTCAGAGACTATTTTTAATGAGGAAAAAAAATTTTCTAGTGATGATTCATTGCCAGAATTCCTCAATTTTAAATCGGCTACTAATAATTGATATTAATAAATTTTGGTATCAATTATTAATAATTTCTAATTACGAAAGTTATTTATGATAACTAAAACGTTATAGTAATAATACTCTCATAAAAAAGGAATAAACCTATCAATATATTGTTTAAGTTTCTTAATTTTACATGGAATTTTTAAAAACTAACATGCCAAAAACAATAAAAAAATTAGCAGTTTTAACGTCTGGGGGCGATTCACCAGGAATGAATGCTGCCATACGTGCTGTAGTTAGAACCTGTGCTTATCATAGTGTAGAATGTCTTGGTGTTTATCGGGGATATGAAGGCTTAATTGATGCCGATTTTAAGCAAATGGATGCAAGAAGCGTTAAAGGTATAATTAACAAAGGTGGTACAATATTAAAATCTGCGCGTTCTAAAAGTTTTAGAACTAAAGAAGGAAGAAAGAAAGCATTTGAAAACTTAGTGGCAGAAGGCGTTGATGGCCTTGTGGTTATTGGAGGAGACGGTTCTTTTACTGGAGCCTTAATATTTAATGAAGAGTTTGGTTTTCCTGTTATGGGAATTCCTGGAACTATAGACAACGATATTTTTGGAACTTCACATACATTAGGTTTTGATACAGCTTTAAATACAGTTGTAGATGCTATTGATAAAATTAGAGATACAGCCAGTTCACACAACAGACTTTTCTTTGTAGAAGTTATGGGGCGTGATGTTGGTCATATTGCTTTAAATGCAGGTATAGCTGGTGGTGCTGAAGAAATTCTAATACCAGAAGAGGATTTAGGTTTAGATAGGCTTGTTGATTCTTTAAATAAAAGTAGGCAGTCAGGAAAATCTTCAAGTATTGTCATTGTGGCCGAGGGGGATAAAATAGGAAAAAATATTTTTGAACTAAAAGATTATGTTGATGAAAACATGGAGGGTTATGATGTTCGAGTTTCAGTACTTGGCCATATGCAGCGTGGTGGAGCTCCATCGTGCTTTGACCGTGTTTTAGCAAGTAGAATGGGTGTAAAAGCCGTTGAAACTATTTTAGAATATAAAAGTAACTACATGGTTGGTCTTTTAAATGGTAAAATGGAATTAACACCTTTAGATAAAGCAATTAAAGGAAAAACAAAAATTAACTTAGAATTATTGCGTGTTTCAGACATTATGAGCACTTAACATTTATAAACAAGATTATGTCAAAAGTAAAAATTGGAATTAACGGATTTGGTAGAATTGGTAGAATAGCTTTTAGAGTAGCTGTTAATAGACCAAATATTGAAGTTGTCGGAATTAATGATTTGTTAGATGTTGATCATTTAGCATATTTATTAAAATATGATTCTGTTCACGGGCAGTTCGATGGCACTATCGATACTAAAAACGGAAACTTAGTAGTTAATGGTAAAGAAATTAGAATTACTGCAGAACGCAATCCAGAAGATTTAAAATGGGATGCAGTTGGAGCAGATGTTGTTTTAGATTGTACAGGTATCTTTACAAATTTAGAAGGTGCAGGTAAACACATAAAAGCGGGTGCTAAAAAAGTTGCAATTTCTGCACCTTCCGCTGATGCACCAATGTTTGTAATGGGAGTAAACCATAAAGACATTACTGCTGCAGATACAATAGTGTCTAATGCATCTTGCACAACAAACTGTTTAGCCCCATTGGCTAAAGTAATTAATGATAAATTTGGAATTGCAGAAGGCTTAATGACTACAGTTCATGCAGCAACAGCAACACAATTTACTGTTGATGGTCCATCTAAAAAAGATTTCAGATTAGGTCGTGCATCTTTAAATAACATTGTACCTGCATCTACAGGAGCAGCAAAAGCAGTAGGAAAAGTGATTCCTGAGTTAAACGGAAAATTAACAGGTATGGCATTTAGAGTTCCAACTGTTGATGTATCTGTAGTAGATTTAACATGTCGTTTAGAAAAAAGCGCTTCTTGGGATGAAATCAAAGCCGCTCTAAAAGAAGCTTCTGAAAACGAATTAGATGGTATTTTAGGATATACTGAAGAAGGTGTTGTTTCACAAGATTTTGTGTCAGAACCAAAAACAAGTACATTTGATGCCAATGCAAGTATGGCATTAAATGACAACTTCGTAAAATTAGTATCTTGGTATGATAATGAGTTTGGTTATTCATCTAAATTAGTTGATTTAGCAACGCACATTAGTTCAATATAATTTATTACCTTAGTCCACAGAACCATGATGTTTTATTATGGTTCTGTGGATTTTTTATTTAAAAAACTTATGATTTTAATTGTTGATAGTGGTTCTACAAAATCCGATTGGATTGCAATAGATGATAATGGAAAACAGATTTCAGAAAAATTTAGAACGAAGGGGCTTAACCCTGAAATTTTAACCAGTAAGAAACTAAAAAAAATAATTAAAAATAGTAAAGAGATTACGGCTTATAAAGCAGATGTTACTCACGTTTACTTTTATGGGGCAGGTTGTGGTACTGAGCGTGGTAACGAGATGGTTTATAATGTGCTCAAAGAAGTTTTTAAAGAAGCTCTTGTAAAAGTTGAAGAAGATACAATGGCTGCTGTTTATGGCACCATTAGTAAGGCCGATGAAGCTGCTGTGGTATGTATACTGGGTACGGGATCTAATTGTAGCTACTATGATGGTAAGCAATTGCACCAACGTGTTTTGTCCTTAGGTTATATATTAATGGATGACGCTTCAGGTAATTATTATGGTAAACAATTGATAAGAGATTATTACTTTAATAACATGCCCGAGGATATTAAAGTCGCTTTTGGTAGCAAATACAATATGGAAGCTGATTATGTTAAGTATAATATCTACAAACAACCAAACCCTAATGCATATTTAGCAAATTTTGCTGAATTTATGTTTTTAAATAAAGATTCAGAATATATCATTGAATTGATAAAAGAAGGCATTCGAATTTTTACCAAAAACTATATTATGCAATATAAAGAAGAAGTGAAAACAGTGCCTGTACACTTTGCAGGTTCTATAGCTTATTTTGCTCAAGATCAAATAAAAGAAGTTGCTGAAGAAATGGGCTTTATTGTTGGTAATTTTGAACGCCGTCCTATTGAAGGCTTGGTTGCATTTCATTCTAAAAATATATAAACTTTAATTCTATTTTTTTTGAGTACTCATTTTGCGATTTATATTTCCAATAAAGATGATAAGCATCAAATTATTGATAATATAGTATCCGGAAATAGTATTGCTAATGTTTCGCATTTAAAAGGTGCTGTTTTTTCCGAAATAACACTCAGCAAGTTTATTGAGGAAGAAATTATTCATGGAAAATTTGCTGTTGTTACCAATACAAAAAACAGTTTATTACATTCTTCTGAAGGGGAACGAAAAATAGCTTTGTTAGATCATATTATTGCACAAAAGCCAAATTATCTTATTGTAGATAATGTTTTTGGTAATTTAGATGTGCACAAGCAATTAGAAATAGAAAGAATATTAACAAATTTAAGTGATAAAACCTTAATCATTCAAATTACCAACCGAATAGGAGAGGTTTTGCCATTTATAAATAAAACATATCAATTACAAGGAGATGTATTGGTGGCCTTTGAAGCCGCCAGTAAAGATGTAAAATCAAAAGCTCCTTTAAGTTTTATTAGGGATTTACCTAAGCCATACCGCTCTTTATCAGTGGATATTAATCCTTTAATCAAATTTAATAACGTATCGGTATCCTATAATGGCAGACCAATTTTAAATAACATTTCTTGGGAAATAAAACTCGGAGAGTTTTGGCAATTAATTGGTCCTAATGGATCGGGAAAAAGCACCATGCTAAGTATGATTTATGGTGATAATCCTAAAGCATTCAATCAAGATATTATTTTATTTGGTGTTAAAAAAGGGAGTGGAGAAAGTGTTTGGGATATTAAAAGAAAAATTGGTTATTTTTCATCAGAAATGTTGAGAGGTTTTAAGCGTTTAGATGCCATAGGAAATATGATTGTTTCGGGGTTTTATGATACCATTGGGCTTTATTCAACGCCTACTAATGAGCAAATTAAACTAACCCATGAATGGCTAAATGTTTTGGGTATGTTTGATATTAGAAAACAGCCATTCGTATCATTGTCAAAAGGACACCAAAGGTTGGTTTTAATAGCAAGAGCTATGGTAAAAAATCCTCCGTTGCTTATTTTGGATGAACCTACTAATGGTTTAGATGATGATGATACACAATTATTTTCAGAACTAATCAATAAAATTGCTTTAGAAACAGATACCGCTATTTTATATGTGTCTCATAGAAAAGAGATTGGACTGAATCCTGAATTTTTTTATGAATTGACTCCCAAAAAAACGGGCTCTGTGGGAACCCGAATTTCAATATTTTAAAATACAAATTTACCAGTAGTTTAAACCAGTGCACCATTTGCACCAATGACTTGGCCAGATATCCATTTAGAATCATCACTAGCTAAAAACAATACAACTTTGGCAATGTCAATAGGTTTAGCAAGTCTATTAAAAGCATTCATCCCCTTTAGTTTATTTATAAATTCAACAGATTTGCCTTCTAAAAAGAGTTCTGTTTCTGTAGCACCAGGAGCAATAGCATTTACTGATATTCCTCTGCCAATTTCTTTAGAAAACACTCGTGTTATTTGTTCCACTGCAGCTTTAGAAGCAGAATAGAGTGCATAAGTTGGAAACATTAGTTTGGCGGTGCTTGAAGATACATTTATAATTATTCCGTTATCTGCTAGTTTACTGTGTGCCTCTTGTAATGTATTGAAAATACCTCTTACATTAATATCAAACTGTTTGGTGAAATCTTCTTGAGAATTATCTTTTAGTTCTTTAGAAATCATAACTCCAGCATTGTTAATTAAAACATCTATTTTTCCAAAACGGTTTAAAGTTTCATTAAATAATTGAGTTACTTCACTTTTTTTACTAACATCTGCTTTGAATGAAAATGCAATGCCGTCATTTTTTTCTATAGTATTAACTGTTGCTTTTGCTTCTGCCTCACTATTTGAATGATTAACAACAACTTTAGCACCATTTTTAGCTAATAATATTGCAATTTCCTTACCTATACCTCTTGAAGAGCCTGTGACTATTATAACTTTGTTTTTTAATTTCATAGATTTTTAATATATAATTTTTTAAAAACGGTTAATAAGCTGTTTTATATGACGAAGAAAAGTTAAATTACTTACGATACTTAGAGCGATATTATTCCAGACACTTATAAATTTGTTTGAGTATTTCAAATTATTTATTCAAATAGTATTTTAATGTACTTAACTTTAAATTTAATTTATCTTTATCCTATGATTACTGTATCTAATTTTAAAAAGCATCTTATTGATAAAGGAGGGTTAACTAATGAGGAGTTTACTCAAATAGAATATTTAATTAAAACAAAAAAAGTTGCAAAAGGTCAGTTTTTACTAAAACAGGGAGATATTTGCTCTCATTTCTTTTTTGTAGAACAAGGTTTATTGCGTTTTTATGCCTTAAATGAAGAAGGTAAAGAAAACATTTTACAATTTGCAACTGAAACTTGGCTTGTAAGCGATAGAGGAAGCTTTTTTTTTAAAGAACCTTCTACTTACTATATTGATGCTGCTGAAAATTCTATAGTTGTTATTATTGATGAAGAATTTATAGATCAAGTGTCAAGAATAAATCCTGATTTTAGAAAGCGAAACGAACAATTGCTTCATAACCATATCAGACATTTATATAAGCGGGTTAGCTTATTATTAGGTGCTTCTGCCAGAGTGAGGTATCTGGATTTTATTGCTATGTATCCTGATGTTTTATTGCGTGTACCCCAATGGATGATTGCTTCCTATTTAGGAATTACACCAGAAAGTTTAAGCCGTGTTAGAAAAGCACTTGCAAAAGAAAATTTCAATCCTAATAATTAAAAATAACTTCTTACCATAGGTCAATGTATACTTTTTACTATTGCTGTAATTTTGCAGTAATAGAAAAGTAAATAGATTATGAAACATTTAGAAGTATTAGTAGTCGCTAAGCACACAGGTATTCCGAAAATCCTAAACTGGAAAGTTACTGTAGAAAACCGTGTAGAGACTGTTGTTGAAAAGCTATACCAAATACCGTACAAAGTTGTTGCTATTTCTGATGAATTAGCCGATACAGACAAGCTTAAATTAATCAAAATCATATCATTATTATTTAATGAGCTTATTTGGTTAACTTATCATGATAAAACAGCCTTAGCTGAAACGGTAAAAACGGCTTATTGGACTAAAAAAAGACCAAGTTCAAATCAAAATTATTTAGATAACTTAATTGAAATTAAATTGGCTCATAATCTCAATTTAAAAAAAGATTAACAATTAAAAGAGAAACAATATGAAAATAAGAACTATAGAAAAAATAACAAAACCAGGAACACCACATTTTGTTGGAGATGGTTTTAGGGTTCATAATTTTATTCCAGGAACATCAACCATGAAGCGTATGGATCCGTTCATTATGATGGATTATAATTCAAAGTACAATTTTCCGGCAACAGAAAAACCAAAAGGTGTAGGTGTACATCCGCACCGTGGTTTTGAAACAGTAACGATTGCTTATAAAGGTCGTGTTGAACATGGTGATAGTGCTGGAGGTGGTGGTGTTATTGGTGAAGGAGATGTGCAATGGATGACTGCTGCTTCTGGGGTGCTACACAAAGAGTTTCATGAAACCGAATGGAGTAAAACGGGAGGAGAATTTCAAATGGTGCAATTATGGGTTAATTTACCAGCAAAAGATAAGATGAGCTCACCAAAATATCAAGCTATTTCCCATTCTGAAATGACCAAAATAGCATTGCCTAATCAATCAGGAGAAATAGAAGTAATTGCAGGAGAATATGATGGTTACAAAGGGCCTGCATCTACATTTACGCCTATCAATATGTATAATGTTAGATTAAAAAAAGGTAATAAAACTGAATTGAATTTTCCTAAGCATTATACAACAGCGTTATTAATAATAGAAGGAGAAGCTAAACTAAATAGTGAGTATAATGCACCAGAAGATCATTTTGTAATGTTTAGTAATGATGGGGAGTCTTTTACTATGGAAGCATTACAAGATACTGTTATTTTGGTACTAAGTGGCAAACCTATAAATGAACCCATTGTGGCTCATGGCCCCTTTGTAATGAATACTCAAGAAGAAATCATGGAAGCTTTTCAAGATTACAATAGTGGTAAATTTGGTTATTTAGAAGATTAAATAGTACGATAACTCAAAGTAGCTCATTTGCTGAGCTACTTTTCAGGTTTTTATTTTAATGGTTAATTTAGGGATATTAGCGCTTTGCTTTAATAAGCTAAGTACATTAAAGTTAAATAAATTCAGTATTTTTGTGGCGTATTTTAGAGGCATTAATACGGCATCAACATAACATTTTTTTAGTGGAAAACATCATATTACAAGCAGAAAACTTTGTGTTGCAATTATTTGAAACAAAATTGTCAGCAAATAATTTCTATCATAACATTGACCATACCAAGCGAGTTGTAAAGCGAATTACTCAACTTGCAGAATGGGAAGGCTGTAATGAAAGAGAAAAAGAAATTTTGGAGCTTACAGCTTGGTTTCACGATACAGGTTATGTTGTAACAAATGATGGACATGAAGAAGAAAGTGCAAAGATAGCGGAAGAGTTTTTAACCTCAAATCAATTTTCACTTAGTGATATTGCGCTTGTAAAAAAATTAATCTTTGTAACCAAAAAAGGAGCTGTACCCATTACCAAATTGGAAAAAATAGCTAAAGATGCTGATTGTAGTCATTTAGCTTCCGATGATTATTTTGAAATTTCTAACTTATTAAAAAAAGAAATAGTATTAAAAAATAACACTCCTATTTTAGATTTAGATTGGTTGGAAGCTAATAAAGAGTTTTTTGAAAACCAACAGTTTTATACACAATCGGCATTACTTAAATGGCAACCTTACAAAGAACTTAATGCTCGCGAACTTGATGCTAAAATTCTAAAAATAAAGACCAAGCAGCAGGTTAAGTTAAATAATAAAAGAACAGGGAGAGGAGTGGAGACCATGTTTCGCACTACGCTCAAAAATCATATAGAATTGAGTGCAATAGCAGACACCAAAGCTAATATTTTACTTTCTGTTAACGCCATTATCATTTCGGTTGCATTATCTAGTTTGGTGCCAAGGTTAGATAGCCCATCTAATGCATTTTTAGTTTGGCCCACTTTAATATTAACCGTTTTAAGTGTTATTTCCATTGTTTTATCAGTGCTTTCTACGCGTCCAAATATTTCAAAAATTACAGTAACCAAAGACATGATTAAAAATAAACAGACCAATATTTTATTTTTTGGTAACTTTTATAAAATGAATTTGAAAGATTTTGAATGGGGTATCGACTATTTAATAGAAAATGAAGATGTATTATATAATTCACTTACTAAAGATTTATATTATTTAGGTCTTGTTTTAGAACGAAAATATAGACTATTACGAATAACTTACACGGTGTTCATGTTTGGAATAATAATTTCAGCTTTGGCCTTTATTATTAGTTATTATTTATTCATGATAAATTAACACAAAGTATGCAAACACTAATAAAAAAAGGACCTTTTGAATCTAAATTGTCTTTTAGATTACTGAAAGAAAAATTTGAAGAACTTTCAGTATCAAATAATCCTGTTGCTCAATTTCAATCGAATCAAGCATTAGAGCTATTTAAAAAGCACCCATTTCTTGCTAATGGTGAGCTATCTCTTTCTGAGTGTGAAAGTCACAGAGTTGTTATTGAACAATTAATGGGCTATTTGTTTCCTGTGGCACTTACCACAAATGAAATTAAAACAGCCATTTATCCTTTAACTAATTTTACGTTTTATACGAGTGCCCGGTTGGTTAACATTTTAAAGAACTCGATCTATAATTTAGATGAGATTTTCAAAATGCTCTTTAAAGATCATATTGATGGTTATGATTTAATTCCTTATGCCGTAATTTTAAATTCTTATTATCAATATAATATTGATTTAGACCGACCTAAAACACTTAAAATAGCTAATAAAGATGGTTCTATAAGAAACTATAGAGTAACATTCAATGCCGATTTTATGGAAATTTATCCTAATGAAAATGCTATTGAAATTACACCTGATGTTTTAGATGAATTACTTACAGATGCTAATAATAAAGATGTTTGGAAACAATATTTTCCAGATAACTCTTGGACCGTTGAAGGGTTTGGTATAGTGACCATGACTGATACAACCTTGGATGAAACTATTGACAATTTTAAAACACATTTAATACAACCTAATAACGAAAGTTTTTTCTCTTTAAAGGAAAATATTAGACATATATTTGGAATTCCAGATTTAGAATTAGGTAGCTATAGCTTTGAGCATAATAAATTAATACCTCCTCATCCTTATGATAATAATTTTAAAATGTTATCAATAGAAAAAGGAGACTCTGTTGATTGTAAAGGTTATGCTTGTGACAAAGTTTACAGGCAACTTTTTGTAGAAAATAAACCAGCAATTCTTTCTAATATCGAACGATATGATGAACTTACAAAAGGAAATACTTTAAGTAAAACATTACTTAAACAAGGGTTTAAAAGTGCTGTACTAATCCCTATAGTTATTGATGGCAATTTACAGTTTGTAATAGAAATGGCCACATATAAAACCAATCAGCTTAACGCAATAAATATGGTAAAAATGGAAACATTAATGCCTTTTATTTTAAGTTATTCTGCACGGTCTATTACTGAGTTTAAAAATGAAGTAAGTGCGGTTATTCAACAAGAATGCACTTCTATTCATCCTTCTGTAGAATGGCGTTTTGAAGAAGAGGCCTCAAAATTTATACAAAAACGAAATACAGGCGAAAATCCATCTTTTAACGAAATTGTATTTAAAGATGTGCTTCCTCTTTACGGTCAAATAGATATTATTGGGTCGTCTGAAGCTAGAAATAAAGCCATTCAATCAGATTTAAAGGAACAACTTACTCAAACTAAAAATTTGTTGAATGCATGTTTAGAAGAAAAAAAGTCACCTTATTATGAACAGCTAACATATCAAATTGATAAGTTTATATATGAATTGGATGAAGAATTTCAAACCAATACAGAACAGGAAGTTAACAGGTTTTTCAATATTCAAATTTTCCCGTTATTGGAACATCTTTTAACTACAAATATCAATGTAGAGGGTATAAAAGCGTTTAAAGCAACTTTAGATTCAGAATTAAAAACCTATTATAAAGCCAGAAAAGAATACGATGATACCGTAGATTTAACCAATAAAAAACTATCCTGTTTTATAGATAAGCAACAAGAACTGGCACAAGCTATGTTTCCGCATTTCTTTGAAAAATTTAAAACCGATGGTGTAGAGCATAATTTATATATTGGTCAATCTATCACACAAAACAAAACCTTTCATTTAACGGATTTGTATAATTTGCGCCTATGGCAATTGCAAGTGGTTTGCGAAATGGAAGCCATGTATTATAATGAACAAAAAGAATTTCCACTTCAACTTGATGTAGCATCACTTATTTTGGTTTACGATGTGCCATTGACCATTAGATACCGTATGGATGAAAAACAATTTGATGTAGATGGCGCTTATAATGTGCGATATGAAATGATTAAAAAACGAATTGATAAGGCACTTATTAAAAATACTAATGAACGTTTAAGACAACCCAATAAACTGAGTGTGGTATATTCTAGCAATGAAATTGAGCGTGAGTATTTAAATTATTTTGAATTTTTACAATCCAAAAATTATATAGGCAAAAACATTGAAATTGTTGAGATAGAAGAGCTTCAAGGAGCAAGTGGTATAAAAGCAATTCGGGTAGATATTAACTATAAATTAAATAAGATAGAAAATCTTTTTAATGTTAATGACCTTGAAATTATAGAATAAGAAAAATACAACTCTTCCTTGATTTATGAAAAAAACGTTACTTATTTTCTTGCTCTTTGTGGTAACAGCCTGTGCTACATATAAATCCAATCAAAACCAACTAATAAATACCCCTTTTGTTGAAGGTATAAATAATGAAACCACTAATATTTTTTTAATTGGTGACGCAGGGAAACTGGAAGATGATGGTACACCACCAAAGGCTTTACTTTCTATTCAGGAGCATTTTCCTAAAGCAAATGAAGATGATATTCTTTTATTTTTAGGAGATAATATCTATCCAAAAGGAATGCCTTCTAAAAATAATAAACAAGCAAAACACATACTACAAACACAAATAAATGTTGCCGAAACGTTTCCTGGAAAAGTAATGTTTATTCCTGGAAATCACGATTGGTATAGTGGTATTAAAGGGTTAAAGCGTCAAGAAGACATGGTGGAAGAAGCTTTAGGAAAAAATACATTTTTACCTGAAAATGGGTGTCCTATTGAAAAAGTAAATATAAGTGATGATATTGTGTTGCTGGTGGTTGATTCACACTGGTATATTACCAATTGGAACAAACAGCCCACTATTAATGACGATTGTGAAATTAAATCACGATCTCTTTTTTTAGACGAATTTAGAGATGAAATAAAAAAAGCACGAGGAAAAACCACTTTAGTAGCTATTCATCATCCTATGTATACCAATGGTCCACATGGAGGTAATTATAGTTTTGTTGATCATTTGAAACCGCTTCCTGTTTTAGGAACATTAAAAAACATTATTAGAAGTACAAGCGGCATATCAAATGCTGATATTTCTAATCATTTTTATAATGAATTACGTAAAAACTTAATAGCTGCAGCACAACAAAACAATAATGTTATTTTTCTTTCTGGGCATGAACATAATTTGCAGTTTATTGAACACGACAATTTAACGCAGATAGTTAGTGGTTCTGGTTCTAAAGAAAACCCTACAAGAGTTAAAAACGATGGCAATCAATTTGGCTTAGGTGTTAATGGTTATGCCGTGCTAAATATCAATAAAAATAAGTCTTCTAATGTACAATTTATTAATGCAATTTCTAATGAAGTAGTTTTTAGAAAAACAATCCAAGAAGCTACCCATACAAACTTAATTGACTACCCTAAAAGGTTTAATGACTCAATTTTAGCTTCTGTGTATAATAAAAAAGAAGTTGAAAAATCAAAGTTTTATAAAATGCTTTGGGGTAATCGATACCGAAAATATTTTAATATAGAAGTAAAAGCCAAAACAGTTGATTTAGATACTTTTTATGGAGGCTTAATACCTATAAGAAAAGGGGGGGGGACACAATCTAAATCGTTACGCTTAAGGGCAAATGATGGCAAAGAATATGTTATGCGTGCGGTTAAAAAAAGCGCAACACAGTACATTCAAGCTGCTATGTTTAAAGATCATTTTGTAGAAGGTCAATTTGATGATACAGCTACAGAGTCACTCGTTAAAGATGTATTTACAGGTTCTCATCCATATGCTCCTTTAGTTATTAGTACACTTTCTGATGCTGTAGATGTGTATCATTTAAATCCACAATTATTATACGTTCCAAAGCAAAATACTTTAGGTCGTTTTAATTCTGAATTTGGTAACGAATTATATTTATTTGAGGAACATGCTTCAGATGGACATGTTGAACTTGCAGGAGGAAACTTTACTGGTGATATTATCAGCACAATTGATATGATGGAAGATTTGCATTCAGATGAAGATGTCATATTAGATCAAGTGAGTTATATCCGAGCCCGATTATTTGATATGCTTATAGGTGATTGGGATCGTCATCAAGACCAATGGCGTTGGATGGAGTTTAAAGAAAAAGGTAAAAAAATATACAGACCTTTACCAAGAGACCGTGATCAAGCTTTTTCTATAATGTCTGATGGTTTTATGCTTGGGGCTGCTGTAGCTCTAATTCCTCCTGCAAGAGTATTGCGAAAATACAGTACAGATTTAAAAGATGTAAAAGGCGTAAATGCCGAACCTTATCCTTTGGATATGGCATTTTTAGTTGATATTGATAAAAAAACTTGGGATGAGCAAGTGGATTTTATTACCAAACAGGTTACTGATAGTGTTATAAATATTGCATTCTCAAAAATACCTCAAGAAGTACAAGATTCAAGTATTGATAAAATAAAAAAGATTTTAAAACAACGACGAGCAAATCTTCAAAAAATAGCTGATAGATACTATAAGTTAACATCTAAATATGCTGTTTTTACAGCTACAAATAAAGATGATTACATTAAGATTATATCGAATGAAAATGGAGCTGTAACGGTTGAAATGTATCGAAAAAAAGATGATACTATTAAAGATCGATTTCACTACAGAAAACACCAACCTGAGGAAACAAAAGAAATATGGATTTACGGTTTGGATGATGATGACACCTTTGAGGTTATAGGAAAAAGTAAAAAAATAAAAATCCGTTTAATTGGAGGGCAAAATAACGATGCATACAAGGTAGCAGAAGGGACCAATGTTTATATATATGATTATGAATCAAAAAAGAATGATGTGTTGGAGGCAAAAAAAGCAAAAATTAAGCTTACAGATGACTATGAAACAAATGTGTATGATTACAAAAAATTAAAAGCTAATTCAAATCAAATTATTCCTACAATAGGTGCTAATCCTGATGATGGATTAAAACTTGGTTTTTCTAATATTTACACGGTGAATGGTTTTAAACGTAATCCATACACAAGTCAGCACCAATTTAAAGCTAATTATTATTTTGCTACCAAGGGTTATGAACTAAATTATCATGGTGAATTTGCTCATGTTATTAATAATTTTAACTTTGTTTTAGGAGTGAATTTTCAAAGTCCAAATTTTAGTCAGAATTTCTTTGGATATGGAAATGAAACCCCCAATTTTGATGATGATTATGGATTGAATTACAATCGAGTTAAAATTAGAAACTTTTCTGTAGCACCTGGATTGGTATGGAATTCTAAACGAGGAAGCAAACTAAGTATGGGGCTAAGTTATGAATCTATAGAAATCCATCAAACCCACAACCGCTTTGTGGATGGAAATCCTCAGTTACCTAACTATATTTTTGATGAAGTTCAATTTGGAGGTGTTAACGCAACATTTGAGTTTTTAAATTTTGATAATAATGCTTATCCAACTATGGGTATGTCTTTTGATGTATCAATTGGTTTAAAAAGTAATTTGGATGAAAAGGGGAGAACTTATGGTTACTTAATACCTAAATGGAGTATCGCTCATAAACTGTCATCTTCAGGGAAATTGGTTTTAGCTACAACTGTTAAAGGTCATGTTAATTTTAGTGATGACTTTGAATTTTATCAAGCAGCCACTATTGGAGGCTTAGATGGTTTAAGAGGTTTTAGAAACCAACGATTTACAGGCAAACAAGCATTTTATCAAAATACAGATATTCGATACAGTTTTAGTAATCTAAAAACTTTAATCATTCCTATTAAAATGGGGGTTTATGGTAGTTTTGATTACGGAAGAGTTTGGCTGCCTAATTTTGACTATTCTGAAAAATGGCATAATACCTACGGTGGTGGTTTTTTTGTAAATATGGCCGAAATAATGTCGTTAAACCTTGGAGCATTTAACTCATCAGATGGTTTGCGAGTTGCTTTTGGTTTGGGTTTTGGATTTTAATTACTATTTTTAAGTAAAAACAAGTTTTGTTATAGCTGAAAGGTTAAAAAATACTCTGCTAATAATGATAAGCCAGCGTATTTAATTTGTATAACAAAACTGAAATAAGAATAAAAGATCTAAGATAAGGTTAAAATTTACGATACTATTTTCCGTTTTTTAATCTTTATAGATGGAACAAATTTTATGTTTATTAAATAGGGTGTCTTTTATAAATTATTTGCGCAAGATTCCTATAAATATGCATTTCATTTAACCTGAAATAAAGTTATATTTGACTAAAATTCATCTAACTTATTAGTCATGTTATTCTTCTTAAATCACCGTTTTTTTTCTTTGTTTTTTTGGCTTTTTATTTTTAGTCAATTAAATTTTGGTCAACAGCAAAAACCTTTAACACTTAAAGATTATGCACAATGGAAAAGCATAAATAATACAGCTATTTCCCCTGACGGAGTCTGGATGACATATGCTTACAAACCAAATGAAGGGGATGCAAAATTGTACATCCGTAGACTTAACGGTGACACCTTACGTACAGTAATAAATGGAAAAGAAGTTAGTTTTTCATCAGATAGTAACTGGTTGGCTTTTTTAGTAGATCCAACAAAAAAAATGGCAGATAAACTTAAGGCATCTAAAAAACCTATTTTAAGTGATTTGCAAATAGTACATCTTGATACCAATGTGGTATCTGTTGTTAAAACTGTAAAGAGTTTTAAGTTTTCAAAAACATCTAAATTTATAGCTGTTCACAAACAGCCTAACAACACTAAAGCAGATTATAAAGGAAGTGATTTACTACTTAAAGATTTAGAAAGCAATAAAACACTTAATATAGGTAATGTATCTGCTTATGCTTTTAATAAAGAAGGTACGCTTCTTTCTTATTTGATTGATGCGGAGGACGATTATGGTAATGGTCTTTATGTTGTTGATTTAAATGATTTTCGTATTAGGCCATTACATACAGGTAGCTATACGTATTCTCAGATGACTTGGAATAAGGAAACAAACCAAATAGCAGTATTATTTGGGGGCAAAAAAAAGGGAAATGTAGAGAGAGACAACACTGTTTATTGGACTTCAAATCTTATTTCAGGTATGACAACTCCAATAGTACATAACCAATATTCAGTAACTGAAGATGCTGATTTTCCTAAAAATATGGTGATTAGTGAGTACTCTAAATTAACTTGGAATAAAGAAGGAACACAGTTACTCCATGGGGTTAAGGCTCAGCAAACCGAATTAAAAAAAGCAGATGAGCAAAAAGCAAATGTAGATGTTTGGCACTGGAAAGATGAGCGTGTACAGTCGCGTCAAATAGTACAAGCGGGAAGAGATAGGAAATCAAATTTTAAAGCTGTTTTAAATCTTGAAAATAAGACATTTATTCAATTGGAAAATGAAGACATGCCTTCTGTTAATTATTCTGAAAATAGTCTATGGGCAATTGGAAAATTGGATACTCTTTATCGTAAAAACGTAGGTATACCTGGAGGTTATACAGATTTGTATAGTATTAATACTCAAACAGGAAAAAAGGAATTAATAGCAGAAAAAGTATATAGATATATGGGCATGTCTCCAAATGGAGAGTGGGTGCTTTTTTCAAAAGAAGGTGATGTAATAGGCTATAATTTTGAGCAAGGGAAGTTATCCAATTTAACTGCAAAAACGGGTATAAGTTTTATAAATGAAGATTATGATAAACCAGTTGAAAAACCTACTTATGGTGTAGCTGGATGGTCTAAAGATGGGAATACATTAATCCTAAATCATGAATATGATTTATGGACCATTGCACTTAATTCTGATGAAGTAGTAAACTTAACCCAAGGTATCGGTAATGATGAAAATATCCGTTTTAGATTGATACAACTGGATCCAGAAGCTAAGACTTTTGATTTAATGGAACCTTTATTGCTTTCAGCTTATGGTGATTTCACAAAAAAATCAGGATACTATAAAGTTAAATTTGGAGAAAAACCTGAGATGTTATGTTATGAAAATAAAATGATAACAGGAATTACCAAGGCAAGAAAAGCAGATAAGCTTATTTACAAAGCTCAGAGTTTTGAAGATTTTCCTGATTATTGGCTAACCGATTTATCCTTTAAAAAACCTAAAAAAATAACTAATGCCAATCCACAACAGTCTAAATATAAATGGGGAAAAAGAATATTAGTCGATTATACAGATGAGCGAGGTCATGCATTACAGGCTACCTTAGCATTACCAGCAGATTATGATTCGAATAAAAAATATCCAATGATTGTCTATTTCTATGAAAAAATGTCTCATATGCACCACTTATACTCTATGCCCAAATATGATGATAGGCCACACGCATCTACATATGCAAGTAATGGCTATTTAGTTTTAATGCCAGATATTGTGTTTGACGTGGGGATGCCCGGCTCATCAGCATTGGATGATGTTACAAGTGCTGCAAAAGAAGTTGTTAAATTAGGATATGCCGATCCAGACAAAATAGGGTTACAAGGACATAGTTGGGGAGGATATGAATCTTCTTTTATTGTTACTCAAACAGATATGTTTGCTGCAGTAGTTACGGGAGCGCCGTTAACCAATTTAGTTAGTATGTACAATATTGCATATAAAAGTTCAGGCATTTTGAATAGCCCAATTATAGAATGGTCTCAAGGAAGAATGGGGGTGAGTCCATGGCAAAATATGGAATTATATCTTAGCCAATCTCCTTTACATCATGCTCATAAAATTAAAACGCCTTTTCTTATTCTTCATGGGACTAGTGATGGTGCTGTGGATTGGAATCAAGGTTTAGAGTTTTATTCGGCCGCAAGACGACTTGGTAAAGAAGTTATTTTATTATCCTATCCAAATGAACCTCACCACTTAAGTAAAAAGGATAATCAAAAAGATTTTCAAATCCGGATGAAACAGTATTTTGATTATTATCTTAAAGGAGATATAGCTCCAATTTGGATGAAAGAAGGAGTAAATCACTTAGATAAAAAACGTTTGGGACCTGAGATTTTAGAAAAAATTGATTAAATACGAAGGTAAAAATAGCATACATATGCGATAAAGGGGTGTAGTTGTTTTTGTATAGTTTTTAAGAAGTTTGCATCAGAATTATTTTTAATTCTCATTGTACATAAAATGATACCCAATGAAAAATACAACAGTTGCCCTAAAAATTTGGCAGAAACCTCTATTTTTAGTAAATAGAATAAGTGAATCTGAAAACTTAAAAAGCAAATTGTTAAAAAAGTTAGTTCTTAGTTTTTTTAAAAAACTTATTAGTGTTCCAGAAAACGCTTCAAATAACTTTTACATATAATTTTTAATTTTAGGATTATTGAGTATGTTTTTACGGTAACTCAATAAAGCTTAAAATAGCAGTTATTTTTATAATATTCTCTTTTTTTGTACTACAGAAATACATGGATTGCCAGAATCCGTTAATCAATATTCAATCTTTAATGGATTAAAGAATATACTTTTCTTTAAATAATATTATTTGTTTTCATATCCTTTATCTGTTAAAAATACGAAGTAGAAAATTTACTAACTCCTACATATATATGGGTTTACTTATATGGGTTTGAGTTTATAAAAACGTCTCACCATTATTATACGAGATGCTTCTTTCGTTATTAGGTATGCAAGTAATCTGGTATCAAAAAGTTTGTTCTTCATGTAAAAAATAGCAGCAGCTTACAATATAATTAATCAGTTTTTTTCTGACATAATCTTTTAAATTAATAAAAACCATTCCTGAAAGTGTAGGACTTTATACTTATATGAGTTATTAATTTTATTTATAACGCACCTTTAAATGGGGGTTCATATCTAATTTTATTAAAACTTTTAAAATATAAATAATGTCCTTAATAACTATAATGCTCAACATTTTACTGCCACCATTAGCCGTTTTTATAAAACATGGTATAGGTGGTACATTCTTTATTAGCTTAATTCTTACGCTTATTGGTTGGATACCAGGTGTTATACATGCCTTTTTGGTTAATGGAAAATAAGATGTTTAGAGTTTAAATTAAGTTTTATTTACTATGGTAGACTTAGCTGATATTTTAATAAAAGCGTGGAGTAATCTTTTTGATACAACAACAAATTCATTGCTGTTAATATTTTTAACCAGCATCGGAATTTATGTAGCCGTTATTCTTTACACTCGTATAGCAGGAAAAAGAAGTTTTTCAAAAATGTCAAGTTTTGATTTTGCGATGACTGTTGCTGTAGGATCCATGATTGCCACTACAATATTATCAAAGTCTGTTAGTCTTTTGGAAGGAGGTGTTGGTCTTATTATGGTATACGGACTTCAATTAATAGCAGCAACATTTCGTCGTTATAAGTGGTTTAGACAGTTTATTGATAATCAACCAACTTTACTGATGGATGGTGAAATTTTATTGCATGATAATATGAAGGCTGTAAGGGTTACAGAAGGTGATTTACGGTCTAAATTACGAGAATCTAACGTTGCAAAATTATCAGAAGTAAAAGCTGTGATTTTTGAAACCACAGGTAACTTAGTTGTAGTTCATAAGGATCATAATTGTCCAGTAGATGACTGGATTTTAAAAGATGTTAAGAGGTAATTTACCATATAATTATAAATAATTATGGTATTAAAATAATTTTTATGAATCCACAAGAATCAAATAATATTAAACTTGAATATAAACATTTTATCATTAATAAAAATCATCCTTGTGTTATGGCCAATAGCGTGTTTACAATGGATAATTATAAATTAAATATTTATGATGATATTAATTCAGAAGAAATTATAAGTGCTGTTCTTTTAAATATTGAAAATTATTTAAATAATTATGATTATGAATCTAAAGAATTTCAGTCTTTAATTATATGTTTTAAAAACAATAAATTTAAAACGGAGTTAGAGTTTGAAAATGCCTTGTGGAATTTTTTACAAAGGCTTCATAATTATGACGATGCTCCATGGGATGAAAGTGTAAGTTCGGATCCTAATGACCCTAATTTTAGCTTTAGTATTAAAAATAAGGCTTTCTATATTATTGGGATGCATCCAGAAAGTTCAAGACTAGCACGAAAAGCACCTTATTGTACGATAGTTTTTAATTTACATTATCAATTTGAAAAATTAAGAGAAATGGGGGCCTACGAAAGAGTAAAAAAAAGAATCCGTAGCCGCGATAAAGAATTACAGGGGTTTATAAACCCAGTATTAGCCGATTTTGGTCTGGATGCAGAAACAAAGCAATATAGTGGAAGAAACGTGGAAAAAGATTGGAAATGTCCCTTTCATAACAAAAAATAAAAATATGAGTTCTATAAACGTAATACCACCTCAATCGGGTGCAGCTTTTAAAATAAGTAAAGGAGATGTGCTAACAGTTATTGATCCACTTGGAAAACAAGTAAGTGATATGGTACTTTTTAATAACGCAGATAAAAAGGAAAAAATTTCTTCTGGGAAAACAATGGATTTTGAAGAAACTATTTTGCTAAGCAAAGGAAATTTTTTATGGAGCAATCGTTCGCAAAAAATGATGGAGATAATAGAGGATACTAACGGTAGAAATGATTTTTTGTTGGCACCATGTAGTCCAGAAACGTTCAAAATTATGTACAATAACCCTTCGTACCATCCAAGTTGTTTGGAAAATTTAAATAAAAATTTGCTTCAATTTCATATTGATCTTGATGAAATTCCTACAGCTTTTAACATTTTTATGAATGTTCAATTTGATAAAGAAGGCAAACTAAAAGTGCTGCCTCCAACATCAAAACAAGGTGATTTAATTCGTTTTAAAGCTGAAATGGATTTGATTGTAGGATTAACGGCATGTTCCGCAGAAGATAGTAATGGGGGCGTTTTTAAGCCTATTCATTTTATTGTTACAACTTCGAAAAGTGTTGCTAAGGATATTATAAATTTTAATCAGCAATAATAGTTTTAAAACAGGCATGTATTTTCATATTTACTTGCTTTGGAATTACTACATTAGTCTGGAGATTAGATTGCGAGATTTAGAGTTAGCTAAATTAACTTGAATCATGAAGAAACACCATTTATAAGTACAAATCTGTGTATTGAAATTGTTCAAAGTATTAAAAAAATACGACAAGCATTAGAACCACATCGGGAACTGGAGTTGCTAACTTTACTCGGACATAAAATTTAAGACTGTTTGTTACAAAACAAATATCTTAGAAGCATGGCATGAAATTATAGGGGAACAAACCATCGCAGATGCCATTTTGGACCGCCTTGTTCATAATGCACACAGAATAGACATTAAAGGAGAATCCATGCGCAAAAAATTGAAAAATAAATATTAAATTTAACCACAAATGAATCGATTTTGAGCACTTACTTTGCTATGCTCACTTTAATCCGCCGCAAGTGGCTCACTTTGTCCGCCCTATCCAGATTTTTAACGCTTGCTTGTGAAGAATAAATCAACTGATTTTTAAAACGGAAAATACAAGGGTAAATTTTACTCTTGTACTCACCACAAAGGTAAATTTTCACTATATTTACTCTCGTTAATAAAACGTGAGTAAATATTACCCTTGTTAAAAATGGCAGATTTCGATAGAACCATACCTTACAATAGCTTACCGCTATTGCCTCCTAAAAAAACATTAGAGACCACTAAAGTTTTACGTAAAACTATTGATGCCAGTAGAGCATTAGCAAAGCTTAATGGTATGCTCACTAATTTGCCAAATCCAACATTATTTTTAGACACGATTCATTTACAAGAGGCAAAAGCAAGTTCTGAAATAGAGAATATAATAACTACTAATGACGATTTATACAAATCTTTAGTTGCAGATAAAAAGTTTGATAATCCTGCTACAAAAGAAGTAATTAGCTACAAAGAAGCTTTGTGGAATGGTTTACGTGATATTGAAAAACGTCCTTTTATTTCTACAAACTTATGTATTGAAATAGTGCAAAGCATTAAAAAAAATACAGCGAGCATTAGAAATACTCCTGGTACTGCTTTAAAGAATGCCAAAGGAGAAACTATTTATACACCCCCAACAGGAGAAGCTGTTATTAGGGAGAAATTAGCCAATTTAGAAACGTTTATTAATGAAAATGATACCATAGACCCATTAATAAAAATGGCATTAATGCATTATCAATTTGAAGCTATACACCCTTTTAGTGATGGTAATGGTAGAACAGGACGTATTCTTTTATTACTCTACCTAAAACTAGAAAAACTGTTAGATACACCTGCTATTTATTTAAGTGAATTCATTATAAAAAACAAAGCAGATTACTATAATAAATTACGTGAGGTTACAGAAAATAACGATTGGGAATCGTGGATATTGTATATGCTAGAAATGGTAGAATACACTGCTAAAAAAGGACTAAAACGTTTAAAAGACGTAACTGTTCTAATGGAACAAATGGGAACTGAAATTAAAGAAAAACTACCTAAAGCATATACAAAAGAATTGGTGGAAATACTATTTAGATTACCATACACCAAACGACAATTTTTAATTGATGAAAAATTAGGAACGCCTAAAACAGTAGGGAATTATTTAATCGCTTTAGAGGAAACAGGCTTTTTAACTTCCGAAAAAGTAGGTAAAGAAAAATTGTATCTCAATCATAGGTTAATGGCTGTTTTAGAACAGGCTTAATTTTTATATAAAAAAAGAACTAAAAATGAACAACATAAAAGAATCTGCAAATTTTATTTGGTCTATAGCAGACTTATTAAGAGGTGATTACAAACAAAGTGATTACGGTAAAGTAATATTACCTTTTACAGTTTTAAGGCGTTTAGATTGCGTTTTACAAGCAACAAAAGCTGAGGTTCTAAAAAAACACGAGCAAGTAAAAACAATGAATATACAGAACTTAGACCCTATTTTAAATAAGGTAGCTGGGTATAATTTTCATAACGCTAGTTTGTTTGATTTTGATAAACTTATTGCAGACCCAAATAATATAGCATCCAATTTACGAAACTACATTAACGGATTTTCAGAAGAAGCCAGAGAAATTATAGAGCAGTTTGAATTCGATAACCAAATTACAAAGCTAGACGAAGCCAATTTACTGTTTATGGTGCTTAAACGTTTCCAAGAAATAGATTTACACCCAGAACAAATTTCAAGCATGGAAATGGGCTATATGTTTGAAGAACTAATAAGAAAATTTGCTGAAATAAGTAACGAAACTGCTGGAGAACACTTTACACCTCGTGAAGTAATCCGTTTAATGGTAAATCTATTGTTTATGAACGATAGAGAAATTTTAACGCAAAAAGGAATCGTAAAAACTATTTTCGATTGTTGTGCTGGTACTGGAGGAATGTTATCTGTAGCCGAAGAATACCTCAACGAATTGAATCCAGATGCGAGATTAGAAGTTTTCGGACAAGAACTAAATCCAGAATCGTATGCTATCTGTAAGTCCGATATGTTAATCAAAGGACAGAAACCAGATAACATTGCTAAAGGAAACAGTTTAAAAAGTAAAGACGATGTAAAACTAAAAGGCGACCAGTTTATAAATCATAAGTTTGATTATTTAATTACCAACCCACCCTTTGGAGTAAAATGGGGAAAAGTACAAAAAGAAGTTACCGAAGAACATAATTCTTTAGGGCATGGTGGTCGTTTTGGTGCTGGTTTACCTTCTGTAAGTGATGGTTCGTTTTTATTCTTAATGAGCTTAATGTCTAAAATGAAACCTAAAGACCAAGGGGGTTCTCGTTTAGCTATTGTATTTAATGGTTCTCCATTGTTTTCTGGTTCACCAAGTAGTAAAAAGAATGAAAGTAGCATACGCCAATGGATTATTGAAAACGACTTGTTAGAAGCCGTTATAGCACTACCTAATCAATTGTTTTACAATACGGGTATCAGTACATATATTTGGATAATTAGCAACAATAAAGCAGAAAAACGCAAAGGAAAAGTACAACTAATAAATGCTGTAGATTACTTTAAAAAAATGAGTAAATCTTTAGGTGATAAACGTAACGAATTATCAGACCAGCACATACAAGACATTACCAAATTGTATGGCGATTTTGAAGCCAACGAACATTGTAAAATATTTGATAATAAAGATTTTGGTTATGCCAAAGTAACCGTAGAACGTCCTTTAATGAAAAACGGTAAAGTAGTTAAAGACAGTAAAGGCAATCCTAAATCAGATGCTAAGTTACGTGACACCGAAAACATTCCGTTAAAAGAAGATATACAAGAATACATGAAACGTGAAGTATTACCACACGTGCCAGATGCTTGGGTAGACGAAAAGAAAACCAAAATTGGTTACGAAATTAATTTTACCAAATATTTCTACCAATACAAACCGTTGAGGTCTTTAGCAGAAATTAAAGCCGATATTTTAGCTTTAGAAGAAGAAACCGATGGTTTAATTAAAACGGTGATGAACTAGTATGAAGAAATACGAAACATACAAAGATTCTGGAGTAGAATGGATTGGTGAAATTCCAGAACATTGGGAAATAACTAGTATAAAATATATTGGTTCAATTGTTAGTGGATATTCTTTCAAAAGTGATGATTTTACAGAGAAAGGTGTTAGAGTAATGAAAATATCTAACATTCAAACAATGAGAATTGATTGGACAGATGATTCTTATTTACCTAATGATTTTTTAAACAAGTATTCTAGGTTTATAGTTCGTAAAGGAGATTTGGTATTTGCTTTAACGCGACCAATTATTTCGACTGGTATAAAAGCAGCTATAATCGATGAAAATATTGATATATTATTAAATCAAAGAAATGCAGTTTTGAAGCCAAGTAATAATCTAGTAACAGAATGGATGTATTACATGATATTTAATGAATCATTTAAACAACATTTCGAAAGTCTAATTGATAACACTGGTCAACAGCCTAACATTTCGTCTACTGATATTGGGAATATAAATATTCCTTTTCCCTCTTTAGAAGAACAAACCCAAATAGCCAATTACCTCAACCACAAAACAGCACAATTAGATACCTTAATTACTAAAAAAGAGCAGTTAATTAGCTTATTACAAGAAGAACGTACTGCCATGATTGATAACTTTCTACAGCCTAAAGATGATTGGAATTCTGTACCAATTCGTTATTTAATAATGGGAGGATATTTAAAACAACAAGATGGAAACCATGGAGAACTTCATCCTATTGCTTCTGAATATACAGAAAATGGTATACCATTTATCATGGCTAACCACTTAGTAAATGAAAAAATAGACTTTGAGAATTGTAAGTATATTTCGGAAGAACGAGCAAGTAAATTACGAATTGGATTTGCTAAAGAAGGGGACATCCTTTTAACCCACAAAGGTACTTTAGGAAGAGTTGCTATCGTTGAAGGTATTTCAACTGAATATGTAATGCTTACACCTCAAGTAACCTATTACAGATGCTTAAATGGTTTAGATAATAGGTATCTAAAATTATTTTTTCAATCATCGAAATTTCAAAATGAAATGAAGTTCATAGGAGGTGAAGGAACAACGAGGGCATATGTCGGGCTTTTAGCTCAAAGAAATATTGTTGTTGATTTTCCTAATGAGATTAATGAACAAAAGAGAATAGTTGAAAAAATAGAATTCACATTAAATATTAATAGTGATTTGATTAATAAACTTTCATTAGAAATAGAACTTCTAAAAGAATACAAAACCGCTTTAATTAGTGAAGTAGTTACGGGTAAAGTAGACGTAAGAGAAGAAGTGTTAGCACAATAAAAAAGTAAACCAATGGCAAAAGGCATACATACAGAATTAACGTTTGAAACTGCTATAGAAACCTCTTTATTAGAAGATGGTGGTTATGTGAAAGGGCAATCCACAGATTTTAATGCAGACTTAGGAATTTTCCCAAAATACGTTATAGCGTTTCTTAAAAACTCGCAACCCAAACAATGGGAAAAGCTAGTTAACATTCATAAAGATGCTGTAGAAAACAAAGTAATTCAACGTTTATTAAAAGAGTTAGACACACAGGGTACATTACATGTATTGCGTAATGGTTTTACAGATTATGGTGTAAAGTTTAACATGGCATTTTTTAGACCAGAAAGTACGTTAAACCCAGAAGCTGAGGTTTTATATAATAAAAATCATTTAGCCGTTACCAGACAGTTGTATTACCAACGCAAAGGTAAAAACTCGCTAGATATGGTAATTAGTTTAAACGGTTTGCCTATTGCTACTATAGAGCTTAAGAATCAGTTTTCTGGTCAAAATATTAGCAATGCCAAAAAGCAATACCAATTTGATAGAGAAGCCACCGAACCCATATTTCAATTTAAAAAACGTACGTTGGTTCACTTTGCTGTAGATGCAGACGAATGCGAAATGACTACTAAATTAGCGGGTAAAAAAACAAGATACTTACCTTTTAATTTAGGAGCAAACAACGGAGCTGGAAACCCCGTAAACCCAAACGGCTACAGAACAGCCTATTTATGGGAATATGTTTTGGCAAAAGATAGTTTTATGGATATTATAGGTAAATTTCTACATTTAAACGTAGAAGTTTACGAGCTAAATGGTGTAAAAAAGAAAAAAGAAACCATGATTTTTCCAAGGTTTCACCAAATGGAAGTGGTACGTAAACTAACCAAAGATGCCAAAGTAAAAGGAGCTGGACAAAACTATTTAATTCAACATTCTGCGGGGTCTGGTAAGTCAAATTCTATTGCGTGGTTGTCTTATAGATTATCTAGTTTACACAACAAACAAAACCAACGTGTTTTTGATTCTGTAATAGTAATAACAGACCGTAAAGTATTAGACAGCCAATTACAAAATACCATTTACCAGTTTGAACACAAACAAGGTGTGGTTCAAAAAATAGATAAAAATTCTCAACAATTAGCCGATGCTATTACAGCGGGTTCTAACATCATTATAACCACCTTGCAAAAGTTTCCGTTTATCATAGAAAAGATTGGAGAACTGGAAGCTAAAAAATATGCCATTATTGTAGATGAAGCACATTCTAGTCAAGGAGGTGAAGGAACAAAAAAGTTAAAAGAAGTATTGTCTGCTAAATCATTAGAAGATGCTATTTTAGAAGATGTACATTCTGGATTAGATGAAGATGCCGAAGACCAGATTAGAAAATCTATGGAAGCCAGAGGAAAACAAGACAACCTCAGCTTTTTTGCGTTTACGGCAACACCAAAGCCAAAAACCATAGAAGTATTTGGAACACCTAACAAAGAAGGTATTCCAAAACCGTTTCATCTATACAGCATGAAACAAGCCATTGAAGAAGGTTTTATTCTAGATGTACTACAAAACTATACCACCTATAAAACATACTTCAAACTATCTAAAGAAATTGAAGACGACCCAAAGGTAAATAAGAAACAAGCATCTAGAGCTATTGGTCGTTTTATGTCTTTGCATCCGCATAATTTAGCACAAAAGACAGAAGTTATTATTGAGCATTTTAGACAAGTAGTCTCTAAAAAAATTGGTGGTAAAGCTAAAGCTATGTTGGTAACGGGTTCTAGATTACATGCAGTACGTTACAAAGAAGAATTTGATAAATACATAAAAGACAAAGGTTATACAGACATTAAAACAGTCGTAGCTTTTTCTGGAAAAGTAATTTATGATGTTTATCCAGAAGGTGTAACAGAAGTGGAACTAAATGGATTTAAGGAAAAGGAATTACCTCAAAAATTTGCTTCAGACGAATACCAATTATTACTGGTTGCCGATAAATACCAAACAGGATTTGACCAACCATTATTACATACCATGTATGTAGATAAAAAATTATCTGGAGTAAAATGTGTACAAACCTTATCCAGATTAAATAGAATGCACGCTGGTAAAGAAGATACCTTTATTCTAGATTTTGCAAATGATACCGAAGACATTCTAAATTCTTTTCAGCCTTATTACGAATTAACAACCGTTGAAGGAACTACAGACCCAAATCAGTTATATGATTTAAAAACTGAAATTGAAAAAGGTCAAGTTATCTGGGAATCTGAAATTGATAATTTTTGTAACGTGTTCTTTAAATCAGCAAAAGCATTATCTGCTAAAGAACAAGGTAAACTAAATGCGTTTATAGACCCCGCAATAGAACGTTTTAAGCAATTACCAGAGGAAAACAGTAAAGACGATGTAATTGGAACAGAAATTACGCAAGATAATTTTAAACATGCTTTACAAACGTTTACAAAACTGTATTCTTTTTTAACGCAAATTATGCCGTTTAGTGATGTAGAACTAGAAAAACTATTTACTTACTCTAGATTCTTATTGAAGAAGTTACCTAGAAAAAACCAACAAGATAGATTTCAATTAGGTGATGAGGTTTCTTTAGAATATTACAGATTGCAACGTGTAGCAGAACAAAATATTGCTATGGAAAGTAAAGGTGAATATGGTTTAGAAACCATAGATGGTGCTGGAATCCGTATGAACAAAGAAGAACAAGAAGCTTTATCTGAAATTATAAATGTATTGAACAATAGATTTGGAACAGAGTTTACAGCTGGAGATAAACTAATTTTTGACCAAGTTATAGATGATATGGTTGAGGATGAAAAATTAGCCGTTCAAGCCAAAAACAATACTATAGATAATTTTAAGTTTGGGTTTAACGATGCTTATTTAGAAAAGTGGATAGGAAGAATGGAACAAAATGAAGATATTTTCTCTAAAATCATGGACAACAAAGAATTTGATAATATAGTAAGAGCCTATATATTGAAAGAAGTTTATGAACGATTGAATAAATAAGCAATAATTTTTGCCCAAACACAACAATTGTTCTTGATTCGTTTTTTCCTTTTTAGTCTTTACAATTTTGAAACAAGGGATTCACTCCGTGCATCCCGCAAGCTCCGAAACTGAAAATAAAGCTCAAGTCTGATTCGCAGCCTTCGGGCTTTTTATTTTTTAGCCCTTACAAAAGCTAACTTTTGACGTCCTAAAAAATAAAAAGCCCAATATCATAAGATATTGAGCTTTGCATTAAGCGGAGAAAGAGGGATTTGTATTCCTCTTTATTATGCTAGTATTTTCAAGGGTTTCGCTGTAATATGTTTCGATAGGTCATTAAATAGGTCACTATCAAATATGCATAAAGAACATTAAATTATATGTGTAAATATAATAATAAACCACTGAAAACACAAGTGTTAAGTCCAAATAATGAACTACTTAATGAACTTGTTTTTAATAATTAAAAAGAGGCTATTTAAGAGGCTTAACTCTTAAACGCTTATCCAATTATCAAAGGATTAACTTCTTCAAATTTAAGCCCTGTATACTGGCAAAATTCATCAACAGAAATGAATTGATGATCTTGTTTGTTTAGGTGCTTTTTGATGTCAATTAAAAGTAATCGTGAATAACGATAACTTTTACCCGTAATTCTTTGAACGTCTTTTGGATATATACATACTCTCTTTTGTTCAAATTTCATATACTATCTATACTTTAAACTTGGCTTTGCTATACTTTATTCATGAATGTCATACAAACGAAATAAAAGCCTTTTCAAAGTTATTTAATATCATTTATCCATTGGTAAGTAAAAATAGGTAAAAAAGAACTTATTAGGCTATAATAGCTCTGTAAGGTAGTAGTTCCTTGTGTTTATTAATTTTAAATGAAAGATTTGTTCCTGTAAATCGGTTTTTGATGCATCGTGATTTGATTTATGAGGTTTGAAAGAGTGTACCTGAACATTCTAAATGTATAATCAAAAAATGAAAAATTATGGCAAGACAAAAAGGCATAATTAAACTAAAAGGTACTATTGGAGATATTACCTTTTACAAAACCAAAGACGGACATTTGGCTCGTGAAAAAGGCGGTATTGATGCAAAAAGAATTGCAACAGATCCGGCTTTTCAAAGAACGCGTGAAAATGGTTCTGAATTTGGTAGAGCGGGTAAAGCAGGTAAAGTGTTACGAACTGCTTTGAGATTGCTTTTATTGAATGCTTCTGATGGTAGAATGGTTAGTAGATTGACACAAACTATGGTGAAAGTCATTCAAGCAGATAGCACTAGCGAACGTGGATTGCGTAACGTAATTGATGGTGAAACAGAATTGCTGTTAGGATTTGAATTTAATATTAGAGGTAAACTTGGCACCAGTTTATTTGCACCTTTTACGGGTACAATTGATCGTGTTGCAGGAACTTTGGATGTTGAGATTCCTTCTTTTATTCCATCAAATATGATTGCTGCACCCAGTGGTACAACACATTTTAAAGTGATTTCTGGAGGTGCTGAAGTTGATTTTCAAGAAGAAACTTCTATTGTAGAGACTTCTGAAACGGCAATTTTACCATGGGATACAACAGCCACTGCTGTTATTAATTTAAGCAATGCCGTAACAGCAAATAGTACACATCCTTTGTTTTTAGCATTGGGTATTGAATTTTTTCAAGAGGTTAACGGACAAATGTATTCTCTTAAAAATGGAACATACAATCCTTTATCTATTGTAAAAGTTGATAGCGGTGTATAATGTTGTTGGTACTGTATAGAACTTATTTTCCTAATGGAACACAAGGAACACTCCAATTTAACGGTAAAACTATTTGCCAAACTATTGAGTTGCCTTGGTTAGAGAATCAACGTTGTGTTTCTTGTATTCCAGAGGGGATATATATTTTGCAGAAGCGTTATAGCAAACGATTTAAAAAGCATCTTCATATTAAAAATGTTCCAGGACGAAATTTGATATTAATCCATCCTGCGAATCATGCTCAAAAAGAATTAAAAGGTTGTATTGCTCCTGTAACAAAACACATAGGAATTGGTCAAGGTAGTTCCTCAAGAAAAGCACTCAAGAAATTAACTGATTTGGTTTTTCCCATATTAGATAAAAATATACAAGTGGAATTGAGAATTACCTCAACCAACCTAAATGATAAAAAGGAAGTTGAACTTAAAAATATAAAATTATGAATGTAACAAAACGTGCAAATGCACCAACACCTAAGTTTTTTAAAGTTTTAAGAACCGTAGGTTTGTCATTGCTAGCTATAAGCGGAAGTATTATTGCTGCTCCTATTGCTTTGCCTGCAACGGTTGTAACTATTGCAGGGTATGTGGCTGTTGCTGGTGGTGTTTTATCAGCTGTAAGTCAAGTAACTGTTGATGATGAAGCTCTAAAAGAAATCAACTCAGCAAATGAAATAAATTCTGAGTAATGAAAACAAATATTTCACTTAAAATAGGAACTGCCTCAGGAACATTATTGAGTATCAGTCCTACCATTTTTTCTGAAGATATTCTCAAAACAGTTCTTCTGGCTATTGTTGGAGCCACTGTCAGTTTTGCCGTTTCTTATTTTTTAAAATGGCTTACAAAGTCTAAGAAATAGACTTCATCATAAAATAAACATCGTGTTCGGTTTTTAGTGTGGTAACTTTACCGAACATTAAAGGTTCAGTCATATTGATTGAACCTTTTTTATTTACCTTTCCAATTTACAGGATCTTAATAAGGAGGTTTTTAGTTCTTGAATGGTTTTTAATTTATTTTGAAAACCTTTTTCTAGGACCTCTACTTTTTTTATTGCCTCAATTTTTGTTTGAAAATCTTGTTGCTTTAGGTACTTATGATTTTTTATCAGTAAATTTTTAACATCATTTATGCCTATAAAAGGAATAACAGAACCTTTCAAATAATAATTATAGTATTTGGATTCTAACAACATATATGATAGCTGAAACAAAGCTTCTTTTTGTTCAATTGTTTCTGTTGAAATAACAAATGAGTTTCTTATTGGGGTTCTACATGGTTTTCCGCTATTTAACCCTTTGTTTAAGATGTAGAAATGCGGTTTTGAGTACGTTTGTCCGTGTTTGTGGGTTTTGATTTGAAAAGTTAGCATAGTTATCCAATTAAAAAATTAAGATTCTCTATGCTCCGCTACGCTTCGCGCAATAAAATTTTAAAAGAAAAACAGAAAAAAGAAAGCCCATCATTAAGGAAACGAGGCTATGCTGTCAAGGTTTTTGGAAAAAATACTACTGCTTAATTAGTTCAAAATATTAAACAGAAAGGGTATTTACTGGATTGTAAAAAGATGTTAAAACCAGTTGAGTTTTGCAGTGGAGATTTTTTTCAAAACCCGTAGGGCTTGACCTTTATAGCATAAAAGCATTGGACGAAGGGAGTGCCTAGCATTGCATTCTTTTTTTTGTTTTTTTGTTTCACCTATTTTCAATTCTAGGATACTTTGGGGGAAATATGCGTAGGTGGAAGTGATTATTGATGTTGTAGCGGTGGGAAAAATAAATGAAGTGCTGAACGCAGTGGTGCACTTTTTTTATGCGCGGTGTTGAGGTGGGGAAATGAAAAGAGTGATTCCCTGATAAGGGATTGAACGAATGTAGTTTGCCTACCGCAGACACATAGCAAACATTACTAATTGCTGTAACCTACACCGCTGAAATGGGTGGCGGGGAAAGTGGTCTTTTATAATATGTTTATTTGTTCAAAATTTTAATTGAAATGAGAAGTGTGCGGCTGGAAAACGGCTATTTTACATAATGGAGTTATGGTACAGAAAGTGAATGAATGCTACCATAACTACCCGTTATGTAACTTAGCTTTGGGATAGCGTTTAAATTATTAGCTTTTTGCCTGGGGCAGCTCTTTATAGTTGTGAAATGAGGCACGAATGAAACAAGCTGTAATGTGCTGCAATAGTTTGGCAATTTAAACGCTATAGACGTGTGGCGCGCGGAACAAACCAAAAGACAGAGGGTTTTGAGGAACGAGAAAACTGGGTTTTGGTTTGTGGGGATTAAATATCAATTATATCATAATAATCTAAAAAAATATGATAAATCTGAATACTGCTACCATCATCTCTTCTGAAATATGAATTATAAATATCTATTTCATATTTTTTATCAATATTGACATCTAAATCTACATCTCCTATTGAGCACAAAATACTTTTCTGATAATTTTGATCCAATAGCTCATTAAAAGACATTACTATTGAATTTGAATCCTCTCTGTGTGATGGTTTTTCACACTCCATAAATGATAACATAAAAGCTATTTTAGAATTAGATTCTGGGTAATATTGTCTAGTTAAAAAACGATTAACTCCATGATCTATATAATATTTTTTTGTTTTAGCTAGTTTATTAATTCTTTTGCATTCTATAGCAAAATATTCATCACCAGTTAACGATTTATTAGTTGGTAATAAAACTTTAATATCTAAACTACCTATTGTTACACCATCTTTTATTTCATCAACACCAGGTTCAAAATAAAAATAATCTAGATTAAATTTTGATTTATTGTTGTTAATATAATTTTTAAGGAAATCATTTCTTAAATAATCTTCAAGTTCTAATTTGGTTTTAGCACCTTTATTTCCTTTAAATTGGACATGCTTTTTTAAAATTTCTTTTCTAGAATATTTGGATGTTTTTTTTTCTTTTTTTAATTCCGAATAAGAATACCCTACTAGATTAAATAGTTTTGTCTGATAATACGGTTCTTCAGAATAAATAAAACTGTCTGCGTTCATCTTACTTAATTAGTTTTTTTTATTTCTGATTTTGCTATAGCCTCAATAAATTCCGATAAATCTAAATGAGCAATAGCCCTATGCCAATTTTTCAAAATATTAGGCTTTATTACATAAAATGAACTTCTATTAAATCCTCTAATATCTTGTTGGGCAAACAAGCAAGTACTAACTTTATGCATACCCAATCCACCGATTTTATTTATCGAATCTTCTAAACTAGAGTTAAAAAAGTATTTTATTATATCCTTTCTCACTTCTTCTGAAACAACAAAATTAACGGCAATAAAGTTTTTATTGATATATACATCTACAATAAAGCACTTATTCGTTTTATTAAATCTCGAACTAAAATGATTGATAAATGTTTGACAATATTTTCCTATAGACTCTAGATTTTTTTCTGTTATTTTTTCAAAAATTGAAAGATGATTACTATTTAATCTATCAGCTCTCTTCATAACAGGTATACTGATATTTAAAGCATAATTTATCAATTCTTTCTCAATAGAATTTATATTAAATAATTCATATATTTTATATTCAATCTGATTTTCGATTGAATAAATCTTTTCTCTATTTTCATTGAAAAAATCATCCTTTTTTAAATCATGTAATTCCCTTGTCAGAAGTGATAACTCAATATCTTCTTTAAATGGCATTTCTAAAAATTCAATAAAATTAACTCTGTTTCTATCTGCACCAAATGAAGAACTCGTCATTAAAAGGAAATATGTAAATAATTTAGAATTAAATATTGCGGACATACAAAGAAGTAAATTCTCTACTTCATTCGACATTTCTCCATCAACAGGTACTATTGAAGCTATAGTTGATGAAAAAATACAATCTCCATCATAAAAAGCACTCACCGCTCTATGATTTAAGTATTTATCAAGACCTTTTTTTATTAATAGTTTCTTCCCTTTAAATGCTGAAATTTCTGTTATTTGAGGTACTTTTAGATCTTTTTGTATATCTCCTTTTAGATAGAGTTCATCCAATTTTTGTTTGAACGTTTTATTTGAGATTACTTGAAACTGTCTTAAATCTTTGCTTTTTTCTACTTCTATATAATCATATTTCCAATATTCTTTTGTTGATTTTCTCTTGTTAACTGGTATACCTGAATCTTTAGATTTAAAACCACCTTTTATAGTTAGATTGAATTTGCTAATTATTTTAGATATAGTTAAGTCGTTATCTTTTAGTTTTTTGATAAACAAATAATCCAAAATATTACCATATAACATTATCTTCCATAACTTATCATCCTTAATAAATAAGTTTTGATCAATTAACTTAACATCATTCTTTTCAATAACTATAGTTTTGAAATAATAATAATACTTATTAGCCCTAGCTACAATATGTTTTATTTTATTATTAGCAATACTATTGTCCTTCAAGCTATACAATAGTATTGCAGGTGGTTGATTAGCATTGTCAAATATCTGCTTACCACCAGCTACTTTATTATTTACACCAAATAAATCAAAACACTGATGCACATTAAATTTTGACAGGAAGTACTTTCTCCATTTTATAGCACTTTCATCAGAATTGTATAAGTTTTTACCTGTTACGATAAAGCAAATTTTGGTCTTATGTTCTTTCTGAATTAAATCACTTACCCTTACTATAAAGGCTTGAGAAATTTCCTTGTTACCTATAGATAATGATATTTCTTCTTTTAAGTTTCTTGATAATTCTTTCCTATTCCTTTCTGTAATATAGTCTACATACCTTGATGTCTTTACGATACCCCAAGGTGGATTACCAACAATGAAATCTAATTTAACTTGTTTTTTAAACAATGTATTGAAAGCATTGCTTTCATTAAAGAAATCTGCTTTCTGTCCTCCAAATAAGTTTTTATCCTTTAATGGTCTAAATTCAAAATTTTCAATTTCTTTTGGATGTGTTTTGTAATCTAGCAATGTGATGTAAAGAGAGAAAATAGTTATCTCAATTGCATTTTTATCGATATCTATCCCGTAAATATTGTCTTCTAATAAACGCCATA